>NZ_JAGHFX010000027.1 GCF_017888565.1 Clostridium sp.
CTGGTTGATACATCCCAAAAAGCATTCCCATTAATGTAGATTTTCCTGCACCATTTTCACCTAAAAGAGCATGAACTTCACCTTTTTTTAGTTGTAATGTTACATTATCATTTGCTACAATTCCTGGAAATTCTTTTCGAATGTTAAGCATTTCTACTACATACTCCATATAATTCACCGCTTTCCTCTTTTCATATTTTTAAGGAAATTTAAAGGCTTAGCCTTTAAATTTCCTTATATAAATTATTTAATTAAATCACCTTGTTCAGCTGATACTTTAATTTTACCTTCTTTGATTTGATTGAATATTTCATCAACCTTCTCTGTAGTTTCTTTACTTAAGTTTGGATTTTCTTTTGGAAGACCTATACCATCATTTTTAGCATCAAACATTAAAGTTTTTCCACCTTGGAATTTTCCATCTAATTCATCTTTTATCATATCAAAAGTAGCTGTATCGATTTTCTTCATAGCAGAAGTTAAAATGATTGATTTATCATCCTTGTATATACCATCTGCATATTGGTCAACGTCAACTCCTATTATCCAAGCTTCCTCTTCCTTACCTGCTCTATCTTTAGCTTCCTTTATAGCTCCAACACCAACTCCTCCAGCTGCTGTAAAGATAGCTTTAACTCCATTATCAAACATAGTTGCTGCTAATTGTTGTCCTGCTGCTACGTTATCAAATGTACCTTGGTAAACTACATTTTCTGCTTTAATATTCATTTTTGTATTTAAATTTTCATTAGCATATTTAACACCTTGTTGGAATCCCCAGTTAAACTTTTGAACTGAAGGGATTTCCATACCACCTATAAATCCTAATTCACCTTCTTTTAATTGAAGAGAGGCTGCTACCCCAGCCAAGAATCCTGCTTCTTGTTCAGCAAAGAATATGGCTACTGTATTTTCTGCTACAACTGGATTAAAGTCTCCATTGTGTGGATTACCATCTAATATTACAAATTTAGCATCTTTATATTTTTCTTGAGCTTTAAATATTGCTGTTTCAAATTTGAATCCAGGAGTAACTATAAATTTATAACCTGTATCATATAGATTTCCAATTTCCTTCATGTAATCTGCTTCTGTAGTTCCAGCTGGCTTTAAGTAATTGTTTTCAATTTTCAATTCAGCTTTAGCTTTTTCTATACCTTCCCAAGTACCTTGGTTAAATGATTTGTCATCAATAGTACCTGCATCAGTAACCATACCTACTTTTAAATCTTTTTTTACTTCCCCTTCTCCTTCATTACCATTACCATTACTACCACACCCTACAAGTCCAGTAACCATAAGAGCTGCAAGTGTTAGTGCTATTAGCTTTTTTTTCATAATAATCCCTCCATAAAATAATATATAGCAATCTTTGATATACAAAGAAGTGCGTCGTTTAAATAATAACTAATCATTGATACCGCTTACAAATAAGATTAAATTTTCACTTAATCAAACTTACCTTCTGAGCCATTTGAAATCAGCTTAGGTGGTATTTTTATTCTTTTTATTTTATTCTTTTCATTAGATTCCAATATGTCTAGAAGTAGCCTTATAGAAGATTGTCCTAATTCCATTGGAGAGTCTTCTATATAAGTTAAATTAATTCCTACTATATCTATAAGATCAATTTTATTGAACCCAATTAAAGCTATATCCTTAGGAATCTTCTTGTTTCTTTCAAATAGAGTTTTAACAACCCCTAAAGTCATTCTATTACTACATGAAATTATTGCAGTAGGTGGATCTTGCATATCTAAAAATTCTTTAGTTAATTCATACGCTCTATCTAAACTAAAATTTCCTTCTTTTATATAATCATCCATAATTGAAATATTATTTTCTATCAATGCCTTTTTATATCCATTAAGTCTATTTACTGCTGAACTTGAACTTATTATTCCAGTTATTATTCCTATCTTCTTATGACCTTTATGTATTAATAACTTTGTAGCATCATATCCACCTTTTATATCATCAACAAACACTCCATTTAACTCTATATAATTTAAATCCGCAGAAACTAATACAATAGGTATATTTATGCTATTTATCATATCGGTAAATATATCTTGAAACTCAGTATCTCCAAATCCAGGAGTCATTATAACACCTTTTAATCTGTGTTTTTTTACTTCATCTAGTGCTTTTATTTCACTTTTTATATCATTATTTGTATTAAATAATATTATGTTTAAGCCAACTTCTTCTGCAATTTTACTTATACCCTTTATTATCTCACCAAAATACGAATTTGTTATATCCGGAACTATTATCCCTATAGTGCTTGTCTCTCTTTTAGAAAGACTTCTTGCTATTGCACTTGGAACATAATTCATTTCTTCAATAACTTTTAGAACCTTTTCTTTTGTCTCATCTTTTACATAAGATGAATTATTTAATACCCTAGATATCGTTGCAGAAGATACACCTGCTTTTTTTGCTATATCATCTATAGTTACTGCCATTTAATTTCTCCTTATGCATCTGTTATTAAAATTAATAAATTTCTCCTATATGCATATTATATATCTAATTTATTCATTTTTACTAGTCCTAAATTCTAATAAATATAAATTTTGATATTTTTTTCTAAATCACGCACTATGATAATAAGATCTCCTGTCTTTTATTAAATTTCTCTATAAATAATAGTAATATCAGCCATCAACTATTAAAATACCCTTATTATATTAAAATTTAACTATTATCAAATCAAAAGTATTTAATATCCAATAATTTCTTCATTATTCATTATTTTAACTATAGAACTTGTACCTAGTCTTGAGGCTCCTTTCTCTATAAACTCTTTTGCTTTTTCAATACTCTTTACTCCACCAGCAGCCTTAATCTTTATATCTTTTCCAACATACTTTTTAAATAATTCTATATCTTCAATAGTCGCTCCGCCAGTACTAAAACCAGTGGATGTTTTTATAAAGTCTGCTCCAGCATTTGTAACACAATCACATAATTCAATCTTTTCCTCTTCAGTTAAAAGGCAAGTTTCTATTATTACTTTTAATATTTTATTTTCACATGCTTCTTTTATTTGTTTTATTTCGTTAGTTATATATTCATAGTCCTTTTCCTTTACCATTCCTATATTTATTACCATGTCAATTTCATCGGCTCCCTTTTGTATAGCATCTCTTGTTTCAAAAACTTTTACCTCTGTTGTATTATACCCATTAGGGAATCCTATTACAGTACATATATTTAAAGCTTCTCCAACATACTCTTTTGCTCTTTTCACAAAAGAAGGTGGAATACATACTGATGCAACTTCATATTTCATTCCATCGTCACATATAACTTTTATTTCATCCCATGTAGATGTTTGTAAAAGTAGTGTATGATCAACTGTTTTTAATATATCCTTCATATTCATTTCTATATCCGACCTCCTTTACTTACTCAATTATCTTGTGTATTATATCTGCTTTAGCTGGCTTTTTATTAGACATTGTATAAGCTGATAAAAGCATCTCTTCAGATTTTTCAACCCTACTCATATCACTTGTATATATAGTAGCTAGTATATCGCCTTTATTCACATAACTTCCCATCTTTTTAACTAATATTATTCCAGCACCATAATCTATTACATCATCCTTCGTCTCTCTTCCTGCCCCTGCTAATAATGAAGCTATTCCTACTTTTTCTGCATTTAATTCATATACATAACCCTCTTCTTGAGCTTTTACTTGATGAACTATTTCCGCAATAGTAAATAGCTTCTTATCATCTATAACTCTTATATCTCCACTTTGATTAGCTACAAGCTCTTTTAATTTTTCAAGGGCTTTTCCATTCTTAAGAACTTCCTCTAAAATAGCTCTTCCTTTATTTACATCTGCCTCTATATTAGATAACTTAAGCATTTGAGCACCAAGTTTTAAACATAACTCCCTTAAATCTTCTGGACCTCTATCACTTAAAACTTCTATTACTTCTTGAATTTCCAATGCATTTCCTATTGCATATCCTAAAGGTTCTCCATTTAAAGTTATAGCTGCTGATGTATTTCTATTTAAGCCCTTACCTATAGAAACCATAGCTTCTGCAAGCTTTTCAGCATCTTCCTTAGTTTTCATAAATGCTCCATCCCCATATTTAACATCTAATAATATGGCATCTGAGCCTGAAGCAATTTTTTTGCTCATTATACTAGCTGCTATCAAAGGAATACTATCTATAGTGGCAGTAACATCTCTAAGTGCATATATTTTCTTATCGGCAGGTACTATATTTTGTGTTTGTCCCGCTATTACAAGTCCTGATTTATTAACAAATTTTATAAAGTTTTCTTTTGATACATTTATATCAAATCCCGGTATTGCTTCAAGCTTATCTAAAGTTCCTCCCGTATGTCCTAGGCCTCTTCCTGATAATTTAGCAACCTTTCCTCCTGCTGCAGCAACCATAGGTACTAATATTAAAGATGTTTTATCTCCAACTCCACCAGTACTATGTTTATCAACTTTTATTCCACTTATTTCACTTAAATCAACAACATCTCCTGATTTAATCATAGCCATTGTTAAATTTACTGTTTCTTCTTTACTAAATCCATTTAAATAAATCGCCATTAATAATGCTGATGTTTGGTAATCTGTAACTTCACCTTTGGTATAACCTTCTACAAAAAATTCTATTTCCTCTTTACTTAATTCTTTTTTATCTCTCTTTTTTGCAATAATATCAAAAGCTCTCATACTAAAACCTCCATTTAATCTTCGTATTTATTTAATTTAACCCAAGCTTCAAGTTCTTTTTTATTCTTAGGTATAGTTAATTCATCATTTACTATTTTTGATTTAATTTTATTAACTGTTTTCATAACCATTGGATCTAATTCTACTTCTGACCCTTCTCTAGTAATATCTATAATCCCCTCTTTTAATCCAGATAAATGTACTCCATCATTCCAAGTATTATCATTCATATATTTAATTTCATTAAATATAATTTGATTCATATATCTTGTAGCTGTAGATATTATAACGCTAGGATCAAAATAATTTTGATTTTCATCTACTCCAAAAGCGTATCCGCCACTTTCCTTAGCTGCTGAGAATACCCCAAGCCCTGATGCTCCAGCTAAGTGTTGTATATATTTAACACCTTTGCTATACATCAATAATGCAGTTTCTCTAGCTTTAAGTGGATTTTTAAAATCGTTTACTGCTGCGGTCATAACTTCCCCATCTGGATTAATATATTTAAATCCAGCTTCAAAACCTATTGCACCTTCTCTTAAATGCGGAACTTCCATTCCTAATATTATTCCCGCCTTACTCATATATCCTATTTTTTCATACTCTTCTTTACTTAATATTCCTGAAATAACTCCGTTTAAAAATGCTTGTTCTTCCCATCTTGTATAGATAGAGCTTATATTCTTAGCATCAATTTTTGAATCTATTAAAGTAAACTTTTGATTAGGATATTTTTTTGAAACCGCTTTCACATCACCTTCTTGTTCAGGACCAACAGCAATTATTAATTGATATTTTTCTGTTTGTGCAAATTCCATTATACTTTTTTCATATTCTTCAGGATATATAGGTTCTGCATAATCAAATTCTACACCTAACTCCTTCTGCGCTTTTAACAAACCATCATAAATTAAATCATTAAAAGACTTATCTCCTAATCCACTTCCAGTAAAAATAACTGCTACTTTTAAGCTTCTTTCTTCTTTTGTTTTTAAGCTATTATTCATATTAACACCTAAGGATGCTACAAAAACTATTGTTATAATTAATATTAATGTTGCCATCAATATTATATTTAACTTTTTAATCATTTAATCTCCTCTTATAGTGGATAATAACCTACAATATCTTTTATTCAATATAATTATACATAAATAAAATCTTAGTTTATATAAAGAATATTGATATTGAATATAATTATTTGGACATAATTTTATTATCATTTCATTATTACTTATCATATATTTGTAAAATATTGATTTTTTATTATTTATTTGACATTTCGTTATAACATTATCAATATCTATCTTCTTCTGGTGAAATTCCTGTGTACTTTTTATAATTTTTAGAAAAATATCCTGCATTAGAATAGCCTACTTCTAAAGCAATTTGAGATATTTTCATATCTGTATTTTTTATTAGCTCTTTAGCTTTCTTTATTCTATAAATAGTTAAATAAGTACTAAAATTTAAACTGGTCCCTATGTCAAGGACATTTTAAAAAAGAGAGTTAGGAAGCTAAGAGCTGATTTCTGTATTGAACAGGAGTCAGCTTTTTTAAGTTCCACTGACAACGGTCATTATTATAATAATCA
>NZ_JAGHFX010000028.1 GCF_017888565.1 Clostridium sp.
TAATATTAGATTTCAAAAAAGGTTAAAAAATATGGCTCCAATTAAATATCGAAGCCATTTTTGTAATTCACAATGATATATCCCTTTTAACAATGTCTACTTTTTAGGGGTCAGACCATTTCGCGAGGTCCTTTAGAAAAATAATAGGAAAGTATAAAATCAAGTCGCTAAGCTAATTCCTTTATAAAAATAATCTATTAACTTTTTCAGTAAATAGCTTTCTGTAATAGTCTCTTTTTATGTTATAATTATAGCAATTTGTGATTATATAAAGGTAATGATTTATAATAGAATTAGAAGTAAGTTTAATGAGGGGGAAATTAATAATAAATTTATTAAATATTGAAGTTTATTATTAAAGTGTGTATGAAAAATTTAAATGAAATAAAAGAAAAAATAAGTGAAGAAAGTAATAATGTATTGGATAAGGAGATAGATAAATCTTTATTAAAATATTTAACAGAAAATATTTTGGAGAATTATAAAACTTTTGATAAGGGACATGGGATAAAACATATAGCAACTGTAATAGATTCGTCAATTAAATTGTCAAAATATTTCCCGGTAAATAAAAATATGGTATTAACTATTGCAATATATCACGATTTAGGAATGAGTATAGATAGAAAAACTCATCAAATACATTCAAGAAATATGCTGATAAATGATATTAATCTAAAAAATTGGTTTACTAAAGAAGAACTTATATTAATGGGAGAAGCATGTGAGGATCATAGAGCATCAAATCCTCATGAACCACGAAGTGTATATGGATATATAATTTCCGATGCTGATAGAACAACGGATATATATGATATGATAGAAAGATGCTATAATTTTTCAAGAAAGAACTATAGTGATTTAAATGAAGATGAGACATATAGGAGAGTTTATTCACATTTAGTAGAAAAGTATGGTGAAGGTGGATATGCTAAATTTTATTTACAAGAAAGTAAAGAAGTAATAATGAAACCTTACATAGAAGCACAAGAAATTTTAAAAAAAGAAGAGGATTTCAGAAACTATTATAATAAAATAATATTAAATTAGAAGTTTTATGAAAATATTAATATTTTAAAGATAATTTCAAAATATTGACGTAGGTTAAATCCTACGTTTTTTTAATAGATTTTCATTGTGGATTATCTAATAGCCTTCTAATGCTTATTATATCTAGAATAATTCAAGCAATAGGGGCAGTAGCAATGGCGATGAATCAAGGGATAATTACAGAAACATTTACGTCTACAGAAAGAGGAAGAACTCTTGGAATGAAGGGAACAGCAGTAGCTTTAGGAACTATGGTAGGACCAACATTGGGAGGACTTATAGTATCAGTAGCGCCTTGGGAATATTATCTTTTGGAAGTGGAATATTCCAATAACCAAATAATTCATTGATAATGTCAACAGTAGATGAAACTAAGCTTGGAGTTGATGGAAGCATAAATGGGTTAGTAAGAAATTTAGGTACAACAACTGGAATAGCCATTTCAAAAAGTCTTTTATATAGTAGAATGAGTAGTAAAATTGGATATAAAGTTACAGGATATATATAAGGAAGGGCAGATAAATTTATATATGCTATGAGATTTGTATTTGTTGGAATAGAGGGTATTTGTTTAGTTGGAGCTATTTTAACATTACTTAGAGTTATAAATAAAGAAACAAATGCAGTAATATGATTAAATTTATAAAATACAAATATAAAGGAAAAATTTTTAAAGTAAAAAAAGTTGTTTGATAATGCTATAATATTACATTAATATAATATTATAGATATTATATAGAACATTTATAGAAATGTTAAAAGAATATATTAAATATATAAATGTTCTATATAAATAGCTAATAAACTTGGGGAAATAGTACTATTATGAAACTTTATAGTATAAAAAGGGGGAAAAATGAAAATTAATCTTTTGAAAGACAAAAACTTTTCACTTTTAATGTTTGGTAAAATAACATCTTCAATTGGGTCATATATGCAAAGTTTTGCATTATCACTATTTGTATTAAGCACAACGGGATCAGCATCTAAATTTGCATCTATACTTGCTGTTTCTTTAATTCCACAGCTAATATTAGCACCATTTGCTGGAGTAATAGTTGATTGGTTTGATAGAAAGAAAATTTTAATTGTTTTAGATCTGGCTAGTGGAGCGGTAGTAACGATATTTGCTATTATTTATTTTGTTTCAGGGGAAATGCCATTAATCTATATTTACATTTTAGTAATAACACTTTCTTTAATTTCTACTATAGATAATCCAACTCTTCAAACAATAATTCCTACCATAACCAAAAAAGAAGATTTAGTGGAAGCTAATGCTTTAAACTCACTTATAATGTCCATTGGAAATGTAATATCACCAGCTATTGCTGCAGTAGTTTATGGCGGTTTTGGATTAGAGGCAGTTTTTATAATAAATTCAATTTCATTTTTCATTTCAGCAATTTCGGAGTATTTCTTAGTTATTCCTAAAAATATCAAGGAAAAAGGTCAACTTTCTTTAAATAGTTTTATTATAGAGTTTAAAGAAGGAATAGGATTTATTAGAAAAAGAAAAGATATTATAAATATAATTAGCTTAGCAATGATTTTAAATTTTGCTTTTGGTGCTTTTACTATAGGAAGTACTTATATTAGTAAGATAATCCTTAAAGTTTCAGATTTTCAATTTGGTATAGTCGAGTCTATTGGAGTAATAGGAACGATAGTTTCAACCTTTTTTTTAGGATGGCTTTCTAAAAAGAATTCTATAGGAAAGAATATTTATAGTTGTTTAATGGTAGCATCAATAGTATTAGCAGGATATGCTGTGGTAGCTTTTGATTTTTTAGTCTCTATAGAGAATAGTAAAATTTATTTATATTCATTAATGTTAATAGTAACATTTACTGTGTGTTTATTTATAGCACTTTCAAATGCATTTTTAAATATAAATTTTCAACATATTGTTCCATTAGATTTTATGGGAAGGATATCAACAATTATGGGAACTGGCTGTATGATTGCAATGCCTTTAAGTAATATGATGTATGGATATCTTTTTGATAAAATAAGTGCGTCCAGTATATTTTTAATTTCATCTGGAGCAATGATTTTATCAATGCTTTCATATAAAAGAAAATTGATTACTATATCAATTGAATATGAAGAAGCAAAGTTAGTTGATACTGAGGAAATATAAAATTAAATGAGAGTATAAAATGAATAAATTATTTTAGGTATGGAGTCATCATATTTTGTAGATACAACTTATGAAGATAGGCAAAAGATGATTAATTACTTTAAAAAATATAATAAAGAAATATTAAACTTATCTTTATTTAAATTAAAAGAAATTCGATTAGTAGATGAGATAGGTCAAATAAAGATAAATGGTGAAATTCTAATGTTTACTTGTGTTAAATCAGATGAAAATAGTAGTGGGATAATTATAAATGGCATGAAGTATCATGGTCCAATCGCAGCATATCTATATGAAATGAAATTAGAAGTTATAGATAATGAATGTAAGTTGATAGAGATAAAAGAAAAAGGAGTTGCTTAAATATCAAAAATTTTATTATACATCTTATTGATACTGAGGATAGATAAAGTATAATTAGTTTTATATAAAAAGAAAGATATTGTATGGAAAGTAGTATTATCATGAACTGATGGAGTTTTATAATTCTATGTTTCAAGATACCGTTAAGAATTACCGTTGTTTGAGCGTATGCGAGTTAGGGTAATTTAGGTATTTTGAATAAGTAGAATTATAAAAACTCCCAGTGAATGATACTAACTACTTGAAATACAATATCTTTCTTTTATTTAAACGAATTAAAAGAAGCATCCGAAGGCATTCTCCAATCACCACGTGGGCTCAATGATATACTTCCAACTTTAGGTCCATCAGGTAAAGCACTTCTCTTAAATTGTTGTGTAAAGAATCTATAAATAAATTTATCAAGCCATTTAGATATTTCTTCTTTACTATAATCATCTTTAAATGCTTGCTCGGCAAGAAGCCTTATTCTTTCTTTTGAAGAACCATTCTTAATAAAGTGATATAGGAAGAAGTCGTGTAATTCATAAGGGCCAACTATATCTTCAGTTTTTTGTGTGATTTCTCCTTTATCGCTCTTAGGTAAAAGTTCAGGACTAACTGGAGTATCTAATATATCTAAAAGTGTATCTGAAACTTCAATAGTAGATTCCTTTTCTGCTACATATCTAACTAAATATCTAACAAGAGTTTTTGGTATTGATGGATTAACAGAATACATACTCATATGATCTCCATTATAAGTACACCATCCAAGAGCTAATTCAGAAAGATCTCCAGTTCCAATTAATAATCCACCTTCTTTATTAGCTAAATCCATAAGAATTTGAGTTCTTTCTCTAGCTTGAACATTTTCATAAGTAACATCATGAATATCTTTATCATGACCAATATCTTCAAAGTGTTGAAGAGCAGCTTTTACGATATTAATTTCTCTTAAATCACAACCTAATTCCTTACATAATGTTAAAGCATTATTATAAGTTCTATCAGTAGTTCCAAACCCAGGCATTGTAATAGTAACAATGTTTTTATTATCTAAACCTAGTAGTTCAAAAGTCTTAACTACTACAAGTAAAGCCAAAGTAGAGTCAAGTCCTCCTGAAATGCCTATAACAGCCTTTTTCAAGTTAGTATGTTCCATTCTTTTAGCTAAGGCAGCAGCCTGAATATTAAAGATTTCCTTGCATCTTTCTTCGCGTAATTTAGTATTAGAAGGAACGAAAGGATGCTTATCTACAAATCTATCGAAGTTATCTATTTTAATATTCTTATAATTAAAGTTTATTACTTCAGCTTCAAATGGAACTATTCTTGAAGCATCTCTAAAGCTTATATTTTTAAGTCTTTCACTATTTAATCTAAACACATCAACGCATGAGTAGATAATTTCATTGTTTCTTTGGAATCTTTCATTTTCTTTAAGCACAGTACCATTTTCAGCAATTAACATATGTCCACTAAATAAAAGATCTGTTGTGGATTCATGAACTCCAGCAGAAGAATAAATATAAGCAGACATACATCGAGCACTTTGATTAGATATAAGAGCTTCTCTATAATCTTTTTTACTTACAAGTTCATTAGAAGCTGAAAGATTTCCTATTATATTTGCACCAAGAAGTGAAAGGTAGGAACTTGGAGGGATTGTAACCCAAAGATCCTCACAAATTTCAAATCCAAAACTATATCTTCCAGAAGTAAAAATTAAATTAGTTCCAAATGGAACATCTTTTTGAAAAGGGAAATTCACTTTTTCATCTATTATTCCAAGACCTTCGCTAAACCAACGTTTTTCATAAAATTCACTATAGTTTGGAATATACGATTTTGGAACTATTCCAAGAAGTTTTCCATCAAATATTATGTAGGCGCAATTGAATAATACATTCTTAAAACTTAAGGGAGCTCCTATAGCAATTAGCATATCTAAACCAGTACTTTTTTTAATCAGTTTTTCTATTGCCAAGTTAGATTTTTCTAATAAGCTATATTGCATAAATAAATCACTACAAGTATATGAAGTAATAGCTAATTCAGGAAAAACTATTGATTTGGCCCCATCTTCAAATGCTTTATCTAAGCAAATGAATATATTTTCTAAATTATAGTCTATGTCTGCTACACGAGTAACTGGACATGCAGCTGCAACTTTTATAAAATCCATAAAATCTCTCCAATCCATATTAAATTAAACAATACTTAGTATATAAGTATTGTAACTCTTTTTTATATTTAAAATTCATAGTCATAATTAGATTTAAATAAAATAATTTTTTAATAAATAAAAGCTAATAATAAAAATAATTAGTAACTTTTAAAATACAATATTATAATTAATGGTTATAAAAATATAATTTTCTATGAAAGTCTAATATTCAACTATACTATAATAAATTTATGATAAATTAAGTTAATATTTTAGCACTTATAGCAAAATTGGAATAATATATAAATTAAATATTAATTTATAAAATTATATTAACTTTAGTATATTGTAAAGTTAATTATATAACTTGTTAAATGAAACATATATTTAAATAATAAAAGGAAAACTCTAGAAAATCAATGATAATAGAAGAAAGATGTACTTAAAAGCATTAAAGGTTATAATATACCGTATAAAAAGTTAAAAAAGATGTTGTAATAAAGTAAAAAGTATATTATAATGGTTTCATAAGTTAATCGAATTCAAATTTTTACTAATAAATGTTATAATATTCTTAAAGAATAAAGGAGGGGAAATAATGGGAACGGTAATTTTTTGGATTATAGTTGCAGCAGTAGTAATTGCTATAGATATAGCAACGAGTAATTTCTTATTTGCTTGGTTTGCTGTAGGAGCATTTGTTGCAATGATAGCTGATTTACTGGGAGTAACATTTGGGGTTCAAGTAGTACTTTTCTTAGTAGTAAATCTAATAACTGTTTCAATAGGTTATCCATGGGCTAAACGTAAGTTTAAAGAAGGTGTTAAACGTACACCTTTAATGGAAGAAAATTATATAGGAAGAGTTATGAAAGCAGAACAAGACATAGGAGATAGAGCTAAAATAAAAGTGGACGGAATATACTGGACTGTACAAAACTTAGGAGAAGTGATAAAGAAAGACGAAAGTTTTAAAATCACAGGTATAGAAGGTATTAAATTAATAATTAAAAAAGAGGAGGAAGTTTAGATGGATAATTTAGTAGGGTTAATAATTACAGGAGTAGTGGTACTTTTTGTATTAATAGTAATCTTATCATCAATTAAAATCGTAAACACAGGATACTTATATGTTGTAGAAAGATTTGGGCAATATCACAAAACCTTAGAACCAGGATGGCACTTCCTAATTCCTTTTGCAGATTTTGTTAGAAAGAAAGTTTCAACAAAACAACAAATTTTAGATGTACCACCGCAATCAGTTATTACAAAGGATAATGTTAAAATATCTGTAGATAATGTTATATTCTATAAGCTATTAAATGCTAAAGATGCTGTTTATAATATTGAAGATTATAGATCAGGTATAGTATATTCAGCAACAACTAATATGAGAAATATATTAGGTAATATGAGTTTAGATGAAATATTATCAGGAAGAGATAAAATTAACCAAGATCTTTTAAGCATTATTGATGAAGTTACAGATGCATATGGTATAAAGATACTTTCTGTTGAAATTAAAAATATAATTCCTCCAACAGAAATTCAAGAAGCTATGGAAAAGCAAATGAAGGCAGAAAGAAATAAGAGAGCTATGATTCTTGAAGCAGAAGGTCAAAGACAATCTCAAATTGAGAAGGCAGAAGGGGAAAAGAGATCTAAGATACTTGCAGCAGAAGCTGAAAAAGAAGCAAACATCAGAAGAGCTGAAGGTTTAAAAGAATCTCAATTGCTTGAAGCAGAAGGTAAAGCTAAGGCAATAGAAGAAATAGCTATAGCGGAATCAGAAGCTATTAGAAAGGTAAACCAAGCAATTATAGAATCAGGTACTAACGAAACAGTTATAGCTTTAAAACAAGTTGAAGCACTTAAGGAAATGGCTAATAATCCAGCTAATAAGCTTATATTACCAAATGAAACTTTATCTTCACTTGGAAGCATTGCAGCTATAGGTGAAATGCTTAAAGGAAGCAAAGAATAGAGTAAAATAGTGAAAAAATGAAAAGTGAAAGAGTTAAGGTAAAAAATCCCTAAGAGATTTTTGAATAAAGAATGATTCGTATAAGTTTAACTTTAAGCTTTGCGGAGCAAGATATCCTTAACTTTTTCGCTTTTCTATTTTACTATAAACTTTTTTTCTTTAGAAATTATTTATAGGTATTATGGTTATAGAAAAGGGGAAAGGCTATGTATAAATATAGAAAACATTTGAGAGGATCATTCTTAAATTATTGTGTCGGCTTAATTATTTTTTTTAGTTTTATATTTTTGGGAGTTTTTGGAGCTATATTATCAGAAGGTGAGAAACTTAAAAATATAGATTTTGTGTTAATTGTATATATAATAGTAGGTATGTTTGTTTTAATATTACTTGAATTTACATTATTATATTTTTTACTTTTGAAAAGATTTAAATACATTAATGTTACATTAACTGATGATGCAATAATTTATATTAATAAAAACAAAAAAAAAATAATACCTTATGATGAAATTAAACAAATAAGATATCCATCTATTAAGTACACTGGAGGATGGATGGAAGTTAAGTATAACGGAGGTAAAATTCGATTAACTGTAGTTCTTGAGAAAATTGGAGAGTTTATGTATCAGTTAAAAGAAATATTAGATGAGCGTGGGAAAAGTAATGTGTATAATGAAAAGAAAAGTTTTAGTTTTTTTAAAACAGCATCTTTTTCTGATGAAAGTTGGGATAGGTTATATAAAAATATTAAATATATAATAATTATGGAATATGTATCATTATTAACTACAATTATTCTCGCTTTTTTTGGTATGATTCAATATAGTGGATTTGCAATTATAGTAGGTATTTTTGCTCCTATCATTGGCTATATTTTTACTGAAATTATAATAGGAATTAGAGTTTCTAAAAGAGTAGTTGATGGAGAATTTAAACTTATAGCAAGAGATTCGAATAAAGAGAAAAAGATGATGAAAGTATCTATTGCAACGTCTGTTATAATATGTGCATTTATAATGATTTTTATTAGTTAATTAATGTGTAATAAATTTCGTTTTATTTCAAAAGATATAATATAATATAAAATAATCTGGAGAGATAAAATATGAGAAGTTTAATCAAAAGAAAAGTAAATCTATTTTTATTATTATTTTTAATGTTAGTATTATTTATAACAAGCATAGATATAAAATCTATATCTGCTGGAGTTAAAAATGATAGCTACAATAGAGAGTTAGCACGGGAATATGCTCTAAAATGGGCAACATCATCAAACAGTAAATATTATAATTATGTAAATGATGGTGGAGATTGCACTAATTTCGTATCCCAAGTTTTAAGAGCTGGGGGAATAGAGTTTGTTGGATCTAAAGAAACTGCAACAAGTATAAAGTCTTGGTTTTATTATTCTTCTAATCTACCTAATAGAAGTTCAACATGGACAGCAGCACAACCATTTCATTTGCATTTTGGAAAAGAATATAAAAGAGCTCATTCATATAAAGAATATAAAATAATAGATGCATTAGTAAAATGGGATGAAATTTATCGAAGCTTATTACCAGGAGATATAGTTCAGTATTCTAGACCGAATAATATTACATTTCATTCACAAGCTATTACTGATTTAATAGATAAAAATCAAACTATATATTTTTGTCAACATTCTAATTCTATGGAGAATTTTAGAAGGAATGGAAACCTTAGATATTATTTAATGGGAAAACCAAATGATTACAACTTTTATGTATATAAGATAAAAGATGATAATAAAAGAACATCAGTTGAATTAAATTATAATATTATAGACAACATAAATAATAATAAAACAGATGAAGATTATAAAAAAGAATTAATTGAAGCTATAGATATAATTAAGTTAAGTTTAGATGATACAAGATTTGATAACGAAGAAAATAATAGTGAAGAAACCAATGAATTTATTAGAAAAATGGAAAATAGAATAGAAGAAGTAGAATTATATATGAACTCTAGAGACAAAACTTCAAAAGAGTTATTAGAAAGGTTATGTGATAGAGAAGGATTATAGTACAGAATAGTATAGATAAAATTAATTATATTTATATGTAAATTTAAATTCTTATGAAACAGGGAATATAAATGTAGAAATATGATAAGAATAAAAAATGACCCGATAGGGTTACGTAGGTTTCTTTGCCGGTAGCTAAAACTACCGGTATTTTTTTGAAAATAAATAAAAAAAGTAGTAGATTTTTTTATTTAAGTATGTTATTATGAATAAGTAGTCAAGAAGACTAATAATATTTTGTTTAAAGATTTTGAAAGATAATGATATTCTCCGTTATAGAGATTAGTAGTTACTTGAATAGTCTTTAGAATGGAGGATTTAAAATGGAAGATAAGAAATTAGTATGTAAAGATTGTGGTTCAGAATTCGTATTCACAGTAGGAGAACAAGAATTCTACAAAGAAAAAGGATTTGACAACGAACCAGTAAGATGTGCTGATTGTAGAAGAGCAAGAAAAGCTCAAAACAACAGAAGATAGTTATTACTAATTTAAGCTATAGGTTTTCTATAGCTTTTATTTTTTTTATTTTTCAAGATATATAGTATATTATATAGCTTGAAAAATATTAATATATATTAACGTATAAATATTAAATTATTAATTAATCTATTAAAAACTACTAGCAAAGAAAATAAAAATATGATAAAATACAGTAGTAGGTCATAAGACTTAGAAATATTTGTTTAAAGATTGAATAGAAATTAGCTTTCTCCATTGTAGAGATTTGTTGATTATATTGGTCTTTAGAATGGAGGATTTAAAATGGAAGATAAGAAAATAATTTGTAAAGATTGCGGTAAAGAATTCGTATTCACAGTAGGAGAACAAGAATTCTACAAAGAAAAAGGATTCGATAACGAACCAGTAAGATGTATTGATTGCAGAAGAGCAAGAAAAGCTCAAAACAACAGAAGATAGTTAACTGAAGACTGTAGGATTTTCCTACAGTCTTTTTATTTTTCTAATCTTTAAATCCATAAGTTGAAGTTCTTGTTGCATGTAATGCTTCATTAACATTTGCTAAAGTATCTTGAATAAGTTGCTTATTGTCGTCTTGTTCTACAGATTTAATAGCATCATGCAATAATTGCTGAGCATGCGTAACATCAGAAAGAGCACATTTTAATTGATCTTTTGCATTTGTCTTATGTCCCATATTAAATACCTCCTCCTAATCTTTATAATTCTTCAAAGCAGTTTGTGCAGAATCTACAGCACTACCTATAGCTTCAAGTGCAGTATGAATTTCATTTCTATTATGATTTTCTTCTGCATGTAAATAAGCAGTGTTTAGATGCTTTTGACATGAGCAAAGTTCATCTAAAGCTATTAATAAATTTTCTTTTGCATTGTGCTTCATATTAACACCACCTTAAATTATATCCTTATTAGTTTGTGTAGAAATGATATTTAAATAACAAATATTAAAAAATAACTTAAAATAATTAATAGATAAATTGGGAAAAAATAGATATTAGTTGATTTGCAAGTTAATACAAAATATAAATGTAACAATATATAATATTATTCGTTGTGTTGCGAAAAATAATATAAAAATCATATTTAAAGTTGACAATACTGTAACAAAGTGGTAATCTTTTAACATAAATACGAAAAATAAATATTGATATAATAAAAATATTCGTAAATGCAATTGTGGGATTAATTAGCTTGGGAGGTATGAAGGTTGAAGGTGAGATGTATATTTGTAGAGAAAAAAAGAAACTTCGATGTTGAAGGAAAGAGTTTGCTTGAAGATTTTAAAAATAATTTAGGAATTAATTCTTTAGAAAAAGTTAGACTTGTAAATAAATATACTCTAGGGGAAATGAAAGAAGAGTATTATAAAAAAGCTCTTTATACAATATTTTCGGAAAGAACTGTAGATAATGTTTACGAAAATAATTTTGAAGTGAAAAATAATGAAGTAGCTTTTGGTGTTGAATATCTACCAGGTCAATATGATCAAAGAGCAGATTCGGCTTCAGAGTGCTATCAATTATTGACTTCAGGAGAAAAAATAGAGGTTAAATGGACAAAAATAATAGTATTAAAAGGTGCATTATCAAATATTGAGGTAGAAAAAATCAAAAATTATTATATAAATCCAGTTGATTCAAGGGAAGTAAATTTAGATAGCTTAGAATTATCATCAAAACTTCCAGAGCCAAAAGATGTGAAAATATTAAGTGGATTTACTGATAAAAGTGATAAAGAAATAGAGGCTTTACATAGTAGTATGGGGCTTGCTATGAGCCTAAATGATATAAAACTTATAAGAGATTACTTTAAAGAAGAAAATAGAGACCCAAGCATTACAGAGATAAAAGTTATAGATACATATTGGTCAGACCATTGCAGACATACAACATTTTCAACAGCTATTGAAAATGTTGTTATTGAAGAAGGACTTTATACAAAACCAATAATGAAATCTTATGAAGAGTATGTAAAGTCAAGAAATTTTGTTTATGGTGAAACTGATAGAGATGAAACATTAATGGATATTGCAGTTATAACAATGAAGGAAATGAGAAAGAGAGGACTTTTAGAAGATTTAGATGTATCTGATGAAATAAATGCTTGTTCAATCAATGTGAATATAGAAACTAACAATGGAATAGAAGAATATCTAGTAATGTTTAAAAATGAAACGCACAATCATCCAACTGAAATAGAACCATTTGGTGGTGCAGCTACATGTCTTGGTGGTGCAATTAGAGATCCGTTATCAGGAAGAACGTATGTCTATCAAGCAATGAGGGTTACAGGAGCTGCAGATCCAACTGTTAATATAGAAAAAACATTAAAAGGAAAATTACCTCAAAGAACTATAACTTTAGGAGCAGCTCATGGATACAGTTCATATGGAAATCAAATAGGGCTTGCTACAGGGCAAGTTGCAGAAATATATCATCCTAATTATGTTGCAAAAAGAATGGAAATTGGAGCTGTTATTGCAGCAGCACCTAAAGAAAATGTGGTTAGAGAAGTGCCTAGAGCAGGAGATGTTGTAATTCTTTTAGGGGGAAGAACTGGAAGAGATGGATTAGGTGGAGCAACGGGATCATCTAAAGAACATACAGAAGATTCAATTAATGAGTGTGGAGCAGAAGTTCAAAAGGGTAATCCTCCTACAGAAAGAAAGATTCAAAGATTATTTAGAAATTCAGAAGTTTCAAAGATGATAAAAAGATGTAATGATTTTGGAGCAGGCGGAGTATCAGTTGCAATTGGAGAATTAACAAGAGGTTTAGATATAGATTTAGATAAAGTTCCTAAAAAGTATAAAGGATTAGATGGAACAGAAATTGCTATCTCAGAATCACAAGAAAGAATGGCAGTTGTAATTTGTAAGGAAGATGAAAAAAGATTTATAGATTTATGTTCAGAAGAAAATTTAGAGGCAGTTAAAGTTGCAGATGTAACTGACAATGAAAGACTTAGAATGTTCTGGAGAGGAACAAAAATTGTAGATTTAAAAAGAGAATTCTTAGATACAAATGGGGCAAGACAAACGACAGAAGTAGAAGTGAAATCTCCAAAGGATTATCCATTTAACGTAAAAGATGTAGATGTAAAAGAAGAATGGATTAATACATTAAAAAAATTAAATGTATCAATGCAAAAGGGATTAGTTGAAAGATTTGATTCAACTATAGGAGCTGGAACTGTGCTTATGCCTTTTGGTGGTAAGTATCAAACAACACCAGCAGAAGGTATGGCAGCTAAGATACCAGTTTTAAATGGAGAAAGTAAAGATGCAACATTAATGACGTATGGATTTAATCCAGACATGGGAATGTGGAGTCCTTATCATATGGCATATTATTCAGTAATAGAAGCAGTAACAAAACTTTCGGCTATGGGTGGAAATTATAAAAAAGCAAGACTTACATTACAAGAGTATTTTGAGAGATTGGGAAAAGATAAAAATAAATGGGCAAAACCTTTTTCAGCATTACTTGGAGCATATCAAGCACAAATGGACTTAGGAATACCTGCAATTGGAGGAAAGGATTCTATGTCAGGTACATTTGGGGATTTAGATGTACCTCCATCATTAGTAGCTTTTGCAGTTGATGTTAGTAAAGCTAAAGATATTATATCTCCAGAATTTAAAAATAATAATTCTAAAATAGTACTTTTAATAGCTGAAAAAAATGAAGATATGACATTAAAGGTAGATGGATATAAGAAGAACTTAGAAAAGTTACATGAACTTATTTTAGATAAAAAGGTTATTTCTGCATCATCAGTAAAATTTGGTGGAGTAGCAGAAGCTTTAACGAAGATGAGTTTAGGAAATGGAATTGGGGTAGAGCTTGAAGGATTAAGTAAAGAAGAGTTATTTGGACTTAATTATGGAAGTTTAGTTTTAGAAATTAAAAATGGTGTTGAAATAGAAAAAGAATTTAATGGTTGCGCTTATAAAGTAATAGGTAATACAACAAGAAATAGGGCTATAGTTTCAAATGAATATGACATTAATTTTGATATAGAGGCTTTAGAAAATATATTAGAAGAAAAGTTATCAAGTGTATTTAAAATAAAAACAGAAGATAAAAAAGAAATAATTGAAACAGTATTATATGAAACTAAGGAAATAAAAACACCTTTAATAAAGGTTGCAAAACCAAAAGTGTTTATTCCGGTTTTCCCTGGAACAAATTGTGAGTATGATTGTGCAAGAGCTTTTAATAATGAAGGTGCAGAGGTTTCAGAACTTGTTTTAAATAATATGAATAAGGATTTATTAAATCAATCAATTTTAGAAATGGAAAAAAGTATAAGAGAAAGTCAAATAATTATGTTACCAGGTGGATTTTCAGCTGGAGATGAACCAGATGGATCAGGTAAATTTATAGCAACAGTATTTAGAAATGAAAGAATCAAAGATGCTGTAATGGATCTATTAAAAAATAGAGATGGATTAATGCTTGGTATATGCAATGGCTTCCAAGCACTGATAAAACTAGGCCTAGTACCTTATGGTGAAATTGTAGATATAGAAGAAGATATGGCAACACTAACTTACAATGAAATCAATAGACATATGAGTTCAATAGTTAGAACTAAAATAGTATCTAATAAATCACCATGGTTTAATGAAGTAAAACTAGGAGATATACATTCAATTGCAATTTCTCATGGAGAAGGAAGATTTGTTGCTCCAAGAAATTTAATAGATAAGTTAAGAGAAAATGGACAAATAGCAACACAATATGTTGATTTAAATGGTGAAATATCTCTTGATATGCCTTTTAATCCAAATGGTTCAATGTTAGGGATAGAAGGAATAACAAGCCCAGATGGGAGAATACTTGGTAAAATGGGACATTCAGAAAGAATAGGAGAAAACCTATATAAAAATGTTCCAGGAAACTTTGATCAAAAGATATTCAAAGCAGGAGTGAAGTACTTTCTTTAATTCAAAAAGGTAATAAATTATGAATATAAAGGCTACGATAACTAGATATGTTCCATAAGCTAAATAGCTGTGTAAAGAAGTACTAGGCTTGTAAAAACTACTAAGCCAAGAGTTTGGCTTAACTCGCTGTGCTCAAACAAACCAACAACACTAAGGCCTAGTAGTTTTTTCTTGACCAACTACTTCTAATTGCTCGCTATATACTTATTTCACATATTCTATTTATCTTCGTCAACTTATATTTCTCAATTTAAATTACTGAATGGAAAATTAGTCTCATTAAGGTTAATTTACAATTTAAAATTAATTCTAATTAAAAAAATTCAGCTTATTGAATTTTATCAATAATTCTCAAATTTTAATTTGAAAGGGTGTATCTATATGAAGGTAGCTATATTTTTTGGAAGTAAATCTGATACTGACGTTATGAAGGGAGCTGCTAATTGTTTAAGAGAGTTTGGAGTTGAATTTAAAGCTTATGTATTATCAGCTCATAGAGTTCCTGAAAAGTTAACGGAAACTTTAAAGGAAGCTGAAGAAAATGGGTGTGAAGTTGTTATTGCAGGAGCTGGACTTGCAGCTCACCTACCTGGTGTTATAGCATCTCAAACTATTATGCCTGTAATAGGAGTTCCAATAAAAGGAGCTGTTGAAGGGTTAGATGCTTTATTTTCAATAGTTCAAATGCCAAAATCAATTCCAGTTGCAACAGTTGGAATTAATAACAGTTATAATGCTGGAATGCTTGCAGTACAAATGCTTGCTATAAAGGATAGTTCATTAAGAGAAAAATTAAATAAATTTAGAGTAGATATGAAAATTAAGTTTATAGAAGAAAATGGAGAAGGAGTAGATTTATAATGGAAAAACTAGAAATGATGTATGAAGGAAAAGCAAAAAAAATATATGCTACAGATAAAGCAGATGAAGTTATTGTTTATTATAAAGATGATGCAACTGCATTTAATGGAGAAAAGAAAGGCCAAATTGAAGATAAAGGCGCTTTAAATAATGCAATTACTTCAATGATATTTGAAATGCTAAATGAAAATGGAATAAAGACACACTTTATAGAAAAGTTAAATGAAAGAGAGCAACTTTGTAAGAAAGTTGAAATAGTACCTTTAGAAGTAATAGTTAGAAATGTAGCAGCCGGGTCAATGGCTAAAAGATTGGGGTTAGAAGAGGGATTTGAACTTAAAACTACAGTATTTGAATTATCATATAAAGACGATTCACTAGGAGATCCGTTAATAAATGACTATCATGCAGTAGGAATTGGAGCAACTACATTTGAAGAGTTAAACAAAATCTATGAAATGACTGCTAAAATTAATGAATTATTAAAAGAATTTTTCATAAAGCAAAATATAAAATTAATAGATTTTAAATTAGAATTTGGAAGATGCGATGGAGAAATTATATTAGCAGACGAAATTTCACCAGATACATGCAGATTCTGGGATGCAACAACAGGAGAAAAATTAGACAAGGATAGATTCAGAAGAGACCTTGGAAATGTAAAAGATGCGTATGTTGAGATATTAAACAGAATAAAGAAATAATTAACGTTGGGGGTGTTGTTTTGAGTTCGAATTTAATTTTTGATCCGGCTAATGATAAATTTAAGGATGAATGTGGGGTTTTTGGTGTTTATGTAAATAAGCCTATGGATGTTGCATCTATGACTTATTACGGGTTATATGCACTTCAGCATAGAGGACAAGAAAGTGCTGGGATAGCTGTAGCAAATGGGGAAGGCGTTGATATTCATAAAGGAATGGGGCTTATAACAGAGGCTTTCTCTAAAGATGATTTAAATAGGCTTAAAGGTTTTGCAGCAATAGGACATGTTAGATATTCTACATGTGGAGATACTAGAATTGAAAATGCACAGCCATTACTTAGTCAAAGTAAGCTTGGTTCAATAGCAATGGCTCATAATGGTACTTTAGTAAATGCTGATGTAATTAGAGAACTTTTAGAGGATGGAGGGCATGTCTTTCATACATCAATAGATTCAGAAGTTATAGCAAATCTTATAGCAAGGGGAGCTAAAAAGGGGATTGAAAAGGCAATCTATGATGCTATCCAAGCAATAAGAGGATCTTTTGCAATGGTAATTTTGACAAAGGATAAACTTATAGGAGTTAGAGATCCACATGGAATTAGACCTTTATGTCTTGGTAAGACAGAGGAAGGATATGTATTATCATCAGAAAGTTGTGCTTTAGATGCAATAGGAGCAGAGTTAATTAGAGATGTAGAGCCAGGAGAAATAATTGTTATAGATGATAATGGAATTAAATCATATAAGTATTCAGAAAATACACAATGTCAAACATGTGCTTTTGAATATATTTATTTTGCTAGACCAGATTCAACTATAGATGGGTTAGATGTGCATGAGTCAAGAGTTAGAGCAGGAGAACAATTATTTAGAGAATATAAAATAGATGCAGATGTTGTAGTAGCAGTCCCAGATTCAGGAATACCGTCAGCTATAGGATATTCAAAAGCTTCAGGAATACCTTATGATACTGGATTTGTAAAAAATAGATATGTAGGTAGAACTTTTATAACACCTTCTCAAGAAATTAGAGAGCGAGCTGTAGCAGTAAAGTTAAATCCACTTAAAGTAAATATAAGAGGAAAAAGAGTTGTACTAATTGATGATTCAATAGTGAGAGGTACAACATCAAAGCATTTAGTTGATTCTCTAAGACGAGCAGGGGCAGAAGAGGTGCATTTTTTAGTAGCCTCACCAATAGTTAAATTTCCTTGCTATTTTGGAATAGATACTCCATATAGAAGTGAACTCATAGGAGCAAAAAAATCAATTGAAGAAATAAGAGAAGCAATAGGATGCGATAGCTTAGGTTATTTAAGTATGGAAGGTATGTATAGTTGCTTTAAAGAAAACTGTGGATATTGTGTTGGTTGCTTTAATGGAATATATCCAGTAGCAACACCTATAGAAGGAGCAAAATAAAGGCTGAAAGGTAGTGTTTTAAATGATAACTTATAAAGAAGCTGGAGTTAATATAGAAGAAGGATATAGATCAGTAAAGCTTATAAAAGAATATGCAAGTAGAACAATGAGTGAGTATGTATTAAATGGCCTTGGAAGCTTTGCAGGAATGGTTGAGCTTCCAGAAGGATACAAGAAGCCAGTTTTAGTTTCTGGGACAGATGGAGTTGGAACCAAACTTGATATAGCTTTTAAAACTAGAAAATATGATACTGTAGGAATAGATTGTGTTGCGATGTGTGTTAATGATATTTTATGTCATGGAGCAAAGCCATTATTCTTCTTAGATTATATAGCTTGTGGAAAGCTAGAAGCTGAGGTTGCAGCAGATTTAGTAAAAGGTGTATCAGAAGGATGTATTCAAGGAGATTGTGCTTTAGTTGGAGGAGAAACTGCTGAAATGCCAGGTTTTTATAGAGATGGTGAATACGATATGGCAGGTTTTGCAGTAGGAATTGTAGATAAAGATAAAATAATAAATGGTAAGAATATAAAAGAAGGAGACAAGCTTATAGGTATTGCATCTTCAGGTTTACATTCTAATGGTTATTCACTAGTTAGAAAATTATTTGAAGATTTAAATGAGGACTTAGGTGGAAAAGAAGCTTGGAAAACTTTAATAACTCCAACCAAAATCTATGTTAAACCAATTTTAAAACTACTTGAAAGCTTTGAAATAAAAGGAATGGCACATATTACAGGTGGTGGATTTATAGAAAATATTCCAAGAATGTTTAATGGAGAAAATTTTACAGCAGTAATAAGAAAAGATAGCTATCCATTACCATTAATATTTGAAAAGATAATAGAAAAAGGTGTAGATAAGGATCATATGTACAATACCTTCAATATGGGGGTTGGGTTTGTACTATGTGTTAATGAAGCAGATGCAAAGCCTGTTATAAAAGCTTTAATCGAAATGGGAGAAAAAGCTTATGATATAGGTTATGTAACATCTGGAGGTGAAGGTGTTTGTTTAAAATAGCAGTACTTGCATCAGGTGGAGGAACTAACCTTCAATCAATAATAGATTCAATAGAAGATGGAAATTTAAATTGTAAAATAGAAATGGTTATAGGAAGTAAAGAGGGGATATTTGCTTTAGAAAGAGCGGAGAAAAAAGGAATAAAGACTTATGTAGTATCTAAAAAAGAATATAAAGATACTACATCAGATAAGATATTAGAATTAACCAAAGGAAAAGTTGATTTAATAGTTCTTGCAGGATATCTTTCAATATTAAAAGGAGATATTCTTAAAGAGTTTAAAGATAAGATAATAAATATACATCCAGCATTAATACCAAGTTTTTGTGGAGCAAGAATGTATGGATTAAAAGTTCATGAAGCTGTTATAAATTCAGGAGTGAGATACTCGGGATGCACAGTTCACTTTGTAGATGAAGAGGTAGATGGGGGAGCAATAATACTTCAAGAAGTGGTACCAGTTTATTTTGAAGACACAAAGGAAGTATTACAAAAAAGAGTACTAGAAAAAGAGCATGAGATATTACCAAAAGCAATTGACTTAATTAGTAAAAATAAAGTTGAAATTATAAATGGAAAAACAAAAATAGATATAATTGATAATTAATAATGGAAAATTGATAATTAAGGATATAAGCCAGACAAGCTGAGTTATAAAATTAAACTCAATTAAAGAAATTCCTTAGGAATTTCATCGATAATTGTGCATTATCAATTATCAATTTCCATTAAAGGAAGGGGTTTTTTAGTTGATAAAAAGAGCTTTAGTTAGTGTTTTTGATAAAGAAGGTATTTTAGAATTCTCTAATTTTTTAGAAAGTAAAGGTGTTGAAATAATATCTACAGGGGGCACTTATAAACATCTTAAGGATAATGGAGTTAGTGTTATTGAGGTTAATGAAGTTACTAATTTTCCTGAGATGTTAGATGGAAGAGTTAAAACTCTTCATCCTATTATCCATGCAGGGATACTTGCTATAAGAGATAATGATGAACATATGGAAACTATTAGAGAGAGAAATATTAATCCTATAGATATAGTTATAGTTAATTTATATCCATTTTTTCAAAAGGTTAGAGAGGATTTGAGTTTTGATGAAAAAGTTGAATTCATAGATATTGGTGGGCCTACAATGCTTAGAGCAGCAGCTAAAAATTTCAAAGATGTAGTAGTAATTTCAGATAAAGAAGACTACAAAGCTGTTATGGAAGAAATATCTGAAAGCAACGATGTTTCAGTTAGCTTAAGAAAAAAACTTGCAGGTAAAGTATTTAATTTAATGAGTGCTTATGATGCAGCAATATCTAATTTTTTATTAGAAGATGAAGAATATCCAGAATATCTTTCAATATCATATAAGAAAAAGCAAAGCTTAAGATATGGAGAAAACCCACATCAAAGCGCAGCTTACTATAGTTCAACTGAATTTGATGGAGCTATGAATAGTTTTGAAATATTAAATGGAAAAGAATTATCCTACAATAATATAAAAGATTTAGATATTGCTTGGAAGGTTGCTTCTGAATTTGATGAAGTAGCTTGTTGCGGACTTAAACATAATACCCCTTGTGGAGTTGCTATTGGAGAAACTCCATTTGAAGCTTATAAAAAAGCTCATGATGCAGATGAAACATCAATATTTGGTGGAATAGTTGCAATAAATAGAAAAATAGATAAGGCTACAGCTGAAGAAATGGTTAAAATATTTTTAGAAGTAGTAGCAGCACCAAATTTTGATGAAGATGCTTTAGAAGTACTAAGAACTAAAAAGAACTTGAGAGTAATTAAATGTAATAATATTCCAAAAGATAAAAAATATATGGTTACAGTTGATGGTGGCATATTAGTACAAGAAGAAGATAAAAATTTAATTGATCATTTAAAAGTAGTAACAGAAAAAGCACCAACTGAAGAAGAAATGAAAGATTTATTATTTGGTATGAAGGTGGTTAAGTATGTAAAATCAAATGCAATTGTTGCTATAAAAGATGGAGTAGCAGTTGGAATTGGTGGAGGACAAGTTAATAGAATCTGGGCAACAGAAGAAGCACTTCAAAGAGGGAAAAGTGCAACAGTTTTAGCTTCAGATGCCTTCTTCCCATTTAGAGATGTAGTAGATGAATGTGCTAAAAATGGTATTAAAGCAATAATACAACCTGGAGGCTCAATAAGAGATCAGGAATCTATTGATGCATGTAATGAGCATGGAATATCTATGGTATTTACTGGGGTTAGGCACTTTAAACATTAATATTAACTAGAGAAACAGAGATAATATTATCTCTGTTTCCTAGACGTTAAATTAGTGTTTAGCATTAGCTAAGAAAAAAGTAAAAAATTACTGGCAGGGGGAATTTATTATGAAGATTTTATTAATTGGATCTGGTGGTAGGGAGCATGCTTTGGCTTGGAAATTTGCTAAGAGTGAGAAGGTAGAAAGAATATTTGTTGCTCCTGGTAACGGGGGAACTGCTAGGGAAAATAAGTGTGAAAATATAAATATAACTGATATAGATGAACTTTTGAGATTTGCTTTAGATAATTCTATTGATTTAACTGTTGTTGGACCTGAAGATCCTTTAACTAATGGGATAGTTGATAAGTTTAAAATGAAGGGACTTAAGATTTTTGGACCTAGTGGAAAAGCTGCAATGCTTGAAGGCAGTAAGAGTTTTTCTAAGGATTTCATGAAAAAGTATGGAGTTAAAACTGCAGAGTATGAAGTATTTCAGGATGTTAATAAAGCTTTAGATTATTTAGAAACTTGTCCATACCCTACGGTAGTTAAGGCAGATGGATTAGCTGCTGGAAAGGGTGTTGCTATTTGTGAAAATAAAGAAGAGGCTATAGATGCAGTAAAATCTTTTATGGTTGATGATATATTTAATGGAGCAGGGCAAAAAATAGTTATAGAAGAGTTTTTAGAAGGGGTGGAGGCATCTATTCTTTCAATTACAGATGGAAAAACTATTATACCATTTATATCTGCAAAGGATCATAAACAAATTTTGGATGGTGGTAAGGGGCCAAACACTGGAGGGATGGGAGTTGTAGCACCTAATCCATATGTAACAGAAGAGGTTTTAAAGGATTTTGAAGAAAATATAATGAATAGGACTTTGATTGGAATAAGAGAAGAAGACTTTGATTATAAAGGTATAATATTCTTTGGTCTTATGATAACTAAAAAAGGATCATATCTTTTAGAATATAATGTGAGAATGGGAGATCCAGAAACACAATCAGTACTAAACCTAATGGAAAGTGATTTACTAGAACTAATAGAAGCTTCATTAATAGAAGGTTTAAAAAATACAGAAGTTAAATGGAAAAATGAAGCGTGTGTAAATGTAGTTTTAGCATCAAAGGGATATCCAGGAAAGTTTCCTAAAGGATATGAAATTACCATAAATGATGAAATAAAAGATAAAGTTTTCCTAGCAGGTGCAAAACTTGAAGATAAAATTTTAAAAACTAATGGAGGAAGAGTTCTTTCAGTAGTTGGATTTGGAGAAACAATAGAAAAAGCAAGAGAAGATGCTTATAAGACTATAGAAAAGATCGAATTTAAAGATAAATATTTTAGAAATGATATAGGACTAGTATAAAGAGTTAGTAATATATTTAGATTCAAGGAAAAGGGTACTGAAATAGTACCCTTTTAAATTTATTAAGATAAAAATAACAAATATAAGATGAATATATTACAAATATTATAAATTTGCTTTTAAATGTAATAATTATTTAAGTTATCCAAATAATATAGATGTAAATAAAATTAAATTAAGATTAAAAAACTTAATTTAGACTTGGAGGAATACATACCATGAATAGAGAAACTAAAAATCAAGTTTATGAAAAAGCAAAGGAAATGATAATAGCAGGAGAGTCTTGGGATAAAATTATGGAAGAAACAAGATTAAGACAAAAGGATTTAAAAAGAATACAAATGGAAGAAATAAACCCCAAATTTTAATAATATTAGAATAATATTTCTAAAATATTATTTATCTTAAAAGTGGATTTTCATAATCCACTTTTATTTTTTTAATATTTAAGCAAGATTATGTTTAAGTTGAATTATTAACTGAATTATTTTAAGTAGCTTCTAGGGCTCAAAATTATAAACTAAAAGAATGATGGAAATTTATTATCTTATAAACTTTTTACTAATAATTTAAAAGTGAAAATGGTAGTATATAATGATTTATTGATCATAATATTTTCACATTTTTATATTAAATAAAAATACTTTTCTTTTTTTTATATCTTTGGCATAATAAATAAGTATTTTATAAATAATATAATGTCGAATTATGTTAAGTTTATAAAATGGATATACTAAAGATAGATAATTATAAAACAAAAGAAGGAGAGTACATATGAAGAAAAAATTATCTAAAGAAGCTTATGGCGGCATTCATGGTAAAGATTATGTCCCATATATAACTGATAAGTCAAAGAGTGGAACAAATTTATCAGTAATAATAATAGGAATAGTGTTATCTGCTGTATTTGCAGCATCCACTGCTTATTCTGGAATGAAGTCTGGATTAACTGTAGCAGCTGGAATACCAGGTGCTATAATAGGATCGATGCTTATAGGAGCATTTGCTCGTAATAAAGGCATTCTTGGGAAAAATATAACACAAGGTATGGCAAGTGGTGGAGAATCTGTAGCAAGTGGTATGATTTACGTATTACCTTCAATTATCTTAATAGGAAGTAATATCACATTTTTAGAAGGATTAATTGTAGGTGTAGGTGGAGTTCTATTTGGAATGGGATGTCTATCATTAGTTTATAAATATCTAATAGTTGAAGAACATGGAAAACTTATGTATCCAGAATCAATGGCTATATCTGAAACTCTTATTGCTTCAGAAGGTGATGGAGATGCTATAAAGTTCATGGGAATTGGCTTTGTAATAAGCGGTATTATAAATGTATTAACAGGATCATTTTTAAATATTATTAATAACAGTATTACTTATGTAGGAAGTAAATTTTATAAGTGGAAGTTCTCTACTGAAGTAAATCCACTTTTACTAGGGATAGGTTTTATAGTTGGATTAGAGGTATCATTAACTATGTTTGCAGGCTCAATATTGGCTAATTTTGGTATTGCACCATTAATAGGATATTTTACTGATATGGCGGCAAATAATATGCATTCTTGGAATGACGCTTCTTTATTACTTAATCAAATGGATGTAAATTCTATATCAGGAAGTTATGTTAAATACATAGGTGCAGGAATGATGCTTTGTGGCGGTTTAATAGGAGCTATCAAGCTTATACCAACTATAGTTGTTTCAATTAAAGAAACATTAAAAGCAAAATCAAGCAAGGATAGTAACTCTGAGAGTAATTCAAGTGAAATAATAATACTTTTAGCAGGTAGCATAGTTGCATTTATAGCAGCATTTATGATATCTCAAAGTATTAAAATGGCTATAATAGCTGTTATTGTATCTTTATTATTATCTTTACTATTTGTAATAGTTTCTGGACGTCTAACAGGTACAATAGGAACATCAAACCTTCCTGTATCAGGTATGACAATAGCTTCATTAGTTATATTAACATTAGTTTTTGTTATAATGGGATGGAGCAGTCAAGCAGATAATAAATCATTACTTTTATTTGCAGCATTTATGGTTGTTGCTATATCAGTAGCTGGAGGATACAGCCAATCTCAAAAAGTATCTTACATAATAGGTGGAAGTAAAAAAGAAATGCAAAATAGCTTTTTAATTTCAAGTATAGTAGGTGTTGTTGTTGTTACAGGAACAATAAAAATACTTTCAGAGCAATTAGCTGTAACAGGTGTAGATGCACAATTTGCATTACCACAAGCTAATTTAATGGCTACATTAACATCAGGTATTATGTCAGGTGATTTACCTTGGCCTATGATAATTGTAGGTATTGTTATGGCATTATTCTTATTCTTACTAAATTTACCAATAATGACAATAGCAATTGGATTCTATTTACCTATATCAACAACTTCAATAATATTAGTTGGAGCATTAATTCGTGTATTTATTGAAAAAATGAGTAAGAGTGAGAAAGAAAAAGAAGTTAAAGTCTCTAATGGAATAAGTTTATCTTCAGGACTTGTCGCAGGAGGTTCGATAATAGGGTTAGTAGGAATAATATTACAAGTAACAGGTTTGATAACTCCTAAAACTCCAGTTGGATTTGCTTCTGGTAATATGATGGCCATAATATTATTGGTAATTTTAGTTATAGCGACTACAATACCAATTATGTTATCTAAGGTTAATAAAACAGAATAATAACTATTAAAAATTGTATTTAAATTTTAAATAGTTTAGATTAATGAATATTAATTAATTTAAAAGAGGCTATCTAATTAGCGGATAAAAATCCGTTAGAGATAGCCTATTTTATTTGCTATAAAATATAATGAAAGATATTATCGAAGGAGTTATTTAATATATATGATAATTGGTTATTAAAAATGAATTGTATTTTTCCATTAGTTATTTAAAATTTAATGGAAAAAAAGGTGAATTTACAGTTAAGTTTAATATAAAATAATTAAATTAAAGAAAAAGGATATTTAAAAGTTAAAATATATTGACAAAAATTACAAATAAGAATATGATGGTAAAAGAATAAAGTAAGAATAAGAAAAGGAGGTAGGAAAATGTTTAATATTATATTTAATTCAGAAATGTTAGTTAAAGATAATAAAAGTAAATATATTAAAAACTATATTAATAATCCTATCTCATTGTGTAAATTTATATGGTAGATAATTTATACAATATTACTTTATATAAGTATATATTCATTAAAAATGTGAGAATATTACTTAAATTTATATAAAGGTAATTAGGGCCACGGGTTATTACTCCTGGCTTTTTATTTTGTTTAAAATTATAAAAACATATAAGTAAAAGGTCACGGATAACTGTGGCCTTTTTTGTCTTTTTAAGAAGGGGAGAGGGTTGTATGTATAACAAATAATCAAAAATAATATTAGTAATGAATTAAAGGGGGAAAATTTTATGACTAGAGTACTGAAATATGTTTCAAAATACAAGTCGATGCTAATAATTGGGACATTATCTATGCTTGCAGTAATTGGAGTAGATTTATTTATACCATACTTGCAACAAATATTTATAGATGATGGAGTTATATCAGGAAACAACAATATAATAATAAAAGTTTTATTAGGAATGCTATTAATTACAATAGTAAAAGCTGTTTTTGGATATTTTAAAGAATTTCTTTATGATCTTTTAAGTGTAAGAGTTCATGAAGATATTAAAAATGATTTATTTAACCATATTCAAAAATTAGAATTTAAATATTTTGATAATATGAATACTGGGGAGTTAATGTCAAGAATAGGAGAAGATGTAGAAAATATATGGCAAACAATAGGTTTTGGACTTAGATTATTTATAGAAAATATAATATACTTTGTAGTTTCTACAGTCATCTTATTCAAATTAAATTTCACCTTAGCTTTAGCTTGCTTTATCATAATGATACCAATAGGATTTATAGCAATAAAGCTAGAAAGTAAATTTGGAAAATCTTATGAAGAGATAAGTGATCAAACAGCTAAGATTAATACAACAGCTCAAGAAAATATAGCAGGAGTAAGATTGGTAAAAGCATTTTCAAGAGAAAAATATGAAATAACTAAATTTTTAAAGATGAATAGAAGTTATTATGATTTAAATATGAAACAAGCTAAAATAATTGGTGACTTTTTCCCACCAATAGAATTTTTAACAAATATATCATTGGTTATAATGATAGTTTTAGGTGGATACCTTGTTATGGAGGAGAATATAACTATAGGAGTTCTAGTAGCATTTAGTGGTTATATTTGGAATCTAATATGGCCTATGCGAATGTTAGGAGAATTAATAGATTTACTTTCTAGAAATAGTGCTTCAGCTAAAAAAATATTTGAAATAATGGATAGAGAGCCTGAAATTAAAAGTAATGAAAAAAGCTATAAAAATGATGACTTAAAAGGAGATATAACCTTTAATAACGTTAGCTTTAAATATAATGATGAATATGTTTTAAAGAATATAAATTTAAATATTAAAGCTGGAAATACAGTAGCTATAATGGGAACTACAGGTTCAGGTAAATCAACTTTAATTAATTTGATAGGAAGATATTATGATTTAAGTGAAGGAAGTATACAAATAGATAATGTGGATATAAAAGACTATGATTTAGACTTTTTAAGAAAAAATATGTCTATAGTTCCACAAGATACATTTTTATTTTCAGATTCAATAATTAATAATATAAAATTTAGTAATGAAAATGCAGAAAAAAAAGACGTTGAAAAAGCAGCCTTCTTAGCATGTGCCTTAGATTTTATAGAAGGACTAGAGGAAGGTTTATATACAGAAATAGGAGAAAGAGGACTAGGTTTATCAGGAGGACAAAAACAAAGAATATCAATAGCTAGAGCATTAGTAAGAAACGCTAAAGTTTTAATATTAGATGATTCTACATCTGCATTAGATATGGAAACAGAGCATGAATTATTAAAAAATCTATCAAAAAGAGATGTAAATAGTACAACATTTATTATAGCGCATAGAATTTCTGCTGTAAAAAATGCAGATATAATAATTTATTTAGAAAATGGTGAAATAAAAGAAAAAGGGACTCATGAAGATCTGTTAAAGCGTAAGGGAAAGTACTTTGATATTTATTGCAACCAATTTAAAGACTTTAATGAAATAGAAGAGGAGGTGGTTTAGGATGGAAAACACAAATTTAATAAAAAAAGATGAAGAAGTAATAAGAAGAAGTAAAAGCGAAATAACAGTAAAGCTTTTAGAATATCTTAAACCTTATAAATTAAAATCCTTTATAGTTATACTACTTATGATATTTGTTATGATATCTTCAATAGTTAATCCGTTGCTTTTAAAAATAGCAATAGATAAGTATGGAGTAAATAAGGATGTAAAAGGATTGATGTTAATAGGAATAATATTAATAGTATTAAACCTACTTGCATGGGGGTTATCAAAAATTAGATGGAATATGATAACTTCAATAACTAATAATATTTTAGTAAATATAAGACATGAATTATATAGTCATATACAATATTTATCATTCGATTTTTTTGATGGAAGACCCGTTGGAAAAATACTTTCAAGAGTAGTTTCAGATGTTAATGCATTAAAAAATTTATTTTCTCAAAGTATACAATCTCTTATACCGCAATTATTAAATCTTTTATGTGTAGCTATTATTATGTTTTTTCTTAACTTCAAACTAGCTTTAGCATCAGTAGCATTATTACCAGCACTAGGTATAGCTATGTTTTGCATTGAAATATATTCAAGAAGAAGGTGGGAAGTTTATAGAAATAAGAGATCAAACTTAAATGGTTTTACTCATGAGGATTTTTCAGGTATAAAAATAGTACAAGGTTTTGCTAAAGAAAAAGGAACAGAAAATAATTTTAAATCAATGGTAAAGGAATTAAGTCAGTCTTTTGTAAAAGCTGTTATGTTAAATGATTTCTTTTGGCCTCTTGTAGAATTATCATGGGGAGCTGGTACTTTAGTAGTATTTGCAGTTGGATATAAATTAGTTATAAATAACGAAATACAAATAGGAACATTAATAGCATTTTCAATGTATGTAGGAATGTTTTGGAGACCTATAATGAATCTTTCAAGTTTCTATAATACTTTAATCACAAACTTTTCAGCAGCAGATAGAATATTTGATATTTTAGATATGAAGCCAGTAATAAAAAATGAAGAAAATGCAAAGAAAATCGGAAAAATCCAAGGGGTTGTAGAATTTAAAGATGTTAATTTTTCTTATGATGAAAATACAAAAGTATTAAAAGATATAAACTTTAAAGTTAATAAAGGTGAAAAAATAGCATTAGTTGGAGCAACTGGTGCAGGAAAAACAACTATAGTTTCTTTATTAAGTAGATTTTATGATCCTACATCTGGAGAAGTTTTAGTAGATGGAAAAAATATAAAAAATGTAGATTTAGAATCTTTGAGAAGTCAAATGGGAATAATGCTTCAAGATACATTTTTATTTTCAACAACTATAATGGAAAATATAAGATATGGAAGATTAGATGCAACTGATGAAGAAGTTATTAATGCAGCAAAAGCAGTTAATGCTCATGAATTTATTTTGAAATTAGAAAATGGATATAGCACAGAAGTAAATGAAAGAGGTACAAGATTATCATTAGGACAAAGGCAATTAGTATCCTTTGCAAGAGCATTACTTGCAAATCCTAGAATATTAATATTAGATGAAGCAACATCTAATATAGATACAGAAACAGAAAAACTCGTACAAGAAGGCATAGAAAAATTACTTCATGGAAGAACTTCCTTTGTTGTAGCACATAGGCTATCTACCATAAGAGATTGCGACAAAATTATGGTTATAAATGACGGAAGAATAGAAGAAGTAGGTAACCATAATGAATTACTAAATAATAAAGGTAGCTACTATGACTTATACATGACACAGTATAAGTTCTTAAATGAAGGAGCATAGATGAATTGACAAGCTAAGTGTTACACTTAGCTTTTTTTCGTTAAATCTATCTAAAGGTGTCTTTGAACTATTATTTAAATAATTTTTATCTTATTGAGGAAGAGAATTTCTTTAATATAATAGTATATAGTCACGTTTTTTTATTAGCGTCTGTTTAAAAATAATGTTGATATTGGACTCTAAGAAAAATGGATAGTCTAATCTGTCCACTTCTAATTTCTAATATATTAAATAAATGCTAAAGGCATTGACTGTTTTGAGTATTTATCAATATATGAATACGAGTAATATGCCTATTGATAAACATATAAATAGGTAAACAGTTTATTTTTAAATTATAGAACTAGCATTTATGAGAAATCTAATGGTAGAGTACTGGAAATATATGTTGCAATTTATTTATAATTTCAAAAGCAAGATAAAAAATATATTTTTAAAGGAGAAAGATTTTCAAGAAAATTAAACAATTAAATTGTTTAGAATATGAAAGGAGTATATTATGAGAATTTTAACTAAAATAATGTTTTCTGTATTGATTTACATTTCAACGGCACTCCTTAGTACATTTGAAGTTATACCAGATAGTATCGTATGTTTATAATATTTTTTACTCAAGCTATATTTTTCTTTTATGATTCTTATGCTTTTTATAATGAAGATAAGAAGCTATTTAAAAACAGTATAGTTTCAGCATTTATTATGACAATACTTTCATTTACAGGATTCATATTCAATAAGTGAAGACATAAAAAAAGAACTCTAATTTAGGATTTTCTAAATTAAAGTTCTTTTTATTTCCAGCTATTACTGCCGCTATAGCACCTAGAGTGTACTTTTAAATATTATTAAAATATTTAAAAACACCAGCATATCTCCATTCAGTTAATCCATTCTCTTCGATAATTCCGAAAGGTTGAATTTGGTCAATTGAACTACTTCCTTTAATAGTTCATAAAGGATCAATATGCGTGCTTAGTTCATTTTTTATATTTATTTCGGGTGGGTAATTAACTGCTGTACTTAACTCAACAATCTCAATATTTTTTCTATCATTAGTATTAGTTTCAATAATCATTTCACAATTACTTACAGTTGTTTCAATTTCAGATTGCAACTCATATATTCCTTCTTCATTTTTAACCAATACCTCACTGCTAACTTCTGTTAAATTCTCATTTAAGGATTCAACAACTTTAAACTCTTTGCCATTTTCTGTATAAGTATACACTAAATTATCTAAATCTGAACTGAGAATATTAATATTTGCTCTAGTATTAGTGCTACCTACATAATTAGTTGCTGCATATACTGTTTTTCTACTAGATGACGAAATGCTTACTACCGTAAGGAAGATAAGACTACTAAGAAATAATGATGTCCCCTTTAAAAACTTTTTTAATTTATTTATTATATGTAGTTCCAATATTAAAAATGAATTGCATATCTAAAATAATACTTGCACATACATATATTTCTCCTTCTAAATAATAACTCTCAACTTCACAAAATTTTATTTTGCCTTTTGGATATGAACTCATACCCATAGGAATTGTTTTTATATCAATAAATATAATTATATTAGTAGATAAGAAAGTATAAGGCTGATATAATGTTTCTTGAAATCTTTATAAAAGAGTATAGTAAGGAGTTATTTTATGAAATATTATTTAGCGCCAATGGAAGGGATTACTGGATTTATATATAGAAATACATATAAAAAGTTTTTTGATAATATTGATAAGTACTTTACACCGTTTATTGTTCCAACTAGCAGTAAAAGCTTTAAGACTAAGGAGCTGAGGGATATTTTACCTGAAAATAATAAAGGGATAAATATAGTTCCTCAAATACTTACTAATGATTCAGAAGGCTTTATAAATACAGCTAGAAAGCTACAACAATTAGGTTATGATGAAATTAATTTGAATTTAGGTTGCCCTTCAGGAACAGTTGTTTCAAAAAGTAGAGGATCTGGATTTTTAGCTAAAAGAGAAGAGCTTGATAAATTTTTAGATGAAATATATAAAATAGATGATATGAAAATTTCGATAAAAACTAGAATAGGAAAAGATAGACCAGAAGAGTTTTATGAATTAATAAAAATTTATAATAAATATCCTTTAGAAGAATTAATCATTCATCCAAGAACTAGAGAAGATTTTTATGGGAATAAGCCTAATTTAGAAGTATTTAAAGATGCGTTAACATTAAGTAATAATCAAGTATGCTATAATGGAGATATTTTTACATTAGAAGATTATAATAACTTATCAAAAGAATTCCCAGAATTAAATACAATAATGTTAGGAAGAGGAGTACTAGCAAATCTGGGACTAATTAATGAAATTAAAAGTAATACAAATTTAAATAAAGAAGTATTAAAAGAGTTCCATGATGGAATATTTAATGATTATAGAGATATATTTAAAGACGATAATATTGCAATTTATCGAATGAAAGAGTTATGGGGATACATGATATACATATTTTCAGACAATAAAAAATACGCTAAAAAAATAAAGAAATCACAAAAGGTAGAAGATTATAATGAAGCAGTTTCAAGTTTATTCAATGAACAAGAAATTGTAAAAGGAGCAGGGCTGTTTAGTAATTAGTATAAAGGCTACGATAAATGTATATGCTTATTCCACATATGCTATTTATCGTAGCCATCTTATATTAAACATCTAAATTAATAATGAAAAGAAAGAATTAAGGTGAAAAATCCTTATGGGATTTTTGGGGAAATTAATTTTAGAACAGTTCACCAAAGCTTAACTATCACATTAATTCTTTCATTTTTTATTCCTTAACTTTTTCATTATAATTCAGCGAAGATGAATTATTACCTCAATTCTTTCACTATCCTTTAGGTTTGAATATTAGTGCACCAAAGAAACCAAATATTATTGCAGCAGAAACACCTCCACTTACTGTCTTTAGCATACCAGTAAATATTCCTACAAATCCTGTTTGTTGAGCTTCATTTATAGCTGCTGTTACAAGGGTATTTCCAAAACTACTTATAGGAACAAATGCTCCAGCACCAGCAAATTTAACTAGAGGATCATATAAGCCAAACCCTCCTAAAATTGCACCAATTACTACTAATGTACAAGTAGTATGTGCAGGAGTGATTTTTAAAGTGTCCATTATAAGTTGACCAATAACACAAATTATACCACCTATTATAAATGCAAAAATAAATTTTTCCATAAATTAAATCACACCTTCTTTTTTACATTTCTATAGAAACAGCATGAGCAACACAAGGGATGCTTTCCTTTTGTTGAAAGGAGATTGGAGACATTAGAGCACCTGTTGCAACAACTAGTATCTTTTTTAATTCTCCTTTACGCATGCGATTAAGTAAATGTCCATAAGTTACAGTAGCAGAACAACCACATCCACTTCCACCTGCAAAACTAGGTTGTTCTTTTGTATATATTAAAAGTCCACAGTCTGTAAATATATCTATTGGCATATCTATATTATGTTTTTCAAATAAAGCATTAGCAATTTCATGCCCAACTTTTCCTAAATCACCAGTGGCAATAAGATCATAATGTGAAGCATCAATATTTAAATCTCTAAAGTGAGCTTCAATAGTATCTACAGCTGCTGGAGCCATAGCTGCGCCAACATTGTATGGGTCCGAAATACCCATATCAACAACTCTTCCTATAGTAGCAGAAGTTACTTTTGGACCATTTCCTTTTTGTGCAAGTACTGCTGCACCAGCACCAGTTACTGTCCATTGAGCAGTAGGTGGTCTTTGCACGCCGTATTCTGTAGGATATCTAAATTGTTTTTCAGCAGCAGCATTATGACTACTTGCAGCTGTCACAACATATTTTGCAGCTTTGCTATCTAGAAGTTGAGCTGCTAATGCTAAACCTTCCATAGAGCTAGAGCAAGCACCAAAGATTCCTAAATAGGGGATTCCTAACGTTCTTGCAGTAAAGCTACTAGAAATAATTTGATTCATTAAGTCTCCACTAAAGAAGAAATTGATATCTTCTTTTTGTAAATTTGCTTTTTGTATTGCTCTTTGACAAGCATGTTCTAGAAGAGCTTTTTCTGCTTTTTCATAGCTATCTTGACCAAGCCATAAATCCTCAGTAAGTATATCGAAATCATCAGCTAAAGCACCATTGGCTTCGAATGGGCCACCAACGGCTGCAGAAGCCAATATAGTAGGTTTAGAATCAAAAATCCAAGATTGATGCCCTTTAAGCATTTACATCGCCCCCAACCATATTATTATCATTTTTATCGTTGCAACTATAAAAGCAGAGAAAACTCCATAAACAACAATTGCACCTGCAAGACTAAACATATTACCAGCTACTCCAAGAACAAAACCTTCACTTTTATGTTCAATTGAAGCAGATGCTATAGAGTTAGCAAATCCTGTAATTGGAACAGCAGTTCCACATCCAGCCCATTGGCTAAGATGATCATAAATACCAAGACCGGTAAACAGAGCTGCAAAAAAGATTAAAGCTATATATGTAGGAGCCATTGAGGTTTTTTCATCGAAACTAAAATAGTTCATAAATATCCATTGAAACCCTTGACCAATTGTGCATATTGCTCCACCTACAAGGAATGCTCTAGCACAGTTTTTTAGAATAGGTCTTTTAGGTTCTATACTTTTTACCAATGCATCATATTGCTGCTGAGATGTAGTCATTTTTTTCTTTTTCATATTTGACATATATTTCACCTTCTAACGTAATAAATATGGTTCTAATTTTGCTAGAATTTGTTCTAACTTTTTTGCATCTTTTAAATACATATTTTTTGCATCTTTATTGTCAGTATCTAAATAAAATGACATAAGATCTGATTGACTTTTTTGCAGGCTTGCATAAAGCATTTCTTTAATTTCAGTTTTAGGAACTTGTATCATATCATCAAAAAGATCCACATATAAGTCTCCAGATGAATCTACTTGCCCAAGAAAAACATTTTCAAGGGAAACGCCTTTGATTTCTAGTTGGGTTGTAAGCCAGCCCTGATTTAGACCAGCGTTAGTAAGGCCTTCATTTAATATATTTCCGTCTAAAATAACTGTTTGAGGTTCTGTTTTAGGAGCTACTTTTTTTCCTAAATCATATGAAGTAACAGGCTTTTTATCAGCTTTCAAACTAACGTTTATGTCTCCATTAGTTTCCATAACAGCAAATTCTACATCAGCTAAATTAAATGCTTTTTTAGAACGAAGTTGTTGCAGAAATTCCTGACCTGTAATTCTTTCCTTAGACAAGTTATCTTCCATTATTTTTCCGTTTTTAATTAACACTCTTTCTTTACCATGGATTACGTTATAAATAGATTTACTCTTCATTGAAGTATAGTCTAAGATAAGGGGCATTAATGCCCAAACAGCTAATGGGATTAATCCAAAATAAAAATTGTCAATTAAATTTAAAGAAAGTAAAGAAATTATAATAGCTATTGAAGCATAGGAAATAAAATCAAAGGGAGTAGCTCTAGCTAAGGTTTTCTTTTTGATGTATCTTGTTATGACTAATGCTAAAAAAAATAAAATTATTGATTTAAACAATATTATTAACCAAGAACTCATATTCCACCTCACTTAGTTACCTTTATATTGGGGTTCTTCAAACTCCATAACGCCTATTCTTTTTTCTAAATCGGTTTTTATTATATTTATCTCTTTAGATGCTTCATTATAGATATTTCTAGATTTTTCATCACGTTCTTGTAGTGAATACATTTCTAAAGTAGATTCAGCTCCTTTTAATGTAGCTAGTGTTTGCTTTACCTTGGAAATAGCAGTCATATAAAAGCCTCCTTTACGTTTATTAAAATCTTTCTCATTTACTTTAACCAGTAATACTAGTTTTAATTCACTTCTCAATATAAATATTTGAGTAAATTATAAAAAGGATTATTAAGTATAGATTAGGATGAAAAGGAATATATTTCATCATAAAAAGAATATTTAAATTGAATATTAACCTTGATAATGAACAAAATAAAGTTGCGATACAAAATATAAAGGAGGAAATAATATGCCAACAGGAACTAAACTTGAAACAGCTTTAGCTAGTGCAAAAGGATTAGCAGCTGATATGAAGACATTTTCTTTAGACACAGATAATCAACAAGCAAAACAACTGTTTAATCAACTTGCAAGTACAATGGATGGTGTGGAGCAATCACTTCAATCAAGACTTGATTTTGTAAAACAACAAGAACCGCAATATAATAAATAATAAAATAATCCCATATCTAGTTCATATAGATATGGGATTATTTTTATCATATAACTTTCAAATTTTTCATGAGAGGCCAATTTTCTATTTCTTTTTAAAGTTTGATGATTATATATTTAATTAAGATAATTAGCATAAATTTATATAAAATTACAAATGTATGATATTATATAATATATAATAAAATATATTTAAAACGGAGGAATAGTTATGATAAGATTAATAGCATCAGATATGGATGGAACTTTATTAAATAATGACCATGACATAGATACTGAGACTGTAGAAGCCATCAGAAAAGCAGAAGAAGCTGGTATAATATTTGCAATATCGACAGGTAGAGAATATGACAGTGTTAAGGTTTTATTAGATAAACATAACATAAAGGCTCAATGTGTTCTTTCAAATGGAGCAGAATATAGAGATGAAGATGGAAATGTATTAGATGTAATAAATATAAAAGAAGAAAGTGCAAAGAAGATAATTGAAATATTAGATAAAAATAAAATGTCAGCTCGTATATTTACAGAGAAGGGTGTTTTTACGACATCTACAAGAGAAATGGCACTTCAAGAAATTATTTTTAGAACAATGAGTTTTAATCCGTCTTTAACAGAAGAGGAAGCAAGAGAAGTTGCTGAAAATTTAGGCTTCTTTACTTGCTTACAATTTATTGATGATTTAGATAAGTTTTTTGAAGAGGGAGTAGAAGTAAGAAAGTTTGTTGCTTTCCATAGTGATATAGAGCTTATAGATAAGATGAAAAAAGTTCTTGGAGAAATTGAGGGATTAGCTATTTCATCATCATTTAGAGATAATATAGAAATAACTGATATAAATGCTCAAAAAGGAATAATCTTAGAAAAAGTTGCTGCCAAGATGGACATAGCAAGGGAAGATGTTATGATATTAGGTGATAGCTTTAATGATTATTCAATGTTTGAAATATTTGAGGAAACTGTTGCAATGAAAAATGCTATACCAGAGGTAAAGGCTATAGCTAAATATATAACAGATAGTAATGATAATTTAGGCGTTGCTAAAGCCATCTATAATGTGATTAATAATGAAATGGATAAAATGCTTAAGGAAAAATAAAATATTAATAATATGTTTACAGAAAATAAACTCAAAGATAATTAATTGTTGATTATCTAAGAGTTTATTCTTGGTTGTAACTAAATATATTAACTTTACTATTGTATAGCTTAGATATAGTGAGATTTAGAAAATTAATTAATTATTTGTAGTAAAATTCGGAGGATAATATGCAGCTTAATATGGATGAGATAGACTCAGTAATTTTTGATATGGATGGAGTTCTATTTGATACAGAAAGAATATATTTAAATGTTTGGACAAGGGTTTGTAAAAAGTACGGTTATAAAATGACTAAGGAAATATATTGTAAAGTTATAGCAACTGGTCGTGAAAATGTTAAGAAGGTATTTAAGAAGGAATTTGGTAGTGATATTCCAATAGAAGAAATGTATAGAGAAAAAGATGAGGCTTTAGCTAAAGAAATAGAAAAGAAGATACCGTTAAAAGAAGGAGCTTATGAGTTACTTACATATTTAAGAAAAAATAATTACAAAATAGCTTTAGCTACTTCAGCAACAAGAGAGAGAATGGAAAAGCAATTAAACAAAGCAAAAATTAAGCATTTATTTGATGATTTAGTGTGTAAAGATGATGTTGAGAAAACTAAACCTAATCCGGATATATTTATAAAGGCAGCAAGCAAGCTTAATGTGAATCCTGAAAAGTGTATTGTAATAGAGGATTCACTAGCAGGAATTAAGGCTGCATATAATGGAAATATGAAGGTAGTACATATAGTTGATTTAAAAGAAGCTGATGAACAAATAAAAAAACTTTCTTATAAAAGTTTTAACAACTTAATTGAAGTAAAAGAAGTAATATTCCAATAGAATAAAGTTTTTAGACTGGATATGGGAAAAATATAGGTTTTATATTTAGATTTTGTTATATTAACATAAAAGTATACAAATTTGAGAAAAGTATAAAAGTAAAACTAATGAAGGAAGTGTTTGTATGGAAGAAAAATATGATTATATTTTTAAATGGTTAAAAAGTGCAACTAAAGAAGAAAGACACATAGATGAAATGGAGGATTTTGCAAAGAAACACCCAATATTATTTATGAAATTTCATAAGCTATTTAGACCAATAGTACATCTTGATGAAAATAATGGAGAATATATTGAAGCAAAAGAAAAACTTATAAAATTATTCTCAGAAAATGAAGAAGATTTTAAATTAGTTACAGAAGCTGTAAAAAGCAAATTCAAAGGTAAATATTTTTAAAGAATGATACGATAGTTATTAAAATTATTAATTAATTGGTAAATTTGTGTAATTATATAAAGTGTAATACAATTAAATTATAAATATTAAATTAATCGCTAAGTAAAATAAAGAAAGTATTGTATTAACTTTCTATTTAACTATTTAGGAGATGTATAATATGAATAATTCACAAAAAAATACAAGTAAAATAAGTAAGTTGTTTAGCTCAATTGATAATTTTCTAATTGAAGGAAAAGAACAAAAGTTAAAAGCAAAGTTAGGCAACAAAATAAAAAATTCTATATTTACAGATGAAATTTTAAAAAAACTTAATGAACATGATTTCACTGGGATAGCAGGTGAAGAAGAAGATATAGTTATTCTTTTTTCAACTATATTTCCTATATTTATAAAAGAAAATGGAATAGTATTTAGATTGTACAAACACAAAATTGAGGTAGATTTATCTGATGAAATGAGGGATAGATATATCTATATGTTTTCTGATGGTAGATTAACATCAGGCTTATTTAAGTGCTTTAATATTAGTGATGACGAATATGTATATGGAATAAAAAGAATAATAGATGTCATTCCACTTTTTAAAACTGCAATATTAGATACATTATTAAACTATGGAAGTATTATAAACTCCAATAATAAAATGGAGGATTTTAAATCAAAAGAATCAGTAGCTGAAAATAATTATGATGAGTTAGTATCATATTTAACAAAAGAAGAAAATAAATAAAGTAGTTGATCTGGTATTCACTAGTCAATATGATATTAGAGTGTTAGCTAATGTGGCTAAAATATGTGAGAAACAATTTTAAAATATACTGAAGATGACAAGATAAAAGATATGTCTTAAAACATAATAGATGTACAAAAACAAGAAATAAATCATTTAAATGATCTTATAGAGGAAATGAAATAGTTTTAATATAATTAGATATAGCTTTAATATATCTTATATTAGTAAATATAAGTTTATTTAACTAGAAATATACTTATAAAAACCACGGTGAATTCCCGTGGTTTTTATGTTATTTATAAACTTTTACTGACATAGTTTTAAAAATTGCATAAAGTTCAATCCCTTTGTCTATAGACATTTCAGTTAAGGACTTTTTAGTTATTAATGCCATTAATGGAATACCAATATCTAAAACTACTTTTGCGCTATTACCATCTATAATATCAGTTACAATTCCTTTATGAACATTTCTTGCACTACTTATAAATGTACCTTTACTTAAGATAATATCTTCAGGTCGAATAGAAATTCTCACATTACCTTCTAGCTCAGTACTTACTTGGATTTTTACAGAATCAATTAATGCAAAGGTCTCTTCATTTTCAGAAGTTAAAATTGCTTCATAGCTATTTTCGTAACCTTTAGCTTTTAAAAGATAAATTTCAAATTGGGATTTAGATATACGAAGGTGTTTCCCCATGCGGTGAGCGTCTAAATCGCCACGTTTTATCATTTCATATACAGTTCCTTTAGTTATCTTTAATCTTTGAGCAATCTCATCTGGTGTATATAAGATATCTTCATTCATTTCATTCACCTTTTCGTTAAATTATTATAAAAATAATTTAACATATTATTTAAAATATAACAATTAATAAATGTTGCACTGAATTTAAGAACTATCTTCTTGAATATTATTATATTTTTTTAGATATCTGTTAATTATAAGTTTAAAGTTTATATTTTAAAGCAAATGAATGTAAAGTGGTTAGTACATTGACAATGTAAAATGTTTACAATATAATTATAATTGTTCAGTTTTGTCTGGTTTAGTTATGTTTTATTAGATTTTATTTAGCTTAAAATAGCTTTACTTTTATAAATTAATAAATATTGTAAATTAGGAGTGTGTAAAATGAAAAAGAAAATAGCATTGGTTTTAAGTATATTGTCATTAGCTTTATCTTTATTTGGATGTAATAAAGATAAAGTGTCAGATAATACAAACAACTCACAAGAAAAAGAATCAACTATTACTATTGCAGCAGCTGCAAGTTTGAAAAACTGTATGGAAGATAAGTTAATTCCTATGTTTAATGAAAAGTATCCTAATATTAAGGTTCAATCAACTTATGATAGCTCGGGAAAATTACAAACTCAAATTGAAGAAGGAGCAGAAATAGATGTATTTATGTCTGCAGCAACAAAGCAAATGAATGAATTAAATAAAAAAGGCTTAATCGAAGAAAGTTCTATTGTTGAACTTCTTGAAAATAAGATTGTACTAATAGTTCCAAAAGAAAAAAATAAAGATATAAAAACTTTTGAAGATATATTAAAATCTGATAAAATTGCTATAGGAGATCCAGAAAGTGTACCAGCTGGACAATATGCAAAAGAATTATTTGAAAATCTTAAAATTTGGGATCAAGTGTCTTCAAAAGTAAGCCTTGGAACAAATGTTACAGAGGTTTTAACTTGGGTTGCTGAAGCAAGTGCTGATGCAGGAATTGTTTATTCAACAGATGCAGCTTCAAATGAAAAAGTAGAAGTAGTTTTAGAAGCACCAGAAGGAAGCGTTTCTAAAGTAATTTATCCATTAGGAATAATAAAAACTACTAAAAACAAAGAAGCAGCAAAAAGCTTTACTGAGTTTTTACAATCTGAAGAATCAATTAAAGTATTTGAGTCTTATGGATTTTCAGATAATAAATAGGAGAATATAATGGATATATCACCAATAATAATTTCTTTAAAGACTGCAACTGTATCTATGGTTTTTACGTTTTTGCTAGGACTTTTCATAGCAAGGGCTATTGTAAAGATAAAATCTGAAAAAATAAAGATGATTTTAGATGGAGTTTTAACATTACCATTAGTATTACCGCCTACAGTAATGGGATTTTTTCTTTTAATTATCTTTGGAGTAAATAGGCCAATAGGTAGGTTTTTGTTAGAATTTTTAGGTGTAAAAATAGTTTTTTCTTGGGTAGCGACTGTAATAGCTTCAGTAGTTATATCATTTCCTCTTATGTATCGATCTGCAAGAGGAGCATTCGAACAAGTTGATCCAAATTTAATAATGGCTGCAAGAACATTAGGAATGTCAGAAAGAAAAATTTTTTGGCGTATAATTATGCCACTTGCATTACCAGGAGTTGCTTCAGGTGGAATATTAGCTTTTGCAAGAGGTCTTGGAGAATTTGGAGCTACAGCAATGATAGCTGGAAATATAGCAAATAAGACCAGGACTTTGCCTTTAGCAATCTATGCAGATGTAGCAGCAGGGAATATGGCATCAGCTTTTGATTATGTTTTAATTGTCACCATAATTTCTTTTGTAGTTGTTGTTTTAACAAATTATTTTACTTTTAAAGAAAGAAAATATATAAAGTAAGGAAGAAGATAATGAGTTTATTTGTTAATATAAAGAAAAAATTAAAAGGATTTTCTCTTGATGTTTCTTTTGAAACAAATGGTGATTATCTTGGTATTTTAGGGGCTTCAGGTAGTGGAAAAAGCATGACTTTAAAATGCATTGCTGGAATTGAAACTCCAGATGAAGGAAGTATTATACTTAATGGAAAAGTACTATTTGATTCTGAAAAAAAGATTAACCTAAAACCTCAAGAAAGAAATATTGGGTACTTGTTTCAAAATTATGCTTTATTTCCTAATATGACTGTGGAAGAAAATATTGGAATAGGCTTAAAAGACTCTAAAAAGGAAAAAGAAACTAAAGTGAATGAAATTATAAGAGCTTTTCATTTGCAAGGGCTTGAAAAGAAATATCCAAGTCAACTTTCTGGAGGACAGCAGCAAAGAGTTGCCATAGCAAGGTGTATAATATACAAACCTTATATATTAATGCTTGATGAACCATTTTCTGCTTTAGATTCATACCTAAAAGAGCAGCTTCAAAGTGAGGTTTTAGAATTTTTAAAGCTATATGATGGTGAAGTTCTTATGGTTACTCACAGTAGAGATGAAGTTTATAAGTTTTGTGAAAATATTGTTATTATTGATAAGGGAAATTCAATTTTATTTGGAAATACGAAGGAGACTTTTGAAGCGCCAAAGCTAAAGGAAGTAGCAGTACTTACTGGATGCAAAAATATTTCAAAGTGTAAAGTTTTATCTCCAAATAGGATTCATGCTACAGAATGGGATATCATATTGGAAACACAAAGAATAATCCCTAGAAATATAAATTATGTTGGTATTAGAGTACATAATTTTGAACTTGTTGATAATTATAATATAAATAATAATAAAAATATTATAGAATGTGAAATAATTAAGATAGTAGAAAGTGTATTTGAATATAATATAATGTTTGTAAATAAAAGTTCTAATGAAAGAAATTATAATAATGTAATGATATATAAGATTAAAAAAGAAGAGTGGGATCATAGAAAAAAGAAATTTAATCTATACTTAAAAATACCAGAAGATTCAATTTTATTTTTAGAATAGCATATTTATTTTGAAGTTTATGATATTACTCATGTTGTAGGGGTTATAATATTGAAACCAGCTTGGATGGAATATGTTCTAGACGATAATACAGTAGATCAATTTGTTGAATACGATATTAATGTTTGAAATTTAGATAGAAGTAAAGAAAATATGACTTAGCTAAAGAAGCTATAAATAAAACAAGAGAGTTTTTCATTTCATTAGATATACTTACTACATTAATAGAAATTGCAATAAATAAAGAAAAGCTAAAGAAATGGAAAATTAAGCAGTAATAAGAAGTAAAACAATGGGTAATTTTAAACCACTTAATTCAGAAGATGTATTGAATATATATATAAAATCTTCATAAGTTGAAAATTTAATGTAAGAAAATTAAATAAAGATAGATTAATAATAAAAGAAGTGTATAAAATAAATTTATTTTATACACTTCTTTTATTATTTGCTACTTTATTTATAAATTATTCATATATTATATTAAGAATGATTTATTAGGAGAATTGAAGTGGACTTAAATAAAAATAATAAGGTGGAAAGTTTTACAGTAAAAAATAGAATAAATAATGAGAAACTATATCCCGCTTTAAGAAATACAAAAGAAGGCGGAATTTATGGATATATAGATAGTAGGGGAACGTTTGATATTGAGCCGACTTATTCAAGTGCATATGATTTTAATAGTAGTGGATTAGCTATAGTAGGATTAGGAGAAAAAGTTGGAGCAATTAATAAAAATGGCGAATTTATATTAAAGCCGATTTTTGATAGTATTAGAGAGTTTAAAGAAAATAGAGCGATTTGGGTATTTGGTGATTATATGGGAGTTATTAATGAAAAGGGGAATGTTATAACAAATAAAAGATATAACTTTATAAGTGATTATAGCGAAGGGAGAGCTGTTGTTGGATTTAGTAATAATAACGGTAGCTACAGATATGGATATATTGATTTAGAAGGATATGATATAATTCCACCAATATATTTAGAAGCTAATAGTTTTGATGAAGGAGTGGCTTTAGTTAAATTTAATGAAAATGAATATAGGTTAATCAATCCTTATGGACAAGTTGTAAATACTTATACCTATAACTATGTATCTCAATATGGAGATGGATTAATGGTATTTGGAAATTCATTTGAAGGGCCATTAGGTTATATAAATATTGATGGAGAAGTAGTTATTAAGCCAAGGTTTAGATCAGCGCAAGGATTTAGAGATGATGTAGCAGTAGTTAGTGAGTCAGATAGCTTCCAAGGGCCATATGGACTTATTGATAAAACTGGCAAATATGTATATGAACCTGATTTTAGTGATATTAAGATTTTAGGAGAAGGTAGGGTAGCTTTAGGTATTCCAATAGGAGATGGAGATTTAAAACTTAGGAGTATATATGCAATAGGAGATACAAGTGGAAATAGATTAACAGACTTTAGTTATTTAGTAGTTGGTTATTATACCAATGGATTAGCATATGCATCAGATAAAACGGATACTTTTTTTATCGATTTATCTGGAAATCGAAATGGAGATTTACCTAAAGTTAGCGGAAGTGGTGAATTATCAATAAAGAATGGATTAGTTTATGCTAATATAGATTATTCACCATACTATTTGGATAATCTCGGTAATGTAATCTATAAACCAAATGATATTATATATCTTGATAATAGTTATAGTATATCAAAGCTAAAATATAAGCCTAATATTAGCTACCTAATATATATACCTGAAGTACAAGGAATAAAAGACAAAAGCGTAGAAATTGAAATTAATAATAAATTAAAGGCTTTATCTTATTTTAATCCTGATGAAGAAACCGGAACTGAAAATAACTTAGTTATTACAGAAAATGATGTTCTTAACTATGATTATTATAGTGATTTTAATATAAAATACTTCAACAATAATTTATTAGTTTTAGAAATTAACGGTTATTATTACCCTCTAGGTGCTGCACATGGAATGCCATATAGGAAAACTCTAACTATTGATTTATCGACAGGTAAGTTTTACACATTAGGAGATTTATTTATGGGTGGATTTTACTGGGTTGGAGAATTAAATAAGATTATTAGTAATATGATACAAAATGATAAGCAATATGAATATGTATTTAAAGATCAATTTAAGGGAATAAAAGAAGATCAAGATTTTTATGTTGATAGTAGTAACTTATATATTTATTTTTCACCTTATGAAATTGGTCCATATTCATCGGGATTCATAACATTTAAAATTCCTTTTTCTGAAATTCAAGGTATGATAAATAAAAATAGTGATTTTTATAAAGCACTACAAGGTTAAGATAAGAACTAGAGTTTTGTTTTTAAGTTCAATTTAAATGGTGATTTGTATTAAATAACATAGAAGTAATTAATCGTAGAAAACAATAGAAATCCTAGTATGTTAAAACAGGCAATACTAGGATTTTTTATATTAAGAATAATTTCCGAATATATTTAAATTAAAAAACTAAGTTTAGCTAAATATTTAAAGAATAAAAAAATATCTTGAATTAGATAATGTAATAAATTAAAATATAATGTTAGATATAAATAATAAAATTTATAAATTAATTATAGATTTTTATTATATGAATTATATTTAATGATTTTTGGGCAACTATATATTATAAAGCTAGTTTAATTGTATAAGTTTATAAGCAAAGGTAGATAAAATGAATACAATGATTTTTGAATTTTTTCAACAAATTATCAAATTACTTACTAAAAAGTTAAATAAGTGTTAAAAAATCTTTATTTATGGTTAAAAAAAACAATAAATGTTGTATGATATGAAAATGTTTAGTATATTATATTTGTACATAAATTAAAATAAAACATAAAAAATAAATGCTAGAGGTGGCGCATGATACATATTGAAAAACTTAAAAAAGTTTATAACAATGGCTATGAAGCTTTAAAGAGCATCAATCTTGAGATTAACGATGGTGAACTTGTTTGTCTTTTAGGGCCTAGTGGTTGTGGTAAAACAACTATACTTAATTTAATTGCAGGACTTTTAGATCCTACTAGTGGAGATATAAAATTTGATGATGAATCTATTATTGGGAAACATCCTAAAGATAGAAATATTGGATTAGTATTTCAAAACTATGCATTATATCCACATATGACAGTTTTAGAAAATGTTATGTTCCCTCTTACTGTTGGAAAGAAAAAAAAGACTAAAAGTGAAGCGCTTGAAATAGCTAAAAAGTATATGAAAATTACAAGCATTGAAGAATTAGCTAACAAAAAGCCAGGCGAAATGTCAGGGGGGCAACAACAAAGAGTTGCTATTACAAGAGCATTAGTTCAAAATCCTAAAATATTATTATTAGACGAGCCTCTAAGTAATTTAGATGCAAGATTAAGACTGAAAATCAGAGAAGAAATAAGAAGGCTTGTAAAAGAAATAGGGATTACTACTATCTTTGTTACCCATGATCAAGAAGAAGCGTTATCTATAAGTGATAGAATAGTATTAATGAACGAAGGTATAGTTCAACAATTTGATATACCTCAAAATTTATATTTAGAACCTGCAAATTTATTTGTAGCTAAGTTTATGGGAAATCCTATAATTAATATATTTGAAGCTCAAAAAGAAGGAAATATATTAAAGACAAAGGATTTCAATATTGATTTGAATTTATTAAATCAAGATAGAGTTAAGCAAGATTTGAATGAAAAGAAGTATTTTGTGGGAATTAGACCAGAATACTTTGAAATAAGTGAAAATCCATTATTTAAAGTTAAAGTTGAATCTGTTGAATTAATAGGAAAAGACTGTATAGTAAACTTCAATGTCAATGATATAAATGCAAAATCAATTACTGATATAAGCAATAAGGTTCTTGAAGGTGACGAATTAGCATTAGATATTGATTATAATGGAATCTACATATTCCAAGAGAATGGAGTTAGAGTGTACTAATGAGAAAGTTGAAGTATAGAGCAGAAAATTCACCACAAGCATGGTTATTTCTTTTACCTGCTTTAATAATAGTTGGGATATTTAACGTTTTACCATTAATCAGAACATTTATTATGTCTTTTCAAAAGGGAACTTTAAATAATTTAGTGTCAAATGGATTTAAAAATTATGAGATTGTTTTAACAGATCCAAAGTTTCATACAGCATTAGGTAATACTGCTATTTATGCTTTTGTTGTTGTGCCTGTTGGACTAATTATTTCAATGTTTATTGCAATTACAATTTATGAAAGAATTAAATATAAAGACATTTTTGAAACTATATTTTTTATACCTTATTTAACAAGTGTAATTGCCGTTGGTATAGTTTTTAGATTTTTATTAAACGGTGAGTATGGATTTGTAAATTATATACTAGGATTCTTTAATGTTGGACCAATAAATTTTTTAGATAATCCTAATATGAGTATGATAACACTGGTTATATTTGGTATATGGTCAGTTCTTGCATTTAATATAATTATATTACTTTCAGGATTAAGAAATGTTGATGAAAATTATTATAAAGTTGCAGATATGTTTGGAGCAACAAAGGTTGAACAATTTTTTAGAATAACATTACCTCAAATGATACCAATAATTACGTTTTTGTTGATGGTTAATTTTATTAGTGCATTTAAGGTTTATGCACAAGTATTTGCAATATTCAATGGAAAAGCTGGTATTGCAGATAGTGCTACTACAGCAGTGTTCTACATATTTAATAAGTTCTATGTTGAAAACCGTTATGGACAAGGGATGGCAGCTGCAGTTATCTTATTTGGTTTAATTTTAATTTTCACATTAATTCAAAATCGTATATTAAAAAGATTATCTAAGTAGGTGAAGTGATGAAAAAAGTTAATTTAGTTCTATCAAAGACATTTATCGTTATTATGGCGTTGATTACACTATTTCCTTTTGTATATATGATTTTATCAAGTTTAATGACATACCAAGAGGCAACTAGTATACCACCAACGTTAATTCCGGATAAGTTCCAATGGGAAAACTTTGCTTTAGCAATGGAACAAGCTCCTTTTGTTAGATATTTCTTTAATACAATTTTAGTTTCTGGAATATCAACAATCGGAACAATAGTAACTTCAATATTAGCAGGATTTGCTTTAGTAAAATTAGAGTTCAAATATAAAAATGCTTTAGTAATGGTTATGGCTGCTTTACTAATGGTACCGTATGAAGTTACTGTTTTTACAAATTATCAAACAATTGCACAGCTTGGATTACTAGATACATATACAGCGTTAATAGTTCCATCATTAGCAAGTGTGTTTTATATATTCTATTTAAAAGAATACTTAACAAGCATTCCTATTTCTTATTATAAGGCTGCAAAGGTTGATGGCTGTAGTGATTTAGAATTTGTTAATAGAATTTTAATTCCCTTAGCAAAGCCAGCTTTATTTACAATGGGTATATTAAGCTTTATTAATGGATGGAATTCATTCTTATGGCCAATACTAGTAACAAATAGTAAAGAAATGAGATTGCTAAGTAATGGATTAAGTTCCTTTGCTACTGAAAGTGGTTCAAATGTTCATTTACAAATGGCTGCATCAACAATTGCTATAGTTCCAATTTTAATTTTATATTTAATCTTTAGAAAGCAAATCATAAGAGGAGTTGTTAAGAGTGGCGTTAAAGGATAAAAAAACGAAGATTACGTTTCACAATGGTATTTTAACTATTGGAGGAACAATAATAGAAATAGTGTATGAAGATAGTCACATATTCTTTGATTTTGGGAGCGAGTATGATCCAAAATCACCTGTACAACCAACTAATTTACAAGAATTGTTAGATGAGAATTTAGTTCCATATTTAAATAATATGTATGATCCTAAAATTCCACTAAAAGGGTATGAATCAAAAGAAGATAACTTTAAAAATACAGCAGTATTTTTATCACATGTGCATTTAGATCATTCAAAAATAGTAAATTATTTAAATCCAGAGATACCTCTATATACATTAGAAGGTACTAAATCTTTATTAAATACTCTAAATATAAATAATGATTTCCTTTTCCCTCTTCATGAGAGTAACGGAAAAAATACAAGAGATATAGTTGGAGTTAAAGAAAATGAAGTTATAGAAATTGGCAAAATAAAAGTTAAAGTAATGCCAGTAGATCATGATGCTTATGGAGCATGTGGTTTATTAATTGAAACTCCTGATTTAGTAATATCTTATACAGGAGATATAAGACTTCACGGATATAGAAAAGAAGCTACATTAAATTTCTGTAAGGAAAGTGAAAATTGTGATGTTCTATTAATAGAAGGTGTAAGTGTTTCTTTCCAAGATTTTGATGATGATGTTAGCGATAAAGAAATAACAAATGAGCCAGAATTAATAGAAAAGATAAATGAAATTGTTAATAATAATCCTAACAAGCAAATAACATTCAATTACTATATTTCTAATATAGAAAGAATTTTAAACATAATAAAAACTAATTCAAGAAAAGTTGTGTTAGATGCATATTATTCTTATGTACTAAAGGAAGCAACTGGATATGAATCTTATTATTATCAATTAGATAATGGAGATTATGGATTAGATGGAAATCTTAAAATTGAATTTGAAGATTTATTAAATGATGAAGGTAGCTTTTTCTGGCAATTAGACAAACTTGCCATTGAACATATGGATAAATTAAAAGAAGATGGAATCTATATTCACTCAAATGCAGTACCATTAGGTGAATTTGATCCTGCATACACACCATTTGTAAACAAATTTGAAGAAATGAATATTAAATTTGAAAGAGTTTCATGTAGTGGGCATGCTCATCCTTATGATTTAATCAAGATAATTAACTTAATTAAACCTAAGTTATTAGTTCCAATTCATTCATATCGTCCTGAAAAACTTTATAATGAATCTGGAGATAGACTATTACCAGAGAAAAAACAAACAATCTAAAATAATGGAGGGTAAAAAATGAAATTCAAAAAATTATTAGCGTTAGCCCTATCAGTAGGATTATTAACAGGATGTTCTACTAAAGGTGCTGAATCAAAAAATGAGGACATAGTAACAGAAATAACTAATCCAGTAGAAATAACATTCTGGCATGCTATGAGTGGGGATTTAGAAAAGTCTCTACAAAAATTAACAGATGAGTTTACTACTCAAAATCCTAATATCAAGGTAACTTTACAAAATCAATCAAGTTATCCAGACTTACAACAAAAAATAACTGCAACTGTTGCAAGTCCAAAGGATTTACCAACACTTACACAAGCATATCCTGACTGGATGTTTAATCCTATACAAGATGGGTTAGTTACTGACTTAACTCCATACATAGAAAATGAAACTCTTAAGTTTGATAATTATGATGATATATTACCAAGTCTTAGAGAAGCAGCAAAAATAGATGGAAAGATATATGGAATGCCATTTAATAAGTCAACAGAAGTTATTTGGTATAACAAAACATTGTTTGATGAATTAAATTTAACACCTCCAACAAATTATGATGAACTTGTAAAAGTTGCAAAAGAAATAAAAGATAAAAAAGGTATTCCAGGAGCTGGATTTGATTCATTAAATACTTATTATACTACTTTCTTAAAGTCAGAAGGCCAAACTTTTGATAATAACTTTGATGTTACAAGCGATGCATCAGTTAAAGCAGTTAATTATTACTTAGAAGGTGTAAAAGAAGGATACTTTAGAATAGCTGGAACAGATAAATATTTATCAGGACCATTTGCAAATGAAACTGTAGGTATGTATGTTGGTTCAAATGCAGGTGAAAACTTCGTTAAACAAGGTGTTGGTGATAAGTTTAAAGTAGGTGCTGCACCATATCCAACAAATGCATCACTTCAACAAGGTACTGATTTATATGTATTCTCAAGTGCTACAGCAGAACAAAAAACTGCTGCATATGAATTCTTAAAGTTCTTAACTAGCAAAGAAAAACAAATTCAATGGGCTTCTGAAACTGGATATATGCCAATAAGACAAAGTGCTATTGAATCAGAAGAATATAAAAACTCTGGAAGCTTAATAGCTCCAATATTAGCAGATGCAACTAAAAACTTATATACAAACCCTGTAATAAGTGGTGCTGATGCTGCATATCGTGAAGCTGGTACAATTTTAGAGTCAGTATTAGCTGATACTACAATAGATGTAACTAAAAAGCTAGAAGAGTTTAAATCAACTTTAAATTCAATTTGGGAGTAATATAATATTATTTCTATAGAAATGGAGCTGTCTAAAGGCAGCTCCAAATTAAAATGTAGAATAATACGTTCGTGATTATTAAATTTACATATGCATAAAACTCCGTAAGGAGTTTTTTCTTTAATTTTAAATTCTACATTATTAATTTTACATTGTGCGATAGCATATCAAGGAGGAACTATGAAATTAGTTATTTATCAAACAAGTGATTTACATGGGTTCGTATATCCAACTAATTATGTAACTGAAAAATCTCTTGGAATATTAAAAATAGGAACTTATATTTTAAAGGATGAAAAGAACTATGATGCATCTTTAAAGATAGATTGTGGAGATTTAATTCAAGGATCAGCTTTAACTCATTATCTATCTAAGCAAAATTTGAATACTAATCCAATTACAGAACTTTTAGAGGATATAGGATATAATGCATATACTTTAGGAAATCATGAATTTAATTATGGATTAGATTATTTAAATACTGCCTATAAAATAGTTTCTGATAAGATAGTAAATTCAAATATTAAAGGTTTAGCATTTAATAGCAAACCTTATAGAATTTTTGACTTTAATGGGTTTAAGATAGGATGTATAGGATTTACAACTTCATTTATACCAAATTGGGAACAAGAAAAGAATATAGAAAACTTAGAATTCTTAGATCCAGTTAAGGTCTATGGACAATATGAAAAGGAATTGAAAGAAAAGTCTGATATGATAATAGTTTGTTACCATGGAGGCTTTGAAAAGAGTTTAGATGGAAATAATACTCCTACAGAAAAATTAACAAAAGAAAATCAAGCTAGTGAGTTATTAGAAACCTATGATTCTATAGATATAGTTTTAAGCGGGCATCAACATAGATCTTTTATAACAAAAGTAAATGGAGTAATATGCACACAACCTATGCATAATGGTCAAAATTTTACAAAGATAGTTATAGACACAGAGACTAAAGAAGCAAGTTATGAATTAATAGATGTATCAAAACTAGATGGTGAAATTAATGCTGATTTAGAAAAGAGATTTACTAATTTAAATGAAGAATTACAAGAGTATTTAGATAGGGAAATAGGATATTTTAAAAATGATATAATTTTAGATGATATATTTATTGCAAGACTTAAGGGACATCCTTTTATAAACTTCTTACATGAAGTTCAATTAAGTATTTCTAATGCGGACTTCTCAGCTTTATCATTATTTGATACTGCTATTGGGTTTAAGAAAAATGTTTCAATTAGAGATGTACTAATTAATTATCCATATCCAAATACATTAAAGGTACTTAAAGTTAAAGGCAGTAAAATTAAAGAAGCAATTGAAAAGAGTGCCACATATTTTGTTTTAGAAAATAATGAAGTTAAAATTAATAAGGAGTTCTTAGTACCAAAGGTACAGAACTATAATTATGATACCTTTGCAGGTTTAACTTATGAAATAGATTTAAATAAAGATTTTGGAAATCGTGTTATTTCAATGAAAAAGGATGGAGAAAAACTAGATTTAAATAAAGATTACACAATAGTTTTAAATAATTATCGTGCAAGTAATACAGCTATTTATCCAGCCTATGAAAATGCGGAAGTTGTTAAGGAAATAAATATGGATATGAGTGAGCTTATAATAGATTATTTCCAAAGAAATCATGAAGTAGACGTTCCGTCTGGTAGCAGTTATATAATTAAATATTAATATATTATTTAGAGTTCAAGGGTATTATAAAATTATAATATCCTTGAACTTTTTTGAAATTAAAATATAGGAATTATTTTTTATAATATCAAATAATAAAGCTTATCAAGATTTATGAAAATAACAAGGAGAATATGATCTAACAAGTTAATACCGAAGAAAATCAAGATTAATATAATTTAATACGAAAAATATTTAAGTGTTGCTATGGCTATTTCTATAGGGTTAATAGTTGGAGTATATAATATGCTTTTAAAGTCTGCAAATAGCTATAGAAAAGAACATGAGTACTTAATATACTTTTTACCAATTGCAGTATTACTAATAACAATTATGTATTTAAAAACAAAGAGAAATGCATACTCAGGGGAAATTTTATTAAAATTATAAGTTCAATCTGTAGCTAAAGATATTCCTTTTTACATGATAGTTGTAGTATTTATAGGGTCTCTATTAACTACATTTTGTGCTGCTTCTGCTGGAAAAAAAGGGCTCGGTAGTAGCAATTGGAGGAACTTTAGGAGATTTTATAGCAAGAAAATTTAACTTGACAGATGATGAACAAAGAACTCTAGTAATATGTGGCGTAGGAAGTGCTTTTGGAGTAATATATGATGTCCTTTTGCAGGAGCAATTTTAGGGAGGGAATTAGTGTTAAAAGGTAAATTTCATTATTAAGCATTTATTCAAACATTTTTTGTAGGATCAGCATTGGGAAGTTGGATTGCTAAATTTATTAATATATCGTTAGAATCTTCTACAGCATTGGGAAAGATAGGTGTTTTTTGTAGTACAACTTCATTGCCTATTACATCTATAGCAATGTCATTAGAATACTTCGGCGGAGAAGAAATGGTAGCAATTATGATTTTTATGATAGTTAGTTACATAATTTCCGGATTCCATGATATTTTAACTTGAAGAAAATGACATAAGAAAAATAAAAAATGCTTTAAGAAAATATAATAAAAAAATGATTAATTTTTGCTAAGATTATTTTGATTAAACTGTAGTATATACTTTGAATTTTAGGTTATAAGATAATAATGAAGGGATATATACTTAACATTAAATGTATATAATATATATCTATAATAAATATAAGGAAGGTGAACTAATGAAGAATATGTCTATTAAATTTGGGAAATTTATTTCTTTAAGTGTACTAACTATATTAATATCTTCTTCAATAATTATCTATAAAAATAAAGAAGAAGTACATTCAGTATATGGAGCAGAAAATGGTAATAATTATATTATTCCAAAGCCATTGAGTTATGAAAAGGGAACAGGGAAATTTTTGATTACTAAGGACACTTCAATTTATGTAAAAGGAAATAATGAAGCAGAAACAGAGGAACTTAGTAGAATCGCAGAATTACTAAGAGAAAAATTAAAACCTTCAACGGGATTTGAGTTAAAGATTGTGAAGAGTGAAAATCCTCCGAATTCAGGTATTTATTTAACAACTATTGGAGGAGAAGAAGCTCAAGGAAATGAAGGATATCAAATGATAAGCACTTCTGAAAATGTTAAGATAATAGCATATAAGCCAGAAGGGGTTTATAGAGGAATTCAAACATTGAGGCAGCTATTACCTGCTGATATTGAAAAAAGTACATTAATTACTAATGTTGAATGGAGTATTCCTGTATCTACAATAAATGATAAACCAGAATATCAATATAGAGGATTAATGATTGATGTTGCAAGACATTTTTTCACTGAAGATGAGATTAAACGTCAAATAGATTATGCATCACAATATAAAATAAACAAAGTTCATTTACATCTTACTGATGATCAAGGATGGCGTATAGAAATAAAGAAATATCCAGATCTTACGCTTATAGGAGGAAGTACAGAGGTAGGTGGTGGCCAAGGAGGATACTATACGCAGGAGCAATTTAAAAGTATAGTTAAATATGCAGCTGATAGGTACATAGAAATAATTTCTGAAATTGATATGCCAGGACATAGCAATGCGGCATTGGCCTCTTATGGATTTTTAAACCCAGATGGGAAAAGGAGACCACTATATACAGGAACAGATGTAGGGTTTAGTTCTTTCATGACTCATAGTGAAGAAACATATAAGTTTCTTGATGATGTAATTAGAGAAGTTTCAGCAATATCACCTTCTAAATATTTTCATATAGGAGGAGATGAGGCTGATAGCACTAAGAAGGAAGATTATGATTATTTTGTGGGAAGAGTAACTAAAATAGTTCAAAGATATGGGAAAACTCCAATTGGATGGGATCCGATTGACACTGCTCCAGAAATAGATTCAAGTGTAATATTACAAAATTGGAAGGATTCAAATGAAGCAGCTAGAGAAAAAAAGATGAAAATGATAATTTCAATTGCATCAAAAGCTTACTTAGATATGAAGTATAACGAGAATACACCTTATGGATTAACATGGGCAGGATATATTCCCATAGAAACTGCATATAGATGGGACCCTACAGAATATGCGCCTAAGGATTTAATTCTTGGGGTAGAAGCTCCATTGTGGACGGAGACTATTTCAACTGTAGAACAAATGGATTTTATGATATATCCAAGATTACTAGGCTATGCTGAAATTGCCTGGACGCCTAAAGAACTTAGAAACTGGGATGAATATAAAATTAGATTAGAAAAGCAAGGAGAAAGACTTACAAATCAAGGTATAAATTACTATAGAGATAATAGTATATGGAAAGAAAAATAGAGTATATTAATTAAAACTTTATGTTAAAATGATAGTATATTATAGAAAAAGGAGAATTTTTATGCGTAAAAGAGTAGAATTAGTTATTAGATTAGGCTCTGGGCAAAGACTGTAAAATTTATTATTACAATTTTGTTCAGAGCCGTATCAAGAATATAAATACGGTTTGAATGTTTTGTGCATATGCAGTCTTTGCTTTTTATTTATGAATTAAGTAGTAGATAGGAGCAATAAGTATGAAATATAAAAAAGCACAAGATATATTACCAGAAGAGATTATTAGAATAATTCAAGAATATGTAGACGGAGGATATTTATATATTCCTGCAAAGCCTGAAAAAAGAAGAGCTTGGGGATCTCAAAGTGGATTGAAAGCTGAATTAAATCAAAGAAATAGAGAGATTTTATATAAATATATTAAAGGAATGTCTATTGAAGAGCTTACAAAATATTATTATCTTACTGAAAGTAGTATTAGAAGAATAATTAGAGAACAAAAAAATATAATATAAATTTTGATAATGATACTTATATAATTTCTGTATAGGTATCATTTTTTTGTTTATTATAATCAAAATCTATTCAGAAGTATTTTTAAACTTGTTATATAAATTTATTAAATGGTATTATCGTGTATAAAGTATTTTCAAGGAGTGAAGTAAAGATGAATAGAGTAGTAGCGTTAGATATTAGTTTTAAGTTAGAGGGAAGAGCTAATACAATTTTCCCAGTAATATTAAGTGATGATAACAACATAATTTTAATCGACTGTGGATATCCAAACTTTTTATCACTAATAGAGGAGTGTTCTAGAAAGAAGGGAATTAATTTGGATAAGCTGACCAAAATAATTATAACTCATCATGACTATGATCATATGGGATCATTAGGAGATTTTAAAAGAAAATACCCTAATATAGAGATAGTGTCATCATATATTGAAGAAAGGTATATAAGTGGAAAAGAAAAATCATTAAGATTGAGGCAAGCAGAATTTATATATGATACTATTCCAGAAGAAGGTAAAGAGAAAGCGAAGAAATTTCAACATATGCTTGAATCTATAGAAAGTATTACTGTAGATAGAATTGTGAAAGATAAAGATAAATTTAATTGGTGTGGAGGTATAGAAATAATTGAAACTCCAGGGCACATGCCAGGACATATATCTATATATTTAAATGAGAGTAAAACATTAATAGCAGGAGATGCTTTAGTAATTGAGAAGGAGGATTTAGTTATTGCAAATCCTCAATATACATTAGATATGGATAAAGCCAAGAGTTCTATAAGAAAACTATTAGATTATGATATAGAAAAAATAATATGTTATCATGATGGAGTATATACAAGAAATATTAGAGAATGCCTTATGAAAATCTAGTAAAAATATATAATATTGATGAAAAAAATGGTTTTACGTAGGTGTTTTAACGGAAATTTAACATTAATTAATTTAATCTTTTGAAACTGTCATTATTACAGTGTTTTTCCATTTAACGAGAATTTAACACGGATTTAGTGGTATAAACTGTGTATTTTTAAGATTAAATATTATATAATCACATTGTAAAATTTTTATGAATAATATTATTATAATTCTGGATATTATATATTTATTTATGATATAAAAACTAGATTTTATACCATATATTTACTAAAAATTAACATAAAAATGAAAGGGGATATTTCATGACTATTTCTTTCTTTGAATTTTTAAGACAAGTAGTAGATAATCCGGCATTATTAATAACAGTAATTTTAACTTTAGGTGTAATTTTGGTAAATGGATGGACAGATGCGCCTAATGCTATTGCAACATGTGTATCTACAAGAGCAATAGGCCCTCGTGCTGCTATATTAATGGCAGCAGTTTTTAATTTTCTTGGTGTTTTTGTAATGACTATGATAAATGCTAATGTTGCACAAACTATATATAATATGGTAGATTTTGGTGGTAATTCTAGTGATGCATTAGTTGCTTTATGTGCTTCATTATTTGCTATAGTAGTTTGGGCAACTACAGCTTGGTATTTTGGAATTCCTACTAGTGAAAGTCATGCATTAATTGCTGGTATTTCAGGTGCTGCAATTGCTCTGCAAGGTGGATTTAGCGGAATTAATGGTGGAGAGTGGATAAAGGTAGTATATGGATTAGTACTTTCTACAGGATTAGGATTTGCTATGGGTTGGATAACAGTTAAGATTATAGAATTTATATTTAAAGGTTTTGATCGTAGAAAGACAAGGAGTTTCTTTAAATACTCACAAATTGGTGGAGGAGCTGCAATGGCATTTATGCATGGAGCTCAAGATGGTCAGAAATTTATGGGAGTATTTATGCTTGGAATATTCTTAGCAAATGGACAAGGTGGTGTTGAAAGTTTTGTAATTCCAGTATGGTTAATGATAGTTTGTTCTTTAGTTATGGCTTTAGGCACCTCTATAGGAGGATACAAAATTATAAAAGCTGTTGGTATGGATATGGTTAAATTGGAGCAATATCAAGGGTTTTCAGCAGACCTAGCTGCAGCGGGATGCCTTCTTATTTCTTCAGTAACAGGAATTCCTGTAAGTACAACTCATACTAAAACAACTTCAATAATGGGAGTTGGCGCAGCGAAGAGAGTAAGCTCTGTAAACTGGGGAGTTGTTAAGGAAATGGTTTGGACATGGGTTCTTACTTTTCCGGGTTGTGGTATTATCGGATTTTTAATGGCAAAATTTTTCATTTGGATTTTTTAATAAAATATAAACTACAAAGGAGTAGGATTAAAAATGGCAAGTAAAAAAGGAAATGATTATTTTGAAATGTTATCTGAGTTAGTAGATTATTCATGTAGTGCAGCAAATTTACTTCATGATACTTTATTAAACTTTGATGCAACTGAAATGGAAAAGAAAATAGAAGAAATGCATAAGATTGAACATTCTGCAGATTTAAAAAAGCATGATATGATGGATAAATTAGTTAAGGAATTTATTACACCTATTGAAAGAGGAGATATTGCAGAATTAGCTCATGAAATTGATAATGTAACAGATGCTATAGAAGATATCTTAGCAAGAATATATATGTTTAATATTAGTTCTATGAGAAAAGAAGCTTTAGACTTTGCTAATGTAATAATCAAAAATTGTAATGAATTAAAGGGATTAATGAAAGAATTCCGTAATTATAAGAAGTCGCAAGAAATACAAAAGTTAATAGTAAATATAAATGGATTAGAAGAGGAAGGTGATAAGTTATATACTATGAGTATAAGAAATCTTTATACTACTTCAAAGGATCCTATTGAATTAATGACATGGACAGATACTTTCAAGTATTTTGAAAGATGTTGTGATGCTTGCGAAACAGCAGCAAATGTAGTTGAAAGTGTAATAATGAAGAATTCATAAAATATATAAGATATAATAAAAGGCTGTTGATTTTCAACAGCCTTACTCTATTTCAAATTTATTTATTTTTAAGATGTTACTGAACTTACTTCAATATATTTCTTATTTACATATATTACCGAGAAAAGATACAAAGCAATTGGATGCAAAACAACATCAGATTTATTTACAATATTTTAACCATCTAGCATAAATTTCAGGTCTTTCAACTTGAACAAAATTTAAAAATTCTTCTTTGTATCCAAGATTGTCTAATCCTTTAATGATTAATTTAGGATATACTCTTTTTTTCTTCATAGCCTTTGCAGTATCAATAAGTTTAATATCATTTAATGGTGTTAAAAATATATGAAATAAAGCAGAATCTAATCGTGCATATCCTATAGAATACATGGCGTCATAAATATCAATGATTTTACTTGAAATATCTGATGTAAGAGGATGTGATAACAAGTATTTATTTAATTCAATTCCATCTATATATTCTCTTATTATATGTTTTTTACCATATGAATAAATTTTAGGGAAATGTGGATTTGCTTGAGCCATAAGTAAAGTCTGTATTTCGTTTCTACAAGATTGTTTCTTTTTAAAAATTTTTATGCATTTTTCTGTACCTATTTTGTACACTTTTCCTTGAGTTCCACTACCAAGTAATTGTAATTCATTTATATTTATTCCATCGTAGAGTTTAATTTTAATCACCTACCAATAAAGTAATAACAATATTAGTATATGAAACATAATAAAATTGATTTACTTTATTTTAGTTTTTTATAACTCTATTTCTTCAGCTCTTATCTTAAAATTAGCATCTTTAAAGGACTTTTTAATATATGATGCAGAGCCAATAAATGTTAAGAGATAACCAATAAGTAAATTTTTAATAAACTCGACTTTAATTGAAGGTTCCGATAAAAAATCTGGAACAGATTTTAATGCGTCGAAGAATGTTATTTTATAATAGGTTTTAAATTCTGAATAAATATCTATAGCTAACGAAATGTGGTTAGCTAAATATATCATTATAATAGTTATTATAGATGTGATAATAATTCCCGTTATATTAAGCTTTCCACCAAGTAATTGATAGCCTTTAATGCAACATATAGCAATAGCTAGTCCAGCAATTGCAGCTATATAATTCATTTGGTATATCAAGATCCAAACTAGAGATCCAAGTAAAGCACCTATAAATCCGCCTACAATTCCACCAACTATATTATTACTTACATTTTTTAGGCTATTTTGATTTTCACTTATAGAGTTTGTAATTTCCAATTGGCAATTCTTGCAGCAAGGAATAACAGTAGTGCCTAGTAAAAATGGTGATACTTCCGTATTTTCTCCACAAGAGCTACATCCAGTCACAAAGTTATTCATAATAGAAAAATCTATAAGTTTATTTAATATGGATAATATTATTTCTGGACTTCTATATTTTTTATAGCTTGGATTATATTGCAGCTGAATACTAGAAGGCTTATAGGATGCATAATTAAGTTTTTTAAATTCTTTTGTTAAATCATTAAGGAAAGAATTAATTTTATCTACTTCAAATTCATTAGTAAGTTTTATAGGAAAATCAATATAATATATATAATTAATTGAGCTTATTGAAATATTATATCCCCTATATAATCCAAATAAAAAGTCATGTTTATTGATAGGATTTAAATGCGTTAATTCTGCAAGACCTAAAAGTAGTTTATCTTTCATTAGCAAGTACTCCTCTCATTTTAAATTCTTAAATTATTCATTATTATACCAATAACTAGATTGAGTATCGATTAATAAATATAATCGCATAATAATTCATATTTACATTATGAAATTAATATTATACAATTTATGTAATATTAATCAAAAAGGTGAATATTTAGCAGGAGGATTTTATTTCAAAAAGTTTAGGCCCAAATCCAAATGATATAGCCAGATGAAAATATTAAAACAGTATGCTTTATAAAAAATACTATAAAAAATCCTAATATTGAAGTTGGAGATTATTCTTATTTTTCATGAGAAGAATTTGAAAAGCATGGAACTCATCATTATGAGTTTATTGGTGATAAGTTAGTTATAGGGAAATTTTGTGTTATTGCAAGTGGCGTAGAATCTATTATGAATGGTGCAAATCATAGGATGAATAGTGTAACTACTTATCCATTTAATATTATGGGGAATGGATGGGAGAAATCAACTCCTGCAATAGAAGATTTATAAAAATTTAGATGTGTTATGTAGCTCTGATTTAAATAGGATAAGAAGTATAGAATAAAAAAGCATTATATGAATTTATTAGTATTTGGAGGTATAATAATGATCAATAGCAAGATTGTAAGATGTATACATGATAGTATTTGGGAAGAAATATGGGAATTATATAATAGTAGCTTTCCTATTTTTGAGAGGCGGATATTATCTAATCAAATAGATGCAATAAAAAATGATAGATTTAATTGTAAAACTTATTTTGAAGATGAAACCCTAGTAGGAATATTATTTTATTGGGAATATAAAAATTATAAATATATAGAACATTTTGCTATAAATGAGTATCTTCGTGGAAAAAAATATGGTTCAAAGATTTTACAGGATTTTTGTGATGATAATAAAACTATTATTTTAGAGATTGATCCTATTGTAGATGAAATTTCAAAACGGAGACTTATGTTTTATGAAAACATAGGATTTAAACTAAATAATATTGTTCATATACATCCTCCCTATAGAAAGGGCTATAAAGGACACAATTTAAAAGTTTTAAGCTATAAAAGAAAGTTAGATTTATTAGAATATAATGAGTTTAATAAATTTTTACAAGATGAAGTAATGAGATATAGTGACTAATAAAAGATTTTTAGGCAAAGATAAATTAAATTATTATTAATAGAACTAAAACAATAATATTACATATATAGAAACCTAGATATTATAATTATTAATAGATTTTATAATATCTAGGTTTTTATATTCATGGTAAGATATCAATTTAATAAGTTCTATAAACTAGTTGCTAATAATAATTACTTATAATTCTTTTTAAAATTCCATATAAAAGATATAAATAGTGAAATTATTCCTATAAATAGAAAAATATAAAAAAGTGGTATTAGGAAAAATGGCTCCATAAGAGTACCATCTGGAGCAACGTCACTTCCAATAATATTAAATGCAATAATACAAGATATTGATAGTATAAATGATGTTAAAGATATTATATATTTTTTCATGTTAAAACCTCCATAAAACTTAATTTATAATTAAAAATGCTAGCAATTTTACAAATAGAGTATAGTATATAAAACTATAAAAGTCAATAAAATATTATTGATAAACAATAATATTTTATTGTTTTAATATTCAAAAGGAATTCTAAAGTGAATTGGATGATAAAATGTAATTGTTAAGAGTTATAGAATATATACTAATACATTTTGGACATACTATATTTGTATCAATTTTGAAAGGAGATATAATATGGAAAGATTACATTGTAACATTAGTAGAATAGCAAATGAAAATATGAAAACACAGTTAAAAAATTCATTAGAAAAAGTTGAAGGTGTTAATCAAGTTTGTGTAGATATGGCAAGAGGTTCTGTTGAAGTAATATATAATAAATCTGCTACACAACAAAGTATAAAAACTTGTATAGAAAATTCAGGGCATACAATTGAATAATTAGTAAAAAAAGTAGTATATAGTGTTATAAATTTATATACTACTTTTTTATATTCTATATAAGAAGAAGTTACCTTTGTTAATTTAAATAATATTTATTTTTATCTAGAAAAAATAATTTATTATTACTTAAAACATATGTTTAAATAGAATTTTTATATTTGTAGTTTATAGATATATTTTGCAAAAAATATATTTAAAATATATAATATTATATAAATATATATTTTGTATACTAATAATGGTGGTGATGATATGGATTATACGTTTAAATTTACTGAGGAAGAATATATTAGATTTTTAAATATTAACACAGAAAAAAATGAAGATCCTAGTATAAAGATAAATATAGAAAAATATAGAAGGATAATTTTGATTATTTTGATGATAAGTATATATTTAATACCTGCAGTATTTATGGTTGGCAATATATTATTCATTTTTATTTGGTCAATTTTTTCTACTATAATAAATTTAATTCTTTATTTTGGAGTTAAAGGGCTTTCGAAGAAAACTAGTAATAGTTATAAAAAATATATTGATAAAATAAATTATAAGTTTCAAATTAATGAGAAGGATGAGAAAAGGGTAATAGTAAAAGATAATATATTTAGTTATTTTTCTTCTACGGAAAGTATAATGTTTAAAGTTAGTAGTATTAGTCAAGTAAAGGAAGATGATTTGTTTCTTATTATTTCTTATAAAAATGATAAAAATAATATATATATTCCTTTAAGGGTATTAAATGAATACGATAGATTTATAGAAGAAATTAAGAAAATTAATGATAATAATACTAATATATATTTAGGTGATAAAAATATTTATACTAATAAATTCACATTAGATATTAAAGATATAAAAATATCCATAAAGTATTTATTTTTTCAAAAAAGAGTTATAAATATAATAATTAAAGTTATATTACCGTTTATAATAATACAATTATTAACTTTAGTTGCTATTTATTTTATGCTTTCTTATTTCGAAAATAAAAAAATGATATTTTTATTAATAGTTATAGCTTTAACTGCTTTTGAGTTGGTTGGTATTTTTTTGTTAATAAAGAAGACTTTGATAAAAAAATTATTTATTAATAAAGATAATGAAGAGCTAGAATCTAATTATCAAGTTTCATTTATAAATGACAATGGAATTTATACATATAATAAGGATATTTGTATAGGATTAAACTGGAGTAAGGACCTAGTTTTAAAGGAATATAATGATTATTTTTTTGTGACAAAAGAAAGTAGACTTATATCTATAATTCCTAAAAGAGCATTTAATAATAAAGATCATTATAAGAAATTTATAAGAAAAATAGAAGATTATATTGGGAAAAGTAATTTATTATAATTAAAAGTTTAAAAGAATCTATATTAACTGTTTTAATGATTTTATAGATTCTTTTTTACTTTTAAATAGATGAAATTACAAAATCTTTAAATGTTTTTGATATAGGTGACATATAAGCATTTTTAAGCCATCCCATATAAATAGTTTTATCTTTAATTTTTTCTTTTATCTTTAAGATAGATATAGAATTTGTGTTTATAATTGGTGTATTTGGAACTATTGATATTCCAGCGCCTGCCGCAACTAAACCTTCCAGCATACTTGCTTCACTAGGTCTTATTGATATTTTAGGAATATAACCTAAGAATTCAGAGTATGAAATCATCTTATCTTTATTGTCTATACAAAAAGCAACGAAGGATTCATTTTTTAATTCTTTCAAAGATATTTCGGATCTACTTGAGAGATAATGATTTTTAGGAACTATCAATACATATTCTTCTTTTCTTATAGGGATTGATTCAATTTCAGAAGGTATATTAATGTGTTCTATACATTCATAAAATCCTAAATCTATTTTTCTCGATTTTAAATCACATATTATATTTTTTACTGATTCATGATTAAATTGAAATTTAGCATTTGGATTTTTATTTAAGAAAGTACTTATTATAAAAGGCATAAAATATGTTCCTATGCTAGATGTAGAAGATATAGAAATACTACCTGTATTAGGATTGGTTATTTCTTTTAACTCTTTTATACCTTTGTTTATCTCAAGCAATGCAGCCTTTGTATGAGTCAAAAATATTTTTCCTAATCTTGTTAACTTAATGTTACGACCACTTTTTTCAAATAAAGGAACTTCTAATTCTTCCTCAAGTTTTGAAATTGCTTTACTTAAAGCAGGCTGACTTACGGATAATAAATTAGACGCAGATGTAAAATTTTCAGTTTCAGCTATTGTTTTAAAATATTCTAATTGTTGTAGGTTCATTTTAATCTCCTTAAAATAATATACATTAATATATTTATAAAATTAGCTAGTCGGATTTAATATTAAAGCTAGGATAACAGTGTCTTAGTTAATAATTGTTATAATATGAGCAGTTTCAAAAGTCATATTAAAGTCATATTAATGACACAAAACTATAACTATTAGTTATGGATTTATAAAAATTATCAATTAGACATATCTTACTTTATAATGATATAATCACAATATGAATTTTAGAGTTAAATTTATTAAATAAAATAATTATAAAATTTATTTATAGTTATGTCAAAAGAAACTGGGGGAATATATTATGATGATAGTAGATAAAAAAAATGTATTGGATGTAGTTTATGTGTTAATGATTGTATAGTGAGCGATATAAATTTAGTTGATGGTAAAGCTAATATAAATAATATAACTTGTATTAAATGTGGTCATTGTATAGCGGTCTGTCCTAAAAATGCAGTTTCAACAGATGAATATAATATGGAAGATGTGAAAGACTACAATAGAGAAGATTTTGAAATAAATGAGGATAATTTACTTAATTTTATTAAGTTTAGAAGAAGTATAAGAAACTTTAAAAATAAGGATGTTGAAACTGAAAAGCTTTTAAAAATTATTGAAGCAGGTAGGTTTACACAAACAGGAAGTAATAGCCAAGATGTATCTTATATAGTTATAAAAGATGGAATTTATGAATTAAGAGAAATGACTTTAGAAAGTTTAAGTCAAATGGGACAAGGAATACTTAATAATTTAACAGAAGAAACTATGAAATTTAAAACTTATGCAGAGATGTGGGTACAAATGTATGAAGATTATAAAGTCGATCCGAAAAAAGGTGATAAATTATTCTTTAATGCGCCAGCGGTAATACTTGTGTTATCTAATTCACAAGTAAATGGAGCTCTTGCATCTTCAAATATGGAACTTATGACTAATGCATTAGGACTTGGAACATTCTTTAGCGGATTCTTTATTAGAGCAGCGCAAGGAAATAAAAAGATAATGAATTATTTAGGTTTAGATGAAAATAAACAAATTGTAACTTGTATGGTTATTGGATATCCAAATATAAAATATTCAAGAACAACACCAAGAAAAAATGCAGAAATAAATTGGATGTAATAAAAAGGTAATTATATGAGAATTTTATATAGTAAGGAGTAGTGAAAATGAAAGTTGAAATTTGGTCAGATATATTTTGTCCATTTTGTTATATAGGAAAACGTAAATTTGAAGTAGCTTTAGAGAGTTTCGATAAAAAGGAAGACATAGAAGTTATATATCGCAGTTTTGAATTAAATCCTAGTGCACCAAAGCATAATGATAAGAACATACATGAACTTATTGCTAGTAAGTATGGAATTACTTATGAAGAGGCTAAGCTAAATAATAATAGTATAGTAAATCAAGCAAAAGAATTAGGATTAGAATATAACTTTGATACTTTAGTTCCAACAAATTCTTTTGATGCGCATCGAATGATTCATTTTGCAAAAGAGTATGGTAAGATGGAGGAAATGACAGAAGCTTTATTTAAAGCATATTTTACAGATTCTAAAAATGTAAGTGATTTTAATACCTTGGCTGAAATAGCAGAGAGTGTTGGATTAAATAAAGAAGAAACAATAAGTGTGTTAAATAGCAATAAATATAGTGATTTAGTAAGAGGAGATGAAGATATGGCAGGGCGTTACGGAATAAATGCAGTACCATTCTTTATATTTAATGAAAAATTCACAGTTTCAGGAGCTCAACCTACAGAATTATTTTTAAGAGTTTTAAAGAAATTAAGCGAAGATGAAAAATCTTTAATTTAATAAAAGTTTATATAAAATATATTAATTTTAAATGGTTTTAGCAAGAGCAAAATTTTATTAAAATATTTAGTTTTATGCATATATAAAAATTTCTAATTAAGTTTAAAAACTCTTTTAAGCAAGTAAAATCAATGCTTTGAAAGGGGCTCGCGTTTTGGTCTTACCCCCATTATGTAGACAGTCAATAAAAGGTCGTGTACAATCTACATAATGGGGTGATTTTTTATGTCAATAAAGCACAAAGCTTATAGTGCAGAATTTAAAATA
>NZ_JAGHFX010000098.1 GCF_017888565.1 Clostridium sp.
GATTTCAAAAAAGGTTAAAAAATATGGCTCCAATTAAATATCGAAGCCATTTTTGTAATTCACAATGATATATCCCTTTTAACAATGTCTACTTTTTAGGGGTCAGACCAAAACGCGACCCCCTTTATAAAAATAAAAAATTAACTTTTCAAGATACTAAAGCTTACTTGAAATTTAATAAATTATATCTTACATTAAATAGATTTATGATACTGTGCCCTTATATTCAACACTTATACCTTTATAATCTTATTTAAGCTTTAATATTCTTTATATCTCTGCAACTTACAATATCAATTCCTGTTCCTAATATATCTTTAAGAATTACTTCACCTACAGAAATAGGTGCAACTACTTCAAGTTTTTTAAGCTCTTCCATACACTTAAAGTTAAGTTTTTTTGGAATTGCTCCCTTTGTTTTTACTGGAAGTACTTGAAGTTCACCATCTTTTATCTTAACAGTTGTAGTTATTACTCTAACAGGATTTGTTATTTCGCTAATCCCATAATCAATGCCTCTTTTGCATCCATTTCCACTTACTTTATTTTCTTCAATATTAATCTTTAAATGACATCCCATAGGACAACATATACAAATTAAATTCTTTTCCATTCTATTCACCATCCTCTAAAGAAATAATTAAATCTTCTTCTATATTGCTTAATAATTTCTTACTTAAAACTATTCTTTCCATTTCTGATGGTGCTAAATGTCTTTTCTTTAACCTTGAAATCTCTTTTTCTCCAGACCTAACAACTAATACTTTATTTTTATAAACATTATTTACTCTCATAAATACAGTTAACTTTTCATCTATATCTTCTATAGAAATTCTTTGAGGAACAGTATAATTTATTGCATTACCATTCTTTATATTTATATAACTTTCTTTCTTCAATATGTTTTTCAAATACTTTGCAGCTGATTTTCCTGCATGTTTAGCTTCTTCAGTAACAAAATCTACTAAATCATGTACATGAACTACATTTCCACAAGCAAAAATTCCATCAACATTAGTTTCCATACTTTCTGTTACAACAAGTCCATTAGTCCTTCTATCTAATTCTATTCCTACTTTATCTGATAATTCATTTTCCGGAATTAATCCAACTGATAATAGTAATGTATCACATTCAAATTCTATCTCTGTTCCTTTTATAGGTCTCTTATTTTCATCAACCTTTGAAATTATAACTTTTTCTAGTCTTTTATCTCCAATAATATCTACAACTGTATGTGATAAGTATAATGGTATATTATAATCTTCTAAACATTGAACTATATTTCTATTAAGTCCATTTGAATAGGGCATAAGCTCTACAACTGCTTTTACTTTAGCACCTTCTAATGTCATTCTTCTAGCCATTATAAGTCCTATATCACCAGAACCTAAAATTACTACTTCTTTACCAGGCATATATCCTTCCATATTTATATATCTTTGAGCTGCTCCTGCAGTATATACACCTGAAGGTCTATCCCCTGGAATATTTATTGCTCCTCTTGTTCTCTCCCTGCATCCCATTGCCAATATAATTGCCTTTGTTTCCAAAATCATATACCCATCATTAGAATTTATTGCATGTATTCTCTTATTTTTTTCTATTTCTAAAACCATTGTATCAAGTTTTATATCAATTTCACTTTCTTCAACAAGTTTTATAAATTTACCAGCATATTCAGGGCCAGTAAGCTCCTCTTTAAATGTATGCAAACCAAAACCATTGTGAATACATTGATTTAATATCCCACCAAGTTCTCTATCTCTTTCAATTATTAAAATATTTCTTACCCCATTTAAATAAGCTTCATATGCAGCTGCAAGACCTGCAGGACCTCCACCTATTACAATTAAATCATACCTCATAATTATCCCCCTATCTTGAATTTCCAGTTAAAATATATGAACCATCTTTTTCTAAAACTATATTTTCTAAAGGTATATTAAGTTCTCTGGATATTATTTCTTGAACACGAGGTCCACAAAATCCTCCTTGGCATCTTCCCATTCCCGGTCTACATCTTCTCTTCACTCCATCTAAAGAAATAGTTCCAAAAGATTTTTTAATCGCATCTATTATTTCACCTTCAGTTATTTGCTCACATCTACATATGATTCTTCCATACTTACTATCTTTTTTTATTATTTCAGCTCTTTCTTCTAATGAAAGTTCCATAAATCTAATTTGCTTTCTATGTGGATTAAAGTTATCTTTTCTACTCATATTAAGTCCTGCATTTTTTAATATATCTAATACACTCATAGCTATTGCCGGAGCAGCAGATAATCCTGGTGACTTCATACCTGCTACATCTATAAACCCTTTAACTTCTTCATTTTCCTCTATAATAAAATCTCCATTATCAGAATGCGCTCTTAATCCTGAAAAATTTCTAATTGAATTTCTAAAATTTATTTTGTTTGTTGTCTTTGAGGCAGTTTCTTTTATATATTCTAAACCTTTACTTGTTGTTTTTACTGAATCCTTATCTTCAATAGTTTCTGCATTAGGTCCTACTATTAAGTTTCCATGAACAGTTGGAGTAACCAATACGCCTTTTCCAAGCTTTGTTGGACATTGGAATATAGTATGTTCAAACATCTTACCTTCATTCTTATCAATTACATAATACTCTCCCCTAATTGGGATTATCTCAAATTTTTCTTCACATATCATGTTATGAATTTTATCTGAATAAACACCAGCTGCATTTATCACATATTTAGCCTCTACTACCTCTTTATCTCTTATATTAATCTTAAATATATCATCCTTTTTTATTCCTATGACTTCGCTACTTAATTTAATTTCTCCACCATTTTCTATACCATTTTCTATTAAAGCTATTGTATACTCAAACGGTCCTACTATTCCTCCTGTTGGCGCATATAAAGCTCCTACTATATTTTCACTTAAATTAGACTCTTTTGATAAAACTTCTTCTTTATTTAGTAGCTTTAATCCTTTTACATTATTTTTGATACCATTCTCAAATAAATTTTTTAATAAATCCATTTCTTCTTCATTAAAAGCTATTACTAATGAGCCATTTCTTTTAAAGGGTACAGATAGCTCTCTACATAAACCTTCAAACATTTCGTTACCCTCTACATTATATTTTGCCATTAGCGTTCCATGTTCCGGATCATACCCAGAATGAATTATAGCTGAATTTGCTTTTGTCGTTCCCATAGCTACATCATTTTCTTTTTCTAAAATTATAACTTTTAAATTAAATTTAGTTAGTTCTCTAAAAATAGAAGCTCCTATAACACCAGCTCCTATTATGGCAACATCATACATATATATACCCCCATTAATATTATTTAAATTTATTTTAACCATTTTTTATAATTTAAATTATTCCTATCACCTATGTTTAGATAACAAAAAAAGCACAAAAATAAGACTTAACTCTTATTTTTATGCTTAACTCTAACTTCTCTTAGCACATTAAATAATTATGAAATTATTATATCATATATTTTTCCACTGGTACATATAATTTTCAGAATCTTATTCATATACTATTCATCCTATAAAACTTATACAAAGATTATTATACTTTTTTGGTAATTATGATAAATTTTCTAAAATCTATTTAATTTATTAAAATATTCCATTATAATATATTTATTGCACGGGTTAATTTAAGTTATCCCTTTACAATTTATATATACCAAATAATTGGGCAGGCTTCTTTATTTAAGGGCCTGCCTAGTTATTTTTATTATTAAACAAAAAATTCATCTTCCAAACCTTCAAGATCTAATATTGTTATTTCTTTTAAGCTAAAATCTATAAGTCCCATATCTCTCATATTTATAAGTTCTCTTGAAAGAGATGGTCTTGGTATTCCAAGTTCCTCAGCTAAATCTTTTTTAGATGATATTTTTAGTGAAAATGTATTATTTCTTTTATAATTATCAAGTAAAAGCTTACATACCTTTCTTCTAATAGAATCCAATTCAATTAAATTTATTTTTCTATTTAATATGACTATTTTTTGAGATAAAAGCTCTAATATGTTTTCTGTAAACTTAGTATTTTTCTGAATTATTCCTAAAACACTTTTTTTAGGAAATGATAATACCTTACAATTTTCAAAAGCCATAACTGTTGCAGGATACTCTTTTTCTTTTGAGAATAATAATGCTTCTGCAAATACATCACTTACATTGAAATATGATAATGTTAATACTTTTCCATTTTCATATATAGTTTGAATTACAGCCTTTCCTTCAATTACAACAGATAAGCTGTTACACTTTTCACCTTGATTTGCTATTACTTCACCCTTTTTATATGATTTTATTATATATGATTCACTTTTTAATATTTCCCCTATTTCACTTTCAGAAATCCCCTTAAAAAAGCAGGTATTTTTTAATATATCTATCATTAGAACTCTCCTTTGTAATAAATTGATAATGACTAATTAAAGATGCTTTTCAAATCAAAACTTAGATTAAATTGGTGCGCACACCTTTATCTTAAAAATCCTTAGGATTTTTTCCTTAATTGTCCATTGTGCATTATCAATTATTAATTATAAAAATGTCCACATTTTTATACTATTATACTATCACAAATTATGTATAAAAAGAACAAAAGCCATTGTAAAACCAAATACATAGTTTTACAATAGCTTCAAATTATTATTGTGCTAAGAACATGTTTAAATCATCTTCAACATTAGTTATTCCACCAATACCAAAGTTCTCAACAAGTACTTTAGCAACATTTGGTGATAGGAATGCTGGTAGTGTTGGTCCTAAGTGAATATTCTTAACTCCAAGGTATAATAATGATAGTAATACTATTACAGCTTTTTGTTCATACCATGCAATATTAAATGCTATTGGTAAGTCATTAATATCTTGTAATTCAAATACTTCTTTAAGTTTTAATGCTATTAATGCTAGTGAATATGAATCATTACATTGTCCTGCATCTAGAACTCTTGGAATTCCACCGATATCTCCTAATTCTAATTTGTTATATTTATATTTTGCACAACCTGCTGTTAATATAACAGTATCATTTGGTAGAGCTTTTGCAAAATCTGTGTAGTAATTTCTTGATTTAGCTCTTCCGTCACATCCTGCCATTACGAAGAATTTCTTTATAGCACCTGACTTAACAGCATCTACAACTTTATCTGCAAGTTGCATTACTTGATTATGAGCAAATCCACCTATGATTTCACCTTTTTCTATTTCTGTTGGAGCCTTACATTGTTTAGCTAGTTCAATCATTTCTGAGAAATCCTTAGATTGTCCATCTATACCGTCTATATGCTTACATCCTGGGAATCCAGCTGCTCCAGTTGTGAATACTCTATCTTTATAGCTATCCTTTGGTGGTACTATACAGTTAGTAGTCATTAAAATTGGTCCATTGAAGCTTTCAAATTCTTCTTTTTGTTTCCACCATGCATTTCCGTAGTTTCCTACAAAGTGATTATATTTCTTAAATGCTGGATAGTAGTGAGCTGGTAACATTTCTGAGTGAGTATAAACGTCTACTCCTGTACCTTCTGTTTGCTTTAATAATTGTTCTAAATCCTTTAAGTCATGACCTGAAACTAATATTCCTGGGTTATTTCTAACTCCTATATTAACCTTTGTCATTTCTGGGTGTCCATAAGTTCCAGTATTAGCACTATCAAGTAAAGCCATACCGTCTACCCCTACCTTACCCGTTTCTAAAGTTAAAGCAACCAATTCATCTACTGTTAAGTTATCATTTAATAATTTAGCTAAAGTTTCTTGCATAAATGCACTTACTTCTTCATTATCATAACTTAATTCATTAGCATGCTTCATGTAAGCTGATAATCCCTTTAATCCATAAGTTATAAGTTCTCTTAAACTTCTTATATCTTCATCCTTAGTTGCTAATACACCAACTTCTCTTGATTTTGCATCATATTCTTCTCTTGTAGTTGCTGTCCATAATGCAGCTTCTGATAATCCATCTTTATTTGATAATTTATTTAATAATTCTTCCTTTATTTCTAAAACTCTTTTAACTCTTTCATAGAATATTTCATCATCAAAGTTAGCATTAGTTATAGTTGTAAATAAGTTTAAAGTTATAAAATGATTAATTTCATTTGAAACTTCTTTTCCTTCTTTTCTTAATCTTGTTGTAACTTCTGATAATCCTTTTGTTGTATATACTAATAGATCTTGCATTCTTGCTAAGTCTGGTGACTTACCACAAACTCCAAATTGTGTACATCCAGTACATCCTGCTGTTTCTTGACATTGGAAACAAAACATCTTATTTTCCATCGAAAAAATCCCCCTTGATAATCTAAATCTTAATTTGTTACTTCTATGTTTACATTATATGAGGATTTTATATTCAATTCGGTAACAATCGTTACAACATAATTAAAAAATTAAAAAATAAAAAAACTTATAATATAATTTATCAAACCTAAATTAACAAAATTCCTAAGTCTCCTCTGCCATCATAAAGATGTTTTGCTATAATGAAATTTATTTCTTTTTGTATTATACTGTTACTATAATTACTTTTCTAATTGAAAATTGCTTATATGTATAACAATTCTGCTATTTTTGTTTAAAGGAGATATTATGGATAATAAGAGTTATTTACAACTTAAAGAACAAGTTAACCATGGAAATATGCAATTACCACTGGAAGTCTATAATGTAGAATTTAGGGATTCAGCTGATTTCTATTCACACTGGCATGATGAAATGGAATTTATATATATACTTAATGGTTCTGCAGAAATTTGCATAGATTTTAAAATATTTAGTGTAACTACTGGAGATTTCATTATTATTCCTAATGGAGCTATTCATTATATGATAGGAAAAGAAAATACTAAGATATCTTATATAGCTCTTGTATTTAATCTCTCTTTGATAGAAGGAAATACTTTAGATTATTCTCAAATTAACTTTGTGACTCCCATAATGAAAAATAAATTATTCTTTAAGAATATCATAAGAAATTCAAATGTCGGACATGCTAAAATAGTTAGTTCTTTTAATAACATAATAGAAAGCTACAATAATAAATCTTATGGCTTTCAACTAGAAATTAAAGGATCATTATTTTCAATTTTTTCTACTATCTTTAAAGAAGGATATGTTAGCCTAAACCTAGCCCCTGAAAACAATAGTGATTTAATTAAAGTTGAAAAATTAAAAGAAGTTATTAAATATATTCAAACTAATTATAAAAATCCTATATCAATTAAGGAATTAGCAGATATATCTCAGTATAGTGAATATCATTTTTTAAGATTTTTCAAAACTCAAACTGGAAAAACTTGTACTCAATATATTAATCATTTTAGAATTCAAAAGGCAACATTACTTTTATTTAATTCAAATTTATCTATAACAGAAATTGCTTATGAAGTTGGATTTGGTGATGTGTCCTATTTTATTAAAACATTTAAAAAGTTTTTATCAATATCTCCTACTAAATATAGAAAAACAAATTTATAAATTAAGAATATAACGGCTACGATAACTAGATATGTTCCATAAGCTAAATAGCTGTGCAAATAAGTACTAGGCTTAGAAAAACTACTATGCCAAGAGTTTTTATTAACTCGCTTTGCTCAAACAATTAAGCAACACTAAGGCCTAGTAGTTCTTCCTTAACCAAGTACTTCTAATTGCTCGCTATATGCTTATTCCACAGTCTATTTATCTTCGCCAACTTATATTTTACTTAAAAGATTTTACATTTCCACAAAAACTTTCTACTTATCACTGTACTAATTTTTAGTGCGAAATCTCCTTTAAGTTAAATATATAAACTCTAATTTTTTTATTTATCCTGTAATTAATTTATAGCTAAACTTTAAAGACAGCTTTACTTCCTTTATTTGTTGAGCTTACTTCAAGCTTAGTTTCTATTCTGTCTTTTAATTCTTGAACGTGAGAAATTACTCCAACTACTCTTCCATCATCTTGTAAGTCTACTAGACATTCAATAGCTGAATCAAGTGACTCTGGGTCTAGAGTTCCGAATCCTTCATCTATAAACATAGTATCTAATTGTATTCCACCTGAATAACTTTGAACCACATCTGCGAGTCCTAATGCCATAGATAATGATGCTTTAAAGCATTCTCCTCCTGATAAAGTCTTTACATCTCTAGATTTACCTGTATAGTTATCAAACACTTCTAAATCTAATCCTTGACCTTTTCTTTTATCTCCTAATTCTTCTTTTCTTAAAAGTTCAAATCTATTACAAGTCATTTGTGAAAATCTAATATTTGCAGCTTCAATTATATCTTCAAAATATGCTGCTAAAACATATCTCTCAAAACTTATTTTTCTTGGATTATCCCCATTTATCACTTTTGCTAATTTGCCTACAGTCTTATATTTCTCTTCATCTTCCTCTATTAATTTACTATAGTTAATACATTCTCCAACGATTTTTTTATTTTGGCTTATTCTTAAGTAAATTTCTTTTTCAGATTTATCTAAATTAATCTTTTCATTACTTTTAACTTTTAAAGCTTCTTCTATATTTCTTAAATCGATTTTATTTAAATCCTTACACTCTTCTAAAGATAAATTATAAACTCTTTCTGCATTAGATAAATCTATATTAAACTTATTTATATCTCTTTCTAACTCATCAATTTCTACTTGTATCATTCTACTTAAAGAATAATCATTGTAATTTTCAAATCCTAATTCTAGAACTTTTTCTTTAAACAGCTTTAAAGCATCATCTAGCTCTAACTTTGCATTTTCAGTTACTTTCTCTAGGGAACTCTTATTACCATTTTCTTTATCATAAATAGTTTTTATATTATTAAAGTTTTGTTCTGCCTTTACATAATCTTCTTTTAGCTTTTCAAGAGTAATATTTACTTTTAATTGTTCTTCTTCTAAATCCTTAACGCTTCTTATAGTTCCTTTGAATTCATCAACTATATTTTGTAGATTAGTTTCTTGAGCTTTTAATTCTCCTTCTTTTGCTAATAGTTCTTTATTTTTATTTTCTAGATCGATCCTTAATTCCTCAGTATATTTTTCTACTTCTTCCTTTTGCTTTAATTTAGTTAATTCTAGTGATACTACCTTTTCAATTTCTTTTTTTCTACTAATTACTTTATCTAACTGACTGTAATTATATTTTAGTTCAAAATTAACCTTTTCTATAGATATCTCAATATCATCATTAAACTCTTCTTTATTAAACACTTCTATAAATATAGGTTTTATTGTTTCTTCTTTAAGTGAACTTATTTCTGCTTGTATTTTAGTAAGCTCCCTATAATAAGATTCTCTTTTTTCATAAAACTTGTCAGCTAATGCTTTTGATTCCTTTACAGCAGCTTCATTTATATTACCTGATTCAATAGTTGCAAGCTTTGGATGATGAATAGATCCACAAACAGGGCAATTTTCTCCTTCTATTAGCCCTTTAGCTAATATTCCTGCTTGATTTCTTCTAAAAGCATCTTCTAGCTTCTCATAATTTTTTTTCTTATCATTATATTCTTTATCTGCATTTTCATAAAATGCTGTTCCCTTTACATGTCTTTGACTTTCTAGTTTACATTTTTCTAAAGCACTTAAAATCTTATTAAGTTTTTCTTGTTTAGATATATAATTTATTTCTTTTATATCTAAATTATTCTTTTCCTCTTTTAGCTTATTTATATTTTCTAGCTCTTCTGATAATAATTTTAATAAGTTATTCTTCTTATTTCTATCTAAGTCTATATGCTTTATTCTTTCAATAATATATTTAGATTCTTTCATTAGCCTATCAAGAATTTCTTTATTACTTTGATAAATTGAGGCCTTTTCTTTTAATTTCTCAATTTCATCAAGCTTTTTTCTTAAATCATTTTTTAAATCTTCTTTTTCATTTTCTATTTTTAGCTTTCTTTCTGCATCATCAAATTCTTTTTTATATTTATTTAAATTTTCTATACTTTTTCTTAAACTTTCTTCTGCTTTAAGTAAAGCTAATTTTTTCTCCTTATATTTATCTTCAAAACCTAGAACTGTTACAGCCTTTTTTCCACTTTCTAATTTAATACTTTTTACTTCATATTCATGCTTTAATAAATTTAATTTATCTAAATCGCATTTATACTTTTCTAGATTATCTATCTTTTTGTTTATATCATTTGCTAAAACTAACTCTTTTGAAATATTATTAATTTCTATATTAATATCTTTTAACTTTTCTTTGATTATATTTTCTTCTTCCTCATCTTTATCTATAGCATCTTTAAATTTTGAAAGTATTAATTCTATATTTAAGTCTTTAGCATTTACAATTCTTCTTAATTCGTCATCATCCTCTTTGCATGCAAATGCCTTAATTCTATTTTCTCTATCTCTTTGTATTTGTTCTATAGACTTTTTAAGATTATTTGCTTCTGATTTTATGTTTTGTTGTATATCTGAAAAAACCTTAGTTCCAAAAATCTTCCTAAAAATTTCTTCTTTCTTGTCGCTATCTGAATTTAATAATTTTTTAAATTCACCTTGTGGAATCATAACTAATTGTTTAAATTGCTCGCATGTAATTCCTAGTATTTCTTCAACTAATCTAGTAACTTCTTTTGGTCCTGATACTGTTTTATCTCCAATTTTTATTTCAGCAGAAGGTTTATTTTCTGTAAATCCATCACCTCTTTGCTTAGCCCTAAAATATTGTGGAGACCTCTTTATATAATAATCTTTATTTCTAAGTGAAAACCAAAGTTCTACTTCTGTTGGAGTTGATTTATCAGCAAAGTCACTTCTTAAGTTTTTTCCATCTCTTTCACTACCACTTGCTTCTCCATATAAAGCAAAATTTATAGCATCAAAAATTGTAGTTTTTCCAGCACCAGTATTTCCTGTTATAACAAACATATTTTTTCCATCAAGACTTGCTTCAAAATCTAACTCCTGTCTTTCAGCATATGGTCCAAAACCTGTTATTATTAACTTTCTTATCTTCACCTTACTCTCCCCCCTTTTCTGCTGCTTCTATTATTTTTTCTATAACATTTATCTCATCTTCGCTACAAACTTCATCCATTATATCTTCATAAAAATTCTTAAATAAAGTTATTTTAGATTTTTCTTTTATATTAGTTGCTACATTTCTACTACTATTTCTTGAAACTCTTTCCTCTCTAGTAAGTTCCATAACATTTGGATATATACTTCTAAGCTTTGCCATAGGATCTAAAAGCTCACCCTTGTCTTTTAGTATCACTTTAATGTAATCCTCATAATTTTCAGACGAATTATCAAACCCTTTAATAATCTCTTCTAACGTTCCTGTTTTTACTCTAAAATCTCTTCTAGGTTTTAAATTGTAAATTTCTATATCTACCTCTCCATTTTCATATATATCTACAATTGTTATTCCTTTTTTTTGATTTACTTCTGAAAATGAATACTTCATAAGAGAACCTGAATATCTTATTTTGTCACTTCCAACCTTTTGGGGTCCATGCAAATGTCCAAGGGCTGTATAATTAAACTTTTCAAAATGCTTTGAATTAATATATTCAGTTCCTCCTATTGAAAGAGGTTTTTCTGAGTCACTCTCCTCTAAAGCTTCAAAGTTATCTTCCTTCATTTGAGTTACATACCCATGAGCTACTGCAATATTTCTTTCATCTTCATTAAAATCATTTAGGATTTCAGAAATTATTTTTTGCATAGCCAAATCATGTGTTTTTATATTTTCATCTTCAAATAAATCTCTAACAACCGGTACGTCTGCATATGGTATTGGATAGAAATTTATCTTTCCATATTCATCTTCTAAAACTATTTTATCTATTTTTCTTTTCAGATTTCCAACTATGTATAAACCGCTATCACATAATAATGAGCTTGCAAATTCAACTCTTTCATTACTATCATGATTTCCTGCTAAAGCTATTACCTTAGTATTTAAATCCTTAACTATTTTTTTCATAGTTCTATTTAACAATTCAACAGCATGAACTGGCGGAACAGATCTATCATATAAATCTCCTGCAATCACAACCACATCAGGTTTCTCCTTTTCAATTGCTTCATAAATTTGCTCTATTATAAATTCTTGATCTTCTGTCATATAAAATCCATTAACAAGTTTTCCTATATGCCAGTCTCCCATATGAAAAATCTTCATAAAATCACCTCAAAATATTTTACATAATATATGATAATTATATCACAGCAAAATAATTTTATATTACATAAGTTACAATAATGATATTAGATTTAACTAAATATATAATAAATTGATAGTATTTAAATTAAGTAAATATACAAAAAAGAGAAGTAATTCTTTTCCAAAACAACTTCCCTTTTTATCTACTTATAAGACTATTTATTGAGAAATCTTATTAAATCCTTTGATAAAGAATTTGCATCTTCATATCCCTTATTATAAATAGCCTCTAACTTATTTTTATCTTTTTCAAATCTACTAACATCTAATGGACTACTTGGTCTTATAACAAAACATTTTCCCTCTTCTTCTAACCTATCTAATTGATCTAATGTTTCATTATATATTTTATATCTGTTTTCCATAGCATTAATAAGCCCTGGATGCTTTTTATACTTTCTTTTTATTATTGGCATTATTTTTGTTTTACTTTTTCTATAGCCCTTATGCTGTGTTAGAACCACAATATGCTTTTCTATTCCATCATCTATAGCTTTTTGTATTGGTATTGGTGCAGCTATTCCACCATCCATTAATTTTTTATTGTCAAAATCAACTATCTTTGCAACTAAAGGTAATGATATAGAAGCTTTTAATGCATCATATCCATATCCATCATCAAAATCCTTCACGTCATAAAATTCAGCTTCACCAGTTTCACAATTAGTTGCTCCAACTATAAACTTAGCACGTGAATTTTTAAATACTTCATGATCAAAAGGTTCTAATTCATTTGGTATAATATCAAAAAGCATATCCATTCCAAAAGCTGAACCTGTTTTAATTAAATTACTAAAGCTTAAATATCTCTTATCATTTATGTAGTTAACATTTACTCTATAATTTCTCTTACGTTGCTTTGAAATATACGAAACACAATTACAAGCTCCTGCCGATACTCCTATACAATATTTTATATTTATATCTTTATCTAATAGTAAATCTAGCACACCTGCAGTATAAACCCCTCTCATCCCTCCACCTTCTAGAATAAGTGATGTACTTTCCATGTTAATTCCTCCAAACTATATAATTATATTGTAACTATTTCCATTAATTTAAAATTATATCACTTTCCATTAAATATAAAAATATAAATTCATTTAATAATGTGAATTTATATTGATTATATTTCTTCATAATAAAAAGTCTGTTAATATTTCAACAGACTTTATTATAAATAATAATATTAAATATTTTATGCAGCTTCACTTGAAAATACATCGTATATGTTTTTTCTTCTTGCTTTAGCTAAAGAATTTACTAAGGCATATGATATTGCCCCATCAACAAAGTGATGCAGAATAGTACCTATTGTTACTACTACTATAAATTGATAAACTGAAAAACCAAATGGTATAACTATAAGTCCTTCTAGAATTCCATGAATAGGTGATGTTATAGCAATTGCTTTCTTAAAGTTCTTATCCTTATTTATTATTAATGCCCCCACAAATCCAACTATTATATGCATAGCTGCCCTAGCTGCAACTACTAATGGAGTTGTTATAAAAAAACCAAGTGCAGATCCTACTCCAACAAATATTGCTACACTAGGTGATATCAACATTGCTAAAAACATAGGTACATGTGATGCTAAAGTTGCTGTAAAAGGCCCCACTGTTATTTTTAAAAATCCAAATTGAGTTGGAATTATAATTGCAATTGCAGTCAGTACAGCTGCAAAAACCATTTTTCTTATTTTTTCTCTACTTTCCATATAAAATCCCCCTTAAATACTAGTGTATATACACTAGTATAATATCTGAATATTCGTTTGTAAATATATTTCTAAAAATAAAAAACTCATTAAATAAATTAATGAGTTTTTTTATTTATATTTTTATACTTTTTAATAGATTTCTTTCCAGTATCTATGCTTATATTAACTGGATAAAATAATCCATCATACACCTTATTAATATTTTTTCTAGATAAAAGAAATATTATAATAAAGGGACTTATTAAAATTAAAATATTCTTCCCTATTCCAATATTCCATTTAGGTATAAAGAAATACACTAGCATAACTAAATAAATATGAAAAACATATATATTCATAGTTGCCTTTCCTGTTCTAGAATAAAATTGTTCTTTACTTGGAACTAAATTTATAACACAAATGCTAAATATTATTGCCCCAAAATAAAGAAAAATTCTAAATATAATACCCTCAAATAATGAAACTCCTAGAGAATTATATGAATATGAGTTATATAAAAATTTATAATCAAGCAAATTATTTTTAACTATATAAATTGCTACTAATAAAAATACTACTATTCCTGTAATTGAAAATTCTCTTTTTAAAGATTTAATTTTATCTAAGTGTTCCTCTGTTGCATAATACCCAAGCAAGAAAAATGGTAAAAATACTATAGTTCTAGAAATTGATAATATGCTACCTATACTAGGTATTAATCCAACTAAAACTCCTGCTATAAAACTAGCTAATAAAATATGTTTAAACTTTATTAAATACTTTAATGTCATTCTCCAAAAAAACAAACTTAATAAGTACCATAAAGTCCATCCTGGATAGAGTACAGAAAACATTGCTCTTTTTGTACCTATATATACAGCAGTATACCAAATCATATTAAATATTATATAAGGTATTAATAAATTTCTAATTGCCTTTCTTTTCATTCTGTAAAAATTCTTAGATAAATATCCTGAAATAAATATAAAGAGAGGCATATGAAATATATATATAAATATATATACAATCCTTAATGTACTATTATCCTTTATATAATATTCAATTACATGTCCAAACACTACAAAGAATATCAATATAACTTTCAAATTGTCTAATAAATAATTTCTCTTTTTTAATTTTTCCATATATCTTCTATGAAATCTAAAATAATTTTAGATTCCTTTTCTCCTTTATTTATTACTAGAGATATTATATCTGAATGATGCTTATCATCTAAAATTTCTAGTTTAGCACTGCCATTTAAACTATTTATTTTATCTACAAAACTAATAGAATTTTCTAAGTTAATTAACGGATCCTTATTCCCATGTAAACATAGGATAGGAATATTATTACTTTCCCTTATCAAGTTTATAGGATTCCTTTCTTCAAGAGAATTATCCTTACCAATATAATTTTCAATTAATGTCATGGAGTGTTTAGATGTACATTTTTCAAAATCTAATACACCTGCTAATGTAATTAATCCTTTAAAAATATCATTATTTATAGCGAATTCCTTTTGTTTCTTTACATTGAAAACAATATTAGCTGCAAGCTCTCCACCTGCTGAAAATCCTATAACTATAATTTCTTTGTTCTTAATATCCTTTTCTTTTGATAAGTAATCTTTTAAAGCCATAAATACATCCTCTATTTGAGTTGGATATTTATATAAAGGTGCAAGTCTATAAGCAGGAAGAACTACATTATATCCTAAGTCATTAAAAAACTTTCCAATACAACTTGATGTCTTAGGGCTTCCATGCCACCATCCACCTCCATGAATAAAAAATATTATAGGTTTATTTTTATTACCTCTGTAGACTCTATAATACTGTTTTATATTTTCCCCATATTTAATATTTTCAAAATTATTTTTTCTACTTTGTATATTCTCATGTAAAACCTTATACATTATAGGTATCATTGCAACCTTTTCTTCTATTCTATTATTTATCATACTACCTCCCCTAAAATTAAAAATATCAACTCACTTTATATAGTTAGATTAGTATTTTACAATACTACTTTATTTATAAAAACATTTATTTGCTTATAAACCAACTATACTACATATGGATATTAAATATACTTACCTAATAATACATAAAATATATTATAAAATTTTCTATATATTGCATAGTATATTTTTTCTTTTAATATATTTATTAATATATTAGTTACAATAAATATTTAACATATAGCTAAATTCTAAGAAATTCATAGTTTCTATATAATGTTAGTATTTTAGTAACTTATAAAAATTTAAATAGTTTATATATTCACTTTTGCTATTTTACTTATATTTATGCTAGATATCTAGTATATTGCTAACTTTGATTATATAGATTATTAATTTAAACATATAGTTTAAAATATTAAAAACTTTGTGAGGTACTTTTATGTTAAACAATCAATCTTTTATTCCCCTATTACTTTCTTTAATGGCTGGTCTATCTACAGTAATTGGGGCTTTTATTGTGTTTTTTTCTAAGTCTCAAAATAAAAAACTTATAACATTTGCATTAGCTTTTTCTGCTGGAGTAATGATAACAGTATCCTTTACTGATTTATTTATTTCTGCTGAAGAAACCCTTAGCAAGTATAATGGTAAATTAAATGGAGTTCTTTTATCAATTTTATTTTTGCTATCAGGTGCATTGGTAGCCTTACTAATAGATAAGTTTATTCCAGATGAACCTAAAGCAAATATATCAACACCATCAGGTAAACTTTATAGAGTTGGATTTGTATCAATGATAGCTCTAATGATACATAACTTTCCAGAAGGCATTGCTACTTTTGTTTCTGGATACGAAAATACTACTCTTGGGATATCTATAGCTTTAGCGATAGCGCTTCATAACATTCCAGAAGGTATTTCAGTCGCTATGCCTATATATTACTCTACAAAAAGTAAGTATCAAGCATTTAAATATACACTTTTCTCTGGCCTTGCTGAACCAGCTGGAGCTATGCTGGCTTTCTTATTTTTAAGACCTTATATAAATGAAATAATACTAGCTATCATATTTGCTATGGTTTCAGGAATAATGCTTTATATTTCCTTTGCAGAACTTATACCTGCTTCAAGACAATATGGATATCATAAAACTTATTTATTTTCAATCTTTTTAGGTATATGTATAATTCCATTAAGCCATATTTATGTGCATTAAAAAAATGACTGTATCTTAAAAGATACAGTCATTTTTTAATCTCTTCCGTCTTCAACCATTAGATATCCAATTTGTGGATTCTTATTTAATAACCCTATTATATATATAGTGTAATACTTTCCATTTACTAATCTCTTCTCATTTATATACTTTTCTAATCCAGCTATAGCTGAAAAAGTAACCTTTAAATTATAAATTGCTGGCGATAAAGGGAAATAACCAGTAGTTTCTAAGTACTCCACATTATCAAATAATACTATATCATTTGGAAATGATAAAGATATTAAAGGAGCATTAGGTGATAAATTAATAAATCTCAAAAAAGTGAGTGTCATATTACCTTTCACATTAACATCATTCAATACTAATATACTAATTCCACCACCACTAGTTACTAGATTAACTGTTAAACTAGTATCAGGTAAAATATCTATATTTCTTGTAAATAATGGAATGTCATAGGTTCCTGTTATATATAACTGAAGTTCATGATTTCCTGGGGCTATACTTTCATAGCATGATATATTAGAAAATGATGTATCTTTTACAAACAAACTTCCATCTAAATAAATATCTACAGCAGGTGCTGAAGGAATTGCATGTAAGAATCTTATTTTACTTTGCAAGTTAGGTAAGTTCTGACGGAATAACATGTTTTTCACCTCACTCTTTATTAGAATGCTCTAAAGTTATTTTTATTATCTTTTTAACTAATAAGCTTATTATTGGATATGGAATTCTATATACCTTTAAAGTTGATATTATAGCCCCATGATTTTCTTCTATTTTCTTAAATATACTGTCTATTTCTTTACTCTTCTCATTCCTATATATGCTATCATATTCGCTTCCTAAATCTAACTCTCTTAATATTTCCATATGAGGAGGATCTTCTATATCCTTATCCTCTCTTATAACTTCACTTTTTTCATAAGTTTTCATATATTCATTTAACTTATCAAATGAATTATATGAATTATCAAATTTAGACTTTGATGTCGTTGTAGTTTCTATTTGATTACTGGTATCATTCATATCAAGGCCTTGAGGTATTGTATAGCTTGGCCCCATATTTAAAGGATTCATATTAGGAATATTAGTTAATGTATAATTAGGTTCAGAATCATTATAATTTATATCCATATTATTCGGCATTGCATTTAAATTACTAGAATTGCTAAATGGAACATATTGTTGATCTAAACTGCCTTGATAATCATCTTCAAACATATTATTTATATTATCATTTTTAATACCATTACCATTTGTGCCAGTATTAATATTCAACATATTATTCATTCCTGTTATTCCAACATTCATATTTTCCATAGTGGCATTTATTCCTGTAAATCCATCCCCCATATTCCACATACTATTCATTCCCGTTATTCCAGTATTCATATTCCACATGTTGTTATTCATTCCTGTTATTCCAGTATTCATATTTCCCATGTTGTTATTCATTCCCGTTATTCCAGTATTCATATTCCACATGTTGTTATTTATTCCTGTAGTTCCAGTATTCATATTTCCCATGTTGTTATTCATTCCTGTTATTCCAGAATTCATATTCCACATGTTGTTATTCATTCCTGCAGTTCCAGTATTCATATTTCCCATGTTGTTATTCATTCCTGTAGTTCC
>NZ_JAGHFX010000099.1 GCF_017888565.1 Clostridium sp.
ATATTAGATTTCAAAAAAGGTTAAAAAATATGGCTCCAATTAAATATCGAAGCCATTTTTGTAATTCACAATGATATATCCCTTTTAACAATGTCTACTTTTTAGGGGTCAGACCAAAACGCGAGCACCTTTTAAGCCATTGATTTTACCTACTTAAAGACATTTTTAAACTTTAATTTAAATTTTTAGCTATTATTTTTATATATGCAAAAATGGAGGTTCCAATTAGAACCTCCATTTTTATCGGCTAATAACAAAATTTATTTTAATAAAGCCATTCTGCTTATTATATATGGCTTAATTAATAATATACAGCTCAGTTTACCACTACTTACTATTTATACTCTAGTTATATATTTATTACAGGTTATATAATAGAAAATTTATATATTGTTTCTTTGTTGTATTCTTCATCTTTTCTTAAAATAGAGTATTTGACAAAACTATTATCCTCTCCTATAGGTGGACATTGAGTTTCTATAGCTAATGCACCTCTTCTTCCTGGCTTTTTACCACAATCTAAAAGTTCATCATCTGGGAAATTAAGTGAGTATAATACTACACTATTTTGATTTGTGTAAACGTCCATTTGTCTACCAGATGCTTTATGATACAATCTAAGTTTTATATCATTTCCTCCATTTAAAACCCATGGATGATCATATCCTTGTCCAATTTTAAGCTGATAGTCATCCTCTTCTATATCTCTTCCTATTGTTTTAGGGTTTGTAAAATCAAATGGAGTTCCTTCTATATTTATAATTTCTCCAGTTGGAACTGAGTTTTCATTAAGCTCAATTAAAAAATCGCTATCTATATATAAGTAATGACTTAATATATCTTCCTTACAATTTCCACTCAAATTAAAATAACTATGATTTGTTAAGTTAACCAATGTATCTTCATCACTTATTGCTTTATATGATATTTTGAATTCATTATCTTCCGTAATAGTATATCTTACTATTAAATTTAAATTACCAGGATATCCTTCTTCCCCTGATGGGCTTAAGTAATAAAATTCAGCATATGCTTCATTTTCATTAGCATTTGTTTTTACCTTTAAGAATTTCTTATTAAATCCGATATTTCCTCCATGTCCTTGATTTGCCCCATAATTTTTATTAAAAGATAAAACGTTACCATTTAAGTCAACTTTTCCATCTGCTATTCTTCCAGAGGTTCTACCTATTAAAGCTCCATAATATGATGGGTTTTCTTCATACAAATTAAAATCTTTATATTTCATAACTACATTTTCGATTATTCCATCTTTATCTGGAACTAATAAATCTGTTAATATAGCTCCATAATTTAATACATTTATTCCAAACCCCTTTGAGTTCCTTAAATTATAACTTTCAATATTTTTTCCCTTAAACTCTCCAACTAACACTTTTAAAATTTCCATAGTTTCACTCCTAAAACTTATTTAAATATTTTATTATGCTATATTTCATTTGTTAATTTACATCTTTAATGCTTAAGTTAAAGTATTTATAAATTATTTCTATACCTATTTTTATTACCATATTGATAATATATACCCATAAAATAGAAGAGTCAATCAGTTAATTAAATTTTTAGTAAAGTTTCTATATTTTCTTACTTCTTCTATAATAATATAACAGTTTACTATAGATATATTTTATATATAGTAAATTATTACTATATTTTATATTACGTATATTAAATATATATTTAATACTAAATTATATAAAATATATTATATCTTACTAATTTCTCATTCTTTATAACTTCTTTGTTATATTTTTCTTTTATTATTGTACATTTAATTTCCACCTATTATAATAAAATTATATGTTATTTTAGCTATACTAATATTATAAATTTTTACTAAGTATTTAGAATACACTTGAATTATTAACATATAAAATTAAAATATATGTCTCAATTTTTTATATTATTTAAACGATATAATCTTTTATAATTCAAATAAAACTTTATATCATTTTTAAATTGAATCATATACATTATACTGGGGGTATAATATGGGATCTTGGTCCGAAAAATTTTCTGTAAACATAGAGGTTATCGATAATCAACATAAAGAATTATTCGATATTCTTGATAGTTGCTATGAGCTCTTACTTAAAAATCATGATGATGATAAATATGATAAGATAATAGCAATTTTAGAACAACTAAAAGATTATACTATATATCATTTTAAAACTGAGGAAGAATTTATGCGTAAAAATAGATATTCTAAATTCTTATCTCATAAATTTGCTCATGATTCATTTATGGAGCAAATTAATTGTTTTGATATCTATTCAATAGATATAGATCAAAAACAGTATATTAATAATATACTAGATGTTGTTTCTAACTGGATTAAAGTACATATACTAGAAACAGATAAAAATATTCATAAATATCTAAACTTATAGCAAAAAATAACTGATAGTAATTATAATAAAATACTATCAGTTATTTTTAATTAATATTTAAATAATTCAAATCTATATTCTTGCTTTACTTCTGGATATTTTTCTCTATCTACTTCACTTAAAAACATTTCAATAGGCCTTGCATATATTCCCTTATCATCATAAAGTGCCTTATATAATACCAACTCCTTTGAGTAATTCCCTAAGTGAAAATATAAATTTTCTTTTTTATAAATATCTATTGTTGAGTTTAATTCAGTATGAAAAGCTTTGAGTACCTCGCTATCATTAAGAATATTTTTATCTTCTTGAATATTACTAACTCCCATAACGGCATAATAATTATTTTTAAAATGCTTATAAATAGCTGGATATTTAAAATCTCTCATGTCATTCCCCTTATTTATTTTGAATACTTCTTGGAAAACCTAACTCATATTGTTTAGGTAAATCAGTTTTCTTATTTAATTTTACAGCGGCTTGTAATGGCCAGTATGGATTTCTAAACATAGCTCTTCCAATTGCCACAAGATCAGCTTCTTCATTACCTATTATAGCATTTGCAAGATCTGGTTCATCTAATTTTCCAACTGCAATTACCTCTGTATTCAGTGCTTCTTTTATAGCTCTTGCATATGGAACTTGATAAGCAGCATGAGTACCTGGTCTTCCTGCTGCTGCTATTGGACCTTCTCCACCTGCACTTATATGGAACATATCTGCACCTGCCTTTTTATACTCTTTAGCAAGTTCTATTCCTGTTTCTATTCCATATCCACCTTCAACATATTCTCTTCCTGAAATACGCATTATTAAGGGCATATCTTCTGGCATTTCACTTTTAGCAGCTTTTATAACTTCTGAGCCAAACTTTGTTAAATCTTTTCCATATTCATCATTTCTTTTATTTGTTAATGGTGAGTGGAATTGATGTATTAAGTATCCATGTGCTCCGTGAATTTCTATAGCATCAAATCCTGCTTTAACAGCACGTCTAACAGCTAATCTAAACTTTTCTACCATTTCCTTTACTTCTTCTGTAGATAACCCTCTAGGAGTTTTACATGAATCATCAAATGGTATTGGTGAAGGAGCAACAGGAATTTCAGCATCTTCTGCTTTCCTACCAGCATGTGCAATTTGAACTGCAACCTTTGCTCCATACCTATGACATTCATCTATAATTCTTTTTAATGGCTCTATTTGATCATCGCACCATAATCCTAAATCATAATCAGTAATACGTCCATCTGGTTCAACATCTGTCATTTCTACTATTATTAAACCAGTTCCACCTATTGCTCTACTTACATAATGAATATAATGCCATTCTGTTGCTATTCCATCTTTCTTTTCTACTGAATATTGACACATTGGAGGCATAACTATTCTATTTTTTAATTCTAAACCCTTTATCTTATATGGTGTAAATAAATCTTTCATATATAACCACCTTTCCTCTTACTTTAATCTATATTTAGTATAAAAAATATACTTTTATAAATCAAGTACTCACTTTTAAGTTAGTACCTGATTTATAAAGTAATAGAACTCCCATTAAGAGAGTTCTATTACTTTATAATTATGAAATTAATTTATTCTACATAACTCTTGATGGGAATATAGCATCTAATACACCTATTACTAATGCAGCTATTAATGCTCCAAATATTGAAACTCTCATATTAGGAACTAAAAATTGTGCTAAATATAAAATTACAGCTGCAATAACAAATCCCTTTACTCCTTTTCCAAATGGAGAAGCATCTACACCCATAAACGCCTCTACTAAATAATCTAAAACAGTTATAACTACTGCTGCTAATACATAGGACCATAGCCCGCTAATACTAAATCCTGGAGTAAAAAAGGATGTTATGCCTAAAATAACTGCTACTAATATCAATCTTCCAATCCATCCCAAAATACTACTATTTCTATTTTCTTTTACATTATTATTTTGTCCCATAATAATTCCTCCTTCGTAAGATTCTATTAGTTTCTTATAGTATTAACTAAATTCAAAAAATTATTTCTTAAATTTTAAAAAAATAAATTTCAATTTAAATATAAATTTTTTAATATATAATTCTTATTATTTAAATAAATTTAAGTTAATAATCAAAAATATTATTAAAATCAATTCTAGTTATTAATATAAAAATTATTAAACTATCATTCTTATTTATATAAAACTAACTTCCATTCTTATTAATCTTTATTGTTCCTATAGTAACTAAAAGGTCATGTACAAAATTTGATCCTCTGCTTATTAATATTCCAGTCAACATTATTCCTAAGTATGGTATATTGGACTTTATGCTCAAAAGGTCTAACAAATCCAGTTTGGTTGAAAAAGTTATTATTAAAGATATACAAAGCGCTCCTATTTTATCAATAGATAATTTACCATTTTGCCATATCATTTTCAAAGTTTCCCAAACACTTTCTGCTAGCAAGGAAATAAAAATTAATATTATCAAGTTTTCCATACCATAATCCACCTCTTTTTATATTACTTAAATTATTTAATACAAGTACCTTACATTTATAATTCTTACATACTATTTAATACTATTTAAATGCACTTTTTATAACTATAATTTATTATTAAAACTAATTTTTTAATTTTATAAAGTTCTAATTGACATAAAACTTGTCTTTGATTTATTATCTATATCAAGTAGTTAATTATTTTCCAGGTAGATTTTTTTCATACTGCTTTCTACCTGGTATAAAAGACACTAAAAAAGTAGCACCTAGGACATCAATCCTAAGTGCTACTTATTTCGTATCAAGTTAAATTTATAAATATTTATTTTTGTAACTGCTTATTTAGAAGAAATATATTTTCTATCTCATCCCCATTCTCATCATAATATTTAACATTTGCTCCTGCTATGTATCCTATTGTATCTCTATCAAGTACACTCCCTTGAATTTTTAATAATATATCCTCATTCATAGGTAATTCTACTTCCTTTGTTTCATTATCCCTATCACATACTATCTTTACTTTCATAAATATCATTCTCCTTTATAATTTTAGTATGCTTCAATAAAAACTAAAATATTTCTAATAAATATAAATATTAATGCCAGTAAGAATACCGAATTGATACTCTTTCAAGTATTAATACTTCCTCTAACATAAAGTGTTTAGTTTAATATCTTTTAAATACCAAAAAAAATTATTTTTCTATAATCTTTTTATCAAAAATAGGATATCTAAAAATATAGATATCCTATTAAAATTATTTAAACTATACTACTATCTTTTTAACACCTTTAAAGCCTCGGCAACCTTTCTCGCAAAATCTAAAGGCCTATCAATTGATTCAAAATGAATATACATAAGCCTTGGATTATCAAATAGCCAATGATTATGCAATGCAGTTACAAGTATTCCTCTTGCTCTTAATGCAGATATAAAGTCATTTATTTCATTTTGAAGTATAACTGTTTCGCCTAAATTAAGAGTTCTACCATTATTATCGGGAGATTCAAAAGAAAACAATGCTGATAAAGCTAATGGTGATCGTGTTCTTCTTCCTAATATTTCTGCCCTTATATTTCTCATAAATGTTACTGTACAAACATTATTATCTGTACTTAGAATCTTAGCACCAAGTATTCTGGCAAATTCATTACAAGTTCTACAAAAGTTTACCATAAGTTTCCCTCCAAAATTAGATAAATCCTATAATAAATAAAATGAGTTTATCTATATATACATAATATGATATTCTGTTTATATTTGTTAATCATTATTGTGTATATTTTTTTTATTTTCAACTGTAACTTTATTTAAAATTATGATTTATTTACAAACTTATTAAAGCTAAAACTAACAAAATCTTGGTAAAGCTTCACTAAAGTATATTTAATATTATTATCATATATCCTTGTATAAGATTTTTATAATTACAAACAAAAAGTACTTAGATTTTACTCTAAGTACTCCTTCATTATTATGGAAAGTAGCTTTTTAAAGGATGCTACTAAGAACCTTTTCTCTTTATTTAGGTATATCATAAAGATATTTATAAATTCACTTTATTTGCCTCTTTCCGTATTGGGTACACTTTTTTATTCTTAAATAAAAAGGAGTTTTAAGCTCTACTTAAAACTCTCGATTAAAACAAAAATTATCTTCTATTTTGCTCTTTCTTAGCTCTTCTACAAGATATACATCTTGTTGGCTCATTATCGAATCCTTTTTCCTTGTAGAATTCTTGTTCTCCTACTGAAAATATGAATTCACTTCCGCAATCTCTGCATGTTATTGTCTTATCTGTCATAAATATTCCTCCTAAATTTAAATATTCCAAATGGATAATAACCTCTAATTTATGAGAAATTATTTATCTAAATCAAACCTATTTTTATTAGCTCTTTGCTATTTATTTATTATATCACATCATAATATTTTTTACAATACTTTTTTTATTCTAGAAATATTTCATATTTTAAAATAAAGAATAAGATAATATTATTAACTATAAATAAATAATCATAATATCTATACAGGCTTTTTTACTTTTTAACTATTATTCTAAAATAAGTTTAATGATTTATTGAATAACTGTATTTATACTAATTTTTTTATCCTGATAAAAGAAAAACACTAGTCATTAACCTAGTGTTTTTCACATTGCAAGACAAGCTGTAATCGAAGTTCTGTAATATTAAAACTTTGTAATTCACTAAAACTTACTAAAATTTAATTTTATTTATAAACCCTTTAAAATCAATAATTTAGAGAGTTTTTATTTGTAAGTTTAATGAACAATAGAATTTAGTAAATCTATGAATCACAAGAAAACCTTGGAAAAATCTCGGCAAATATAGAAACTCAAGACTAGGATTTATTATTATCCTAGTCTTTTTAACAATTAAATAAAACATATTCAAAAAACATTATTTTTGACCTTATTACATTTCTAATATATAATTAAATCAGTCAGTATATTAATTAAGGATTCTATAGTGTGCAGCTATATCTATAAGTCTTATTTTTATACTGGCTCTTTTTTATTTTTAAACATATACATTCTCTACCTTTTAATCTTATAAAATTATCTATTTCTTTCATAGCTAAAGATCTAAAAAATTCACTTGCAGAAATATGTTTTAAATCACAATATTTTTTTAGTTGCTTTTCTTTAGAATTAAGCCTAAATTCAAACCTATCATCTAATAATACTTCTTCCTTTTTAAATATAGAATTAATTAACTCTATTACCTTACTCAATCTACTCTCCCCCGCTTCTATTATTATTTCTTCTTAATACTTTTTAAGGCTTGTTCGTAATGTACGGACCTACTCTACCACTATTACTCTTCCTTTATGGTTACATTTGTATCCCTTATATCTGGTAATGCTATTAAGCCTAATAGCATATCTTTAACAGCTACAGATGGCACAGAGTACTCTAATAATTTACTATAAAGCCTTAATTCTCTCTCTTTATTCTTAGAAAACTCTATTATTATCCTTAATCTTTCTGCCATACTAGCACCTCCTATTTATTTCTTAGTAGTACATTGTATGCCTATGTTATACATAGTAGAAGATTCTTACTAAAGCTTTTAAATTTTTTTAATTGGATATTAATTTAAATAACATTATTCTATAAAAAGAGATTTTATAAGAATAGATTTAAGTATAAGTTTAATGTTTCTATGTTTATTTTCTTTATCAATAGGATTAATATTAAAATAAAACATCTAGAATAATATAAGTGCTTTTTATTAATGCTTAAAATTCTATAAAATCTTTTAGATTTAAATACATTTTATCATAAGTCTTATAATCACAAAAATATCTAGAAAAACTTAAAATTGAATCTAAATCATTTTCTAAAATCATAGGAGCAATATGTTTAATAACATATATAGTTTTAATATCGTCTCCAGTTAATTTATCTTCCCTAATAAATTTATTAAATTCATAATCAATAATGAAGTTAAAATAATGTGGGGTATTAGCTTCTTTTAATTGCCTTTTAATTAAATTAATACATTTTTCAAAGATACCCTCTTCATTTTCTATTTCAAGACTTATTATACCTTCTTTATTTATTTTCTTCATCATCTTAGCTATTTTCAAAAAAATCATTATTAGCATTTTCTATTGCTATTATAATGTCATTTTCATTAGTTGCAAATGCAACAGTTTTGGTCCCGCAAGAAAACATCATAAATGAAATTGAAGGACAATTCATAAGTATTACACCACTTACTAACCTCGATGAATTACCAAATATTGATGTAAACTCTGATGTTTATAATGATTTAAAATTATCGCAAGAAAATATGCCAATGACCATAAGCGTAGGCCAATTAGTGCATTCAAAAGCAACTAATATTGGAACAGATACACTAAGAGTTTCAACTCAAAATATCGGAATAGATACGCTTGATTTTGCTAGAATAACTGTTAGGATATATAAAAATAATCAACTATCTATGATTACAAGTAGAGAGGAACCTAATATCTTACCTATGTTTTGGAGAAATAATGACTTCTATTGTGCTGGTTATACGTCAGCTTAAATAACTATTTATGCTGAAGATGCCGGTGTGGGTAGCACTACTGTTTTTTACTATTATAGATAATCTTTAATGCTTATAAAACAAAAATCTAATAGGTAAGATTTCTCCTACCTACTAGACTTAAAATTATGCTATATACAATTTCCCCATCTTTCGTTGTTCACTTTATCAAACACAGGCATATATCTTCTAACTCTTGTATTAGAGCTAATCCAACTAATATATACATATTTATTAGTTATGACTACTAGATCATAGTACACACTCTCATTATATTCATATGATCCTGTTATTTCTGAAATATACGGTTTATTATAAAAATATACTCCCTCACTTACACATATAGTGCATTTTCCACTTTCTGAATATCTTTTAATTTCATATTCACTAGTTGATGGCTTACTAGTTATATTCTTTTTTCCAGGCTGATTATTAACCATTTCCCCTGTTAAGCCTTCTACTATAGCATTTGCAACTTTCTCATAGTTAAGCTTATTGACATCTTCTTGACTATCACAGAAGCATACTTCTACTAATATAGCTAAGGCATTAGTAGAAGTTATAACATAAAATTCTTCTATTTTTACACCTCTGTTATTAAATTTGCAGCTATCAGCAACTAAATCGTTAACTCTTTTTGCTATATCAATATTCTTATTATAAGATTCATCCTTTGAAAAATACTTTCTTGGTGCTACATATGTTTCTGTACCATTTCCACCACCTGCATTTAGATGTATAGAACAAAATACATCTAGCTGTTGTGAATTAGCTTTATTAACTCTTTTATTTAGACTATCATTTAAGCTAGTACATCCGCTATCTATAGTACAATCTACAACAATATGTCCTGCTGCTTTTAATTTGCTAATTACTAGCTTTCCAATATCTCTATTTGCATCACTTTCTTTTATAAATCCATTTGCACTAGTATCAAATCCAGCTAGACAATGTCCCATATCAATTCCTATTTTCATAATCAATCCCTCCTTAAAATAAAAGAAGCAAGATCACTCTTGCTCCTTAGTAGTTTTTACTGTTCCTTTTACTGTAGATTGTCCGAAATAGAAAGATATAATCATTATTGCTACAGTTGTAAATTGTTCTGTACTTACTACTTCTCTAGCACTTAAAATACAAAATACAATTATAACTAATAAAGCTATAATCTTTTTAACCTCTATTAGACTAGTTATCTTATTTAAAAACTTATTCATATTATCCTTTCTTATCTAATTTCATTTTTATATCTGTAACATCATGTTGAATATTATCAACTACATCAAATTTTTCAGCAAGGTTACTTATAATCTCTTGATTTTTATCTATTATGTTTTTTAGATTCTCTTCTCTTATTTTCCCTTCTTTTCTTGTATCTATAAGAAGCCATACAAATAATACTGCCCATGCTCCATTATTTATTATTACTTTAAATAATTCGTTTTCCATGTCTCACCTTCCTCTATACTAAAAACAGAACCTACTATTGTAAGTTCTATTCAACTAAATTTATCGTTTTCTGTAGTTAATTACTTTGTAAATAGGTTACATTAAAGTGAACAATATATCCTCTAACTTTCTTATATATCTACCGAATTAATAAATATATCAACTTTATTTTTTAAATAATTATAAGCACTAATTAATGGATTAGCCTTTTCTGTAGATAAAATATTAAAATATTTATTAAAATCTTCCCCTTTACATATATAGTTTTCAAAGGCAATTTTATTTTCTATTCCCTCTTGTCTATTCTCTTCATCTGTAAATCCTATAATAAATATCTGTGCTATCTTACCAGTATAAGTTATATTTACTCCACTTATTTTCCAGTAACTAACTTCTAAATTGTTATATTGTCTGTTCCTCTGTAACGCCATGTTCTAATCCTCCCATTATTCTAAAATATTCATCTGCATCCTTTCTTTGCCCTTTTATTATAAAATCTGCTTTTCCAGTTCCTATAACCTTAAAGTAACTCTTATTTTTTTCTATTATAACTATATCTGGATTAGTTGAAACTACTACATATTTACTAACCATCTTTTTATATATTTCATCTAAATAAATATACTTCTCACTATCTACTACTACCTCAAACTCTATATATTCTATCAAGGTTTGTGGTGAATCAGTTGGTGACATACCATACACAGTTCCGCCGATCTCCATAGTACCACCTATTTTAGTACCATTTGAATTGAAATAATGTCTTACGGTGTTGTAAGATCTTATCCCAACAGCCCCATCAGGGCTTATATATATCCCACAATCCGAATTTCCAACCAAACTTGTATATAATCTCATTGTCGAATCTGCTTCTAACCTACACCCATTATTCCCAAAATACACATTATTCCCAGTTTTAGCATTACCACTTATTCGTTTAGCATATAGATCATTATATATTGTTATATTTTTTTCAACAACCAGATCATTAGCAACGTTTACTGTATTTGTATTTAAATTTATGCTAGGTGATTTCATTTGACTCCAGCAACTTATTGTAAGATTAGCAGTAGATTTCTCAATACCTGCTCTTTCATCAATTTTACTATAATCATATAGATATATTGAATTACCTGAGATATTAAGATAATCACCAGTAGAATTATTTGAAATTGTTAATTGTCCATTTCCCAAAGTAGTTTTAACATTATTACCATAAGATGTAAGATTAATATTACCTGAAACGTCTCCTTCCAAAACAGTTTGTCCAGCCTTATTCTTAATTTTGATAGAACCATTCTTAATTGTAAATCCTGTTTTATCCATTACAAACTGTGTTGTATTAATGCTACTTGTTCCAGCATTTATAGCACTACTTATAGTCGTTGTTATAGCTGTAGCTGTAACCTTTTGCTCAACTGTATTTACTTTAGTTGTTAAGTTAGATATATTACCATTTATAGTAGTTATAGAACTTTCTGTACTACTTACTCTACTTGTTATAGATGTTAAGTTAGTTTCTATACTCGCTACTTTAGTATTAGTAGATGTTATTTTCTTATCTATTGCCATAACTGCTGTCTCAATATCTGTTTGTTCTACTTTTTGAGCTATTTGATTATTCAGTTGTGTTATACTACTTTGAATTGTAGATAAATTAGAATTTAAATTTCCTATAGAAGTTATATGCCCTACTACTGTGGTATTAATTCCATCTACTGCAGCCTTAATACTTGTGTAGTTATTCTTTAATGTAGTTATATCACCCTTTGCTATTTCATTTTCTGAAATTAATCCACTTATTTGCCCTTGTGCCACTGTTATTGCTGTTGTGTTAGCTATTATTTTTTCTTCTACATCTTCTATAACTTCGCTATAATCATTTACTACATCCCACGTACTTCCATTATACCTTTTTAAAATACTTGGACTTTTACTTGTATCTAACCACATCTCATCTCTAATAGGTTTAATAGGAGCTGTATTACTTATAGTTATATCATTTTCATCACGAATTGTTATTTGACCTATTGCCTTTATCATTTTTCACTCCCTTTTCTAAGAAAAATAGAAAGATTTGAATCCTCTCTATGATATCTCCACACTAAAAGTAGCCTTTATATCTACATCTGCATCTCCTACATTTAGAGCTTTTCCTGTTTTATAATTAATTCCTGTTCCACCAAAGTTACTTGATAAAATTCCATCCTTATCATATTTATACCACTTATAAATATATTTAGTTCCAGCAGTATCTATCTCGTTTCCAGCTTGAAATAATTTCGCAGTTAGAACTGTACTACCCATACTATTTTTGAATACATCTCCACCAGTAGAAGTAATACTAACTTGTATGGGATCACTATTATCTATAAAAGATATTGTGTCTACAAATGCTTGATTATAAGTATTGCTTGTTAAATCTGTATCTTTAATAATACATTTGAAAGTTGCAAAACTACTTACAGCATTTGCAAAGACTGTTAATGTATTAGTAGTAACTCCGGTTATCATATTAACTGCTTCTGTTAACTTTCTCCAACCAATTCCGCCACCTTGATCTGTTGTTACGCTAGAATCTTGTTGATACCACTGATATGTTACATTAGTATTATCTATCACTGAACCTCTCCAAAGATCGCATTGAGCTTTTAAGCTTGTAACTGAACTATTTTTAAATACATTCCCATCTGGAGACCAAGCTATAGCATCTGCTATACCTCCTCCATTAACGACTCTACTAAAACTAATGCTCATTTTATGGAGTAAATCTAGGTTGGTTGTTGAATCTCTATAAGTTACTTCGCAAATCCAATCCTTTCCTGGTAATCCAGCTAATAAATTAGCTTTAATAGTTAAAATATGTGATTTGCTACCACTCAAAGTATAATTCCCTGCACTTGCTATAACTGTAGAAGAACCTGCTTCAAACCATTTTACAGAAGTTATTTCCGTACTTGTTATAATATCTGTTGTTGTTCCTAGTTTATATAAACTAGGTGTAAGGACTAAATTAGTACTTGCCCAGTTAGGCGTATATCCTGCATTATCCGGATTATACATTTGTGTCTTAGGATGATTTGAACTAATAAACCCGGTTAATGTAAGCGCATCATTATAGTCTATTATTGATATTTGACCAGTTGCTATTGCCATTTTTACATCTCTCCCTTTATTCTAATATTTCACAATTAAATGTAGCTCGTACATTTACATCATCTTTAGTTATTAAAATTTCTTTAATTCCTCCCAAATGAGAAGAATTCCAAATTTTATCCCCCTCTAAATCATTCGATACTCTTGTCCATCTAAATCTATTAGCGTCTATTGAATTTGTAATATCTTCTTTACCCTTTCTAACTATGGCTATAAGCTTTGTGGAAATTTGACCATTTTTAAATATATTCCCGTTAATACTTATTATCTCAACATCATAGTTAATATTTGTCTTAAGTTCATTAAATGCTATGCTAAGGCTCTGCCCTGTTTCATCAAGTTCAACCTTACTAGATTTTATAAGCCCATGGTTCCCTTCATTTAATCCTGTTATTAAAGAACTATAATTAATTTGTTTTTCTCCTATAGCATTAGAAGCAACCATATTTTCTTTTATTAAATCATTAGCTATAGCTTTTTCTTTTATCCCAGTATGGTCTATTAAAGTTGTAGTCCCATCTTCCCCACGTAAAATAAAATTAAAATTTCCCATAGTATCTTGTCCCATTTGAATTCTAACTTTATTATTTTTATCTTTAAATTGTTGTGTTGATCCTATAATTTCTATTCCACCATCATCAGATTTAATTCTAAATTTATTTGTTGAAATATCTCCTGCTAATAGTTTATTAACACTAATAGCATCTATCATAGCATCTTTTATTACCGCATTATCTATTAATACATTCTGTGATGTTAAATGGAGTATTTGCCCATTTTCTCCACTTATGAATTTAGATAAAATAGTCTGCAGATTGGCTGTATTTCCTTCAATAACATTCACTTTTATATTAGCTGCTGTTAAATCAGTTATATTAGCTTTACTAGATTGCAATTGAATTATATTAGCATTTATTGAATCTAGCTGAGTTATTTTAGCCGTTGTTGTTTCCAATGTTCCTATTCTTGCTTCAGCAGCATTAAGACTATCAATATCTGCCTTATTTACTGTAATTTGATTAACAGCATCTTTTATTGCTTTTTCTGAAATTTTTCCATTATCTTCAGTAATATTGCTTACAGTCTTAGAAGAATCTATAAATTCCTTTTGTAATTCTTTAAAAGTAATGGTTGTATTTGCCATTTCACAATCATTTTTCATAGGATTATCTGGATATTCAACTATTTTTACTATACGTTGTTCTTCTTTTACTTTTAAATCCTTTGATATAAGAATTATTACATCTCCTAGTTTATAATATAAAATATTTCTATACTCATCACTTATTCTAGACAAATCTATAATATTAGCTCTATAACTTTTATAAGGTTTTGATAATTCATTTAGCTTTAATATAGCATCCTCAGTTAATGAATCCTTATCTGTGTATTTTTCATCTTTCCATATTAAAGTTTTTACCTTATTAGAATATTGATAGTTCTCAACTAATACCTTTATATCATCTTTACCAATTGCTAATAGATTTGTATAATAATCGTAAGAATTTGTTTCTACTTCTAATTCTTTTAAATTAAGAGAATCTATAAAATATGATCCTTTTTTAGATCCTATTTTTTCATAAACATTCACTATTTTATTTAAAGTATCAAATTCTAACTCTACTCTATAAACTTTTTTTGCCTCTTGTATCAAATCCCAAGTAGAACAATTAGCTTTTCTTACTGTTCTTTTTTTATTTATGGTACCAATCTTTTTTATGCTCCACCCTGTTCCTGCTACCACTAAAGTTAAACATTTATCAATAGTTTGCTCTGTACAATCAAAATGCGTCCAAGCCTTACCTTCTAAATCTTCCACATTCATTACAGCTACTACTGATTTCCATTTGCCATCATCTTTAATTTCCTTAATTACAAATTCATCAGTTTTATTTCTTATATAATATTCTTCAAATATATTTTGCGATAAATTACTTGGATATAAAAAAGAAAGTGTTTTATCTCCTGTATTTAAAACACTTTCTATTTTATAATCCTTATAATTCACTAATCCTTCTACCAGTATTTTATTAAAATCATATAATTGTAACAATCCAAAACCTCCTTTCATGATTTATAGTTTTATTGTTATTTAATCATATAATCAATTAAAATTAATTCTCTAGCTGATATATTACAATTACATTTAAATAAATCTTCTTTATCTATTAACTCTATATTAACGTCAATTTCTAAATCTAATAAATCTTTTATATCTCTATTCCAATTACCTATACACTCATTTTTTAATTGAATTGTATTATCCTCATTTAATTTTAGATTTTCATTTTCATCCTTAACTCCATATTTTTTTATTAATTTTTCTCTTTCATTATTATATATTGTTATTTCCTTTTCTATTGTACTTATATTTCTAGCTAAAATGTAGCTCACTCTTATATTTAAATCCATATCCATAAGTTTAGATAATATATCTACACTAGATAATAGTTTCTCATTGCTTATTCTCATATTAATCATCCTTTCTTAAAGTAAAAAAGAGCTAAAAAGCTCTCTTCTACTAATGCTATATTATAACCATCTTGGTTTATACTTTAAAGTTATATTACAATTATTTCTACTTAATGTAATTATATTCTTACCCGGTACTAATCGAGGAAATTCCCATATATCAGTATCCATAAATTTATTAGAATTATTTTGAGTAACTTTAGATTTTTCTCCATCTAAAATTATCTTTTTATTAATCTCTAAATTTTTAATAGTTATGGGTTCCTCGCTAAGTCCTTGTATAATTAGATCTTGCATAAATATAGTTGGGGTTATTTCCATTATTACAGGTGTTTCTATATTACTATTTAAATTGATAGTTTTAGTAAGTACTCCATTCATATAATCTATTATTTCTTTTGACTCTGCTATAACTAACATACTTACATCTAAAGTTTCATTACCTAGCATTATATACTTAATAGAAATATCTCCATCTATAGCTCCTCTATAATATAAGTCTATATCATCAAATTTTATAGTTGAAATTGCCAACTCCTTGATTAAGTTGCTTTTTATAATCTCAAGTTCATTACTATTTTTACATAAAAGATCTAGCTTAAAGCTTAATTTTTTGAACTTATAATTAAAATTCCTGTCAATCAAAGGTTCCTTAGAATTATCTAGCCAAAAACTATTAATATCAAACTCTGAATTTTCTATAGACCTTTCCAATAATTTTGCTTTAAACTTACTTATATCGATATCATTAATAAGCATTATCTCACCTTCTTCCCAGCTAATGCAAATTTATTGTCTACTTTTCTATAGGTGTATTCAGATATTTCATCACTATCCATATAGTTTTTTATTATAAATACTCCATTATCATTATTATCAACAGTTGTTTCATTGCTTCCTGAATCAGTTAAGCTACTCATCATTCCTAAAGATGTTTTTGAAGTTTCAAACTCTACAGTTGCCCTCATATTAGATGTTAAATTAGATACAGCACCTAAAATTTCTGACTCCATATTTTCTGATTCATCAACAAATCCTACTCCTATTCCTTGAGCCATGTATTTACCAACATCATCTCTAAAAACTCTTGATGGAGAATGAATTCCTAAAACACTCTTTACACCATCTACTATCCCTGAGAAGAATCCATTTACTTTCTCCTTTATCCATCCCCCCATTGATACGATACCATTCCATAGCCCTTGAACTATATTACTACCTATATCATATATTCTACCTGGTAAACCAGAAATAATATTTATAATACTACTAACCATATCTCTAGCAGCATTAGCCCCATTACTAACCATATTATATCCCCAGCTTACAATGCTACTTATACAAGCGCTTAACCAAGCTGCTATATTACCTGGTAAAGATGCAAACCAGCTAATTATGCCACTTATTGTATTACTTACCCATGTAAGTGCATTATTATATAATTCTGATCCCCATTGATATATATTGGTTATAACATTCACTAACCATACCCATATTGAACCTGGAAGTTGGGCAAACCAACTAATAATGTTATTCACTGTATTGCTTATCCATGTTATTGCATTGCTATATAATTCTGATCCCCACTGATATATATTTAATAATATATTCATTAGCCATTGACCTATCACTATAGGAAGTTGTGCAAACCAATCAGATATTCCTTGTATCCATAATGGAATATTTTCAACTAGGTATGTCCATATATCAAGACCCCATTGTATTATATTTCCTAATACTGTCCCTAAGGTAAAAGCAATATTATATGGTAATTCATTAAACCATTCTATTATACTACTAATCCACATTGGTATAGTTTCACTAAAGAAAATACCTACATTTTCACCCCATAATAAAAATGTATTTATTACACTATCCCATAACTGAGAAAACCAATCAGGTACTCCTTGGAAGAATTCTAGCAATATATTCCATGCGCTAGGTATATCTACGGTAAAAAAATTCACCAACCAATCCCATACTCCTAAAGCAGTGTCTTTAATTGCATTCCAACAGCTAATAATAGCACTACTAAAGCCTTCATTTGTGTTCCAAAGATATACTATAGCAGACACTAATGCAATTATTCCTATTATAATTAAATTAATTGGATTAGATAGAATACTTATAATATTTGATATTGTACTTACAGCTTTTAATGTCATTAATACGGCTACAATTCCAACTATTACCCCTTTAATTAACTCACCATTATCAAGAATCCAATTAAACAAATCTATTAGTTTAGGAAGACTATCCAATGCTAAGTCTCCTACTTTACTAATTAGTTCTACTATTTCATCTGCTAAATTCCTTAATTTAACTTGTACTTCTTCTGATTTCAACGCTTCTTTTAACTTTTCACCTAATTCATTAAATTTCTTCATGGCTTCTTCTGCAATCGGTAATAATATTTTTCCAATTTCAGTACTTAAATCTTGCATATTTAATTTTGCTATACTCATCTGATTAGCAAAAGAACCACTATTTCTTGCAAAGTCCCCTTGAATATTAGATGTTTCTTTTAACATATAATTATATCTTAAAGTTGCTTTTTCTGCTTCATTCATTTCACTGTAAGATTTATTCATCCCTTTAGACAATGCAAAAGCTTCTAAGTTGGCCTCAGACATATTAATTCCAAGTTTCTCTAATTTTTCACTTTGTCCTAATATTCCACTTTGTATAGTATTAAAAGCTTCTTCATGCCCAATATTATAGAAACTACTAAACTTAATTACCGTTACTTTCGTAATATTTAAAACGGAATAGACTATCTCTTCATCCTTTCATGGATGTGTGGCGCTTCAATCTAAGCCTTTCATCTTAAATCTACAGATTTCATAACCTTATATCCTCTACTTAGGTCGTATATCTTAGTCGTTACACCTTCAAAAAGATTTCTCTTTAAGCTTGGCTCGGTATTGGCATTTTATAAATTAAATATAAACTTATAATTTAGCTTTTCACCGATAGCACATATATTAATTAACTTATGCACACCTTATATTTATAAGTTCACCACATTTTTAATATGTTATTACTAACATATGGAACTAACTTTAATCCCCTGCAAGTCCTATAATACCTTGAGACATATTAACTGCTTCACTACTAGAGAATCCCATAAACTTCAATGTATCTGCCATTGTAATATTAAATTGTTTTGCTTCTATTTCACTCATTCCAAACGCATTAATTGCATTTTCAGCCCATTTATTAATGGATTCAGCTTCATTAGGAAAAGTACTCTCAATAATATTTTGTACTTCCTGTAAATTACTAGCTAAATTAATACTTTCTTTTCCAAAATTACCAATGGCCTTTATTGCTTCTGAAGAAATTATTTTATCAAAAATATCAGAACCCTTTTTAGTTATATATTGAAATGAAATTGAAGCTTTTTCTACTTCTGCTCCACCTTCTTTCAATGCTTCAATTGATTCTTTCTTCCACTCTATAATATCTTTACTTCCTTCTGAAAAAGTATTATCTAAGACATCTTTAAAATCATTTAAATTAGAATTAAGCCTTACTATTTCACTACCAACCTCACCTACAGCTTTTCTTAACTCAAGTAGAATCATTAATAAAAATTTTCTGGAATCTCCAAAAGCATCAGTTAAATTTTCTGAAGACTTTTTTATTTCATTTTCATTATAAATTATTATATCATTACTCTTATCATCCATCTTCTCACCTACTTTCTTGTAAAAAATAACAAGCACTTATAAAATAAGTGCTTGTCTTACATTTCTATAGTATTTTGCTTAAGTCCTTACCATTAAGTAAAGCCTCTTCAATTTCATTTATTTTTTCTAATTCATTTTTACTCTTAGGTATTTCGTAAAGTTGTTTCATATTTTTATAATACTCTCTTTGATTTTTATCTTTTAACTTGGATAAATCAATAGACCTATAACCAATTATCTTAACTATCTCATTGTCCTCTTTTAAAGCCTTAAACATAGCTTTAAATTTCCACCAATGTAAATATTCTATATCTTGTAAATCTACTCCATACTGGTCTAAAAATGCAGAATATATATAATCATCATCATATTCAAAGCTATATATCTGCTCTATTACTTTACTCTTTCTTTTTGATGAGCTATTATTATAATTATCTTTACCACATTTATAAAACCATAACATTTTTCCTACTGCTTCATTTATATTTTGGGGTAGAGTTGGATAGTATAAATTTAATGCATAACAAAGTTTATCTTCTTCTGATAAATTGTCATCCTGCATCAATAATTCAAAAAGAATTGATATTCTAAAATCACTATTTATTTTATACTTTTTATCTTCTATAACTACATTATTAGGTAATAAATCTATTAAAATATTCATTATTTTTTACGCCTTTGTGCTCTATTTTGAGAATACTTTGAAGAAATCTTATCTATTTCTTTATTCTTATTTTTTATTTCTTCTACTAAAGTTTCAAATGCACTTAAGCATGTAATTAAATTAAAAGAATCCCCAAATATCTTTTTTGAAGTTCCTTCCCCAAATAATTCATCAAATACAAAGAATACTGTTTCACATTGTTTTCTTATTATAATTGATGTTTTCAATCCTTCTAATCCCTTTTGAGATTCATTAACTTTTTCTAATGTTTTTTCATATCTTTCTGCAACAGCAGCATCAAAAATATTTAAATCCCCTATTTCAACTCCATTTATTATCATGATGCCTCCTATTTCACTGATGAATCTACAGTAAATGTATTAGTAGTTACATTGAATATACCTGCAACCATATCACCAATTCCTAATAGATTTCCTGTTGCGGCCATTTGACCATCATTATTATCAAATGATGCAACTTCTACTGCCACTCTAAATTTTCTTGCTTTATAAGTATTTGTTATTCCTTCTTCTGATACTTCTTTATCTAAATCAACAATAACATATTCTGTTTCGGCATCACTACCAATTTTTTGCATTTCACCAATTTCACATATAAATTCAACTGCTTTTTCACTTCTAATCATATCTGTATTAAAGCTTGTTGACCAATCATATCCTATAATTGCCTTTGAAGCTGATTTATCATTAATATATTTCTTAGATACTGTTTGTGCTGCTGGTGCTTCATTCAACTCTATAAAGCCTGCTCCCATTAACACATACTCTTCTGTTCCCTTTCCTACATTTAAATAATTTGCATAACTCTTTCTTTCTTTAACTCCCATTATTTCATTTCTCCTTCTCTTAAATAAATTAATTTACATTTTATTTGATAATTAACTTTATCATTTTCTACTTTTAATACATGTCCATTATTTATAGCCTCAACTGAAATTGCTTTTTTATTTTCTCCTAGATTAGGTAAATTCCCTTTATTAGTTTGCTCTTCTAACCAATCTAAAAACTCTTCATAAAAGCTTGAAATTTTTATATTCTTCATTACATTATCTGTATATATCTCTTTACTAACAAGAATAAAATTATATTCTCTTAATGTATCTCCATTTACATATTTTTTTATAATAATTTCATCAGGCTCTTGATTAATACTATATGTTCCAGCTTGATCACCTAAATAATTTACGTTTACTCCATTATCTATAGCATTAAGATACGGACATGTCATTATAAAATTTCTAACTGAATCTAAAATCATCTACTACCTCCCGAGAATATAAATATTACTAAACTAAAATATTCTCAAATTGTTTTATTCAATGCTTTTAAATTACTAGTGTAGCTTATTATCAGTTTTCTTCAATATAATCACCTCCTTAAAAGTAGAAAGAGCCACTTAAAGTACTAAGTACCAAGTGCCTCTTTCAATATTTTCTACAATATCATTATAGCACCTAATTTTTTTTAATATCTTATAAGTTCCTTAGAAAATACTATGATTTTAATAAGATATTATATTTAATTAGCTTTTTTAAAGCCTCTGTCTTTAATGTTGAACAATAAGTTTCTGCTAAACTTAAATCCATTGATATATACTTGATTTGATTATTGTTAAAATAAAATTCTTTAATTATATAGTTTTCTCTTTCACTTAAAACTTCTATTGTATCGTCTATTCTTTGTATCTGTATTTCTTTTAATCGAATTTCTCTTTTTATATCTCTCATTTCTTTTTCTCTTCTTACTATCTCATTCTCTACGCTACTATTAAATTTATATGTTTTGCTGCTTCTTTCTTCATATCCTATATTTTCAACACCCGTATAATCATTTTCTAATATCTCTAAATCTAATTTTAGATTTTTAATCTCTATCTTATTTCTCCTATAGTCATATAACATTTTTTCTAATAACTTTAATTTTTCACTTATATATCTTACTTTCTCCTTAAAATTTAATTTATATATTTCTAAATCTAACTTTTCCTACTATTAATCAAATATTTCATTTTCAGGAATTTTAAAAGCTTGAGAAATAGCTCTCCTACTATTTTTTCTTGGATAAACTTGTCCGCATTCCCAAGTCCAAAAAGCCTTTTGCACTGTAAAACATTTTTCAGCTGCCTCTGCTTGAGACCATCCATTTACGATTCTTAAAACCTGAATTTTTTTATACCATGGTAATCCTATTATTAATTCAACCATTTATATTACCTCCCTGTATTTAACATATCTTTTATTAAAACAATTTTACGTCATAAAAACGTAAGTGTCGATTCGAATTTTACGTCTTTTTTCTTTATACTTTATAAATATCCTATTTTAAATTTAATTTCCTCAACTTTACATATACTCTTTGACAAAATGACGTAAAAGACGTATAATTTGATTATAAAATAGAAAGGTAAGTGTACTATGATTAGTAAATTAGGTCTTAAAATTAAACAATTAAGAAGTAATGTAAGTTTAGAAAATGGTAAGAAATTTACTCAATCTGATTTAGCTAAAGCTCTTAATATATCTAGATCTTATTTAGGGGATATTGAAAGTGGTAGAATTCTACCTAATGAAGATCTTTTAAAAAAAATAGCTAATTTTTTTAACATTAATGTAAATGAGTTTATTAATCTAGAATTAATAGATCAGAATAAAAAACTTAAGAATAATTTTGATGTCAACACCTTAACCGATTCAGATTTAAATGAATTAGTAAGAAATTTATTAAAACTAAATAATAGTTCGACACTTAAAATTATTAGAGACAATATAAATAAGCTATCCGAGTATGAAGAACTGGAATTCAAAAAAATAAATAACTTACCTTTAAATAAATCTAATTTAGAGTCTACTGCTATAAAATCTAAATATATTGACTCTTATTTTGAACTTTTAACACAGAAAATATTATTATTATTAGATTTAGAAAGGAAAAAATCCAAAAAATTATTAGAATTTAAAAAGACTGCAAATATAAATAATAATTTCATTAGTGATTTTTCTCCAGTAGCTGCCCATGATAAAAATGGCAACTTTTCTAAGGAGGATTTTATTCATGATGAAAATATAATGGATGATGATGATTTCTGGAATAATTAATGGTGATTTTATGGATTATGAATTTTTACTAAAAGAAGCTGATACTCTTGGCGTAATAGTTAAAGAAGCTAATTTAATAACTAAAGATGGTTACTGTAAGGGAGTACGTATTGCTATAAATAATAAATTAGTAACTGATAAAGAAAAAAAGTGTATCCTTGCTGAAGAGTTAGGTCATTATTACAAAACAGTTGGAAACATAACTGATCAAAATAATATCAGTAATCGAAAGCAAGAAATAATTGCTAGACGATGGGGATATCAAAAACTTATTAGTATTGAGGATTTAATTGATTGTTATAAAAAAGGAATACCAAATAAATATGAGATGGCTGATTCTCTAGGTGTAACTGAAGAATTTTTAAATGAAGCTTTATGTTATTATAAAGATAAGTTTGGTGCATTCTACAAATTAGACAATTATATTATTAGCTTTGATCCCTTATGGATTATAGAAAAGTTTGAAGATTTTTAAATATTCCATTAAAAAGAAAAACACTAGGCATTAACCTAGTGTTTTTCACATTGCGAGACAAGCCGTAAGCGGAGTTCTGTAATATTAAAACTTTGTAATTCAATAAAACTTATTAAAATTTAGTTTTATTTATAAACCCTTTAAAATCAATAGTTTAAAGAGTTTTTATTTGTAAATTTAATGAACAATAAATATTTACTAAATCTATGAATTACAAAAAAGCCTTGGCAAAATCTCGGCAAAATTTAAGACTAGAATAAAATTATATTCTAGTCTTTTTTACATAATGTTTCTTTATATCTTGTTTAAATATCTATTTATTTGGATATGAATTCTAATGAGGTGATTATTATGAAAGAAGAGTTTATTAAATTAGAAATAAATATTCCACGTAATGAAATTAAAGATTTTATTATAGATGTTGCTTCCAGCTTAAATAATACGTCTAAAAAGCCTAACACCATTGAATCTCAACCGATTATATTAAATAAGAAAATAGATACTGACCTTTTCACTGTTTCTGAAGTAGCTCGTAAATTAAAAGTTAACACCGATTATGTTTATAGCCTAATTAAAAATGGTAATCTCTTAGCCTTAAAATTAGGTTCATTAAAAATAAGATCTACTGAATTAGAAAGATTTCTTAAATATGCTGAGGGAAAAGACTTTACTGATTTAAACAACATAAAAGAATTACAATCTGATAAATAGTGAGGTGATTAAATCGAAATGTAAGAAAGAATTTATAAGAATAGATTTAAATATAACATTAATGTTTCTATGCTTGCTATTTTTAACTTTAGGATTAATATTAAAATAAGGCACCTAGATTACTCTAAGTGCTTTACTATTAATCATTTTTTAAAACTATATCTTCTGCTTTTCTCAAATTTTCTTTATCTTTTTCTTTCGTACCATCAAATTGATTATTTATTAATAACTTTTTCTTTCCTCGAATTATAAGACATATATCTAACAAATTATTTTCTCTAAAATAAGTAAGTATATCTTTAATGGCATCATCACTATCTATTTCTACTTCCCTTATTTCTTTGAATCTATCATCCAACAGTTTAATTGTAATAGATTTCCCCTACACACTTATCATCTAAATTATTAGATTTAATACTATATGCTCTATCCATAATATTTTCCCTATTAAATATAGCGCACACATTAAAGAGTTCTTAAACTTTAATTTTCTCCATAACTTTCAGCTTACAGCATTTTCATAAGTTTTGTTATCTTAGATTTTAAATGTATATAGATAAAAAAGATTAATGGCTCCAATTACTAAAATATTAATCCTTCTATCGTCTTTCACTGCATTATTTAAGTTATGCAGTGACATGTTCTTTAAATTTTACTGATTTAACTACATTCTGTTTTAAGAATTTTTTATGCAGTTTTCTTATTGTTTATTATACATTGAAATTTAAATTATACATAAAAATGCAATTATATTTCATTTCAATATTTCCCATAAACGCTCTCTTATTTTACTTAATGGTTCATTTAACTTTTGTCTTTCATTAAAATCATCATTCCAAATATAAAACTCTGATAATCCTCCTCTTGCTGGATATAAATTTTTATACTCCCTCTGTATTTCTATAAATTGTTTTTCTGAATTACTGATATCTATACCAGCAATTTTATCAATAATACGCATAATTATTTTTTTTTGATTATTAATTGAACTATCACCATATTTATCTACAATTAATAATAACTCTTCAAATAATTGTTTTAATTCATTAATATCTTTTAATTTATCCATTTTATATTCTCCTTACTTTAGCGGTGTCTTATTTATTACTTCAACATTCAGTTTCCAAGGTTCATGTATAAATGTCTGAATGATATCCTCTCCACCTAAATACACTCCACCTTGATACCCAACAGGACCTGTATATACTGTAGTTCCTTTCGGAATTTTTATTGCATAATTTGTATCTATAATTGATGTCCCTGTAATTTCACCAGTAACTTGGTCAATCCACTGTTCTTTTACTGCTGTATCTATTCTAACTTTTGTTACTGATTCTGCTGGTTCAGAAGTGAACCATTGCCCTAAAGGCTTTCCATCTTGACCTGCTCTATAATATATTCTATCTTCAGTAAGTACTTCAATATTATATTTACCTCCATAGAAATTTGATGCTGGCTGTCCATCTATTTTTGCTAATGGTCCAGGATTTTCTATCATATTATAATCATATTTAATGTTAGCATTACCAACCCCCTTTATAGTATCACTAACCTCGTCTATCTTGTCTATATTTTTTACTACTTTTGAAGTATCTTTAGCTATATCAGAAACATTATCAAATCCTTTAAAAAGCTTTTTCAATTCACTAACCCCTGGTATTAATGCAACAAGTCCAAATGCCGTCCATCCAACATGTTTCCATGACCATTCCCAATCAACAAAGCATTTTACAAGATCTCTTCCATCCTGCGCAATACCAATAGGTGTAAAACCTACTCCAATTTCACCAACAGTTCCTAATAAAGTTATATCATCAGTATTTGTAAATTCTCCTAATATAACTTGCTTGAAAGATTTTTTTAGATATTCTTCAATTCCTTTATTGCTATTTGTTACTCCTCCAGAAATTATAGGTCCTAATGTTGTTACTCCTACTCCCATTCCAGCCATAGCTAATCCAGGATACATTCCTAAATTAAAATTTCCTGATGCTAAGCTTCCATAAAAGCCATAACTATTAATCCAGCTTACTGAAGAATTGTATATATTTTTTATTATGTTCATTCCATCTTTAAAGAAACTACTTACTCCATTAAACACCTTGTTTCCAAATGATATTAATGAATTTCCAATCTTACTTATAAAAGATTGGACTTTATAGCTTCTACTTATTGCTCTTACTCTACTTGCACATCTACTATCAACTTCTTTAAATTTTCTTACTATGTAATCTATATCTCTTATTATTTTTTCTATTTTTGAGTTATTACTTTTCAAACTACTGTAGTAACTTTGCAAATTATCTGTTTCTACTCTTATTCTACCTGATCTTCCATTTACCTGCAATTTTACTTTTGCTGAATTTATATTGTTTGATGCGCTATTTCTTCTTTCATTTGCTCTCATTAGATTACTTTTTAATAAGCTTGTCTCACTATAGGATATTCCTACTATTCCACTTCTACCTAAACTTATAGTACTCAAATTTCTTCTCCTTTATTTTATTTAATACTCTATAATATATAATTATTCTACACATTTTATTTTTTCCCTCTATATTACAATATAATTTGTAAGTTTACTAATTTATATATTGAATATATTTACTTTTTAAAACATTAAAAAAAATCCCAAGTAAATAAATACTTGAGATTTTAAATTTATTGTAGCTCGAAAGCTCCTGTATAAAGTTGATAGTATTTTCCTTTTTGCTCTATTAAATCATCATGATTTCCACGTTCTATTATTCTTCCTTGCTCAAGAACCATAATTACATCTGAGTTCTTAACTGTAGAAAGTCTATGAGCAATAACAAATACTGTTCTACCATGCATAAGTTTATCCATACCTTCTTGGACTATTGCTTCAGTTCTTGTATCTATACTTGAAGTTGCTTCATCTAGTATTAATACTGGAGGATCTGCAATGGCAGCTCTAGCAATTGCTAATAATTGTCTTTGTCCTTGTGATAAATTAGCTCCATCACCTGTTATCATAGTATCGTATCCTTGTGGTAAATGCTTAATAAATGTATCAGCATTAGCAAGTTTAGCAGCTGCAAATACTTCTTCATCAGTTGCATCTAGCTTACCATATCTAATGTTATCTGCTATTGTTCCTGTAAATAGATGTGTATCTTGAAGAACTATTCCTAGTGATCTTCTTAAATCATCTTTTTTAATTTTATTAATGTTAATTCCATCATATCGTATTTTACCATCTTGAATATCATAAAATCTATTAATTAAATTAGTTATTGTAGTTTTACCTGCACCTGTTGCTCCAACAAAAGCTACCTTTTGACCTGGCTTTGCAAATAGTTTTATGTTATGAAGAATTATCTTTTTATCATCGTATCCAAAGTCTACATCATCAAATACCATATCTCCAAGCATTCTTGTGTAAGTAATAGTACCATCACTATGAGGATGTTTCCAAGCCCATATTCCTGTACGTTCTTTTACTTCTTCTAATTCTCCATCTTCTTTTACTTTAGCATTAACTAATGTTACATAGCCATCATCAGTTTCATGTTTTTCATCTAAAAGTTCAAAGATTCTTTCTGCTCCAGCAAGTGCCATAATTACTGCATTAAATTGTTGTGACATTTGTCCTATTGGTTGATTTAAGTTTCTTGTAAGTTGTAAGAATGATGCAAGTGCACCTAGTGTAAATCCTCCAATGTTTCCTATTGCTAAAATACCACCAACTACTGCTGTAAGAACATAATTTATATAACCTAAATTACCCATAATAGGCATTAAGATATTTGCAAAAGTATTAGCTTTATAAGCACTATCACATAAAGCATCATTTAATTTATCAAAATCAACTTTTGATTCATCTTCATGACAAAAGACCTTAACAACTTTCTGCCCTTCCATCATTTCTTCTATAAATCCATTGACTTTTCCTAAATCTTTTTGTTGTTTTCCAAAGTAAAATCCGCTTTTCCCACCAATTACTTTTATAACTTTAAACATTACTAAAATCATTACTACTGCAACTAAAGTAAGAGGCAAACTTAAAACTATCATTGATAAAAATACACTAACTACTGTAATTACAGCTGATACTAATTGTGGTAAGCTTTGACTTATCATTTGTCTTAATGTATCCGTATCATTAGTATATAAACTCATTATCTCACCATGAGAATGAGTATCAAAATACTTTATTGGTAAACCTTCCATATGCTTAAACATGTCATCTCTAATTTTTTTAAGACTTCCTTGAGCCACAACTATCATAATTCTATTATATATATAAGTTGATAATGTTCCTATATAGTATATTATAGCCATCATTCCAATTGTCTTTAATAGAGGTCCAAAGTTAGGATTTGATTGACCTAAAAATGGTGTTATATAATCATCTATTAAAGTCTTTAGAAATAATGTACTTGCTACAGTTGCAAGTGAACTAATTAATATACAAAATATTACTATTAAAAATTGAAATTTATATTCTTTAAAGACATATCCCAAAAGTCTATTTAATGTCTTCATTGGATTTTTGCTTTTTCTTCCAACTGGCATTTTCCCTGGTGCTCCTGGGCCATGGCTTCTTACTTTTTGTCCATTATTTGGCTTCATCTTCACCAGCTCCTTTCACTTGACAATCATATACTTCTTTGTATATTTCATTTGTTTTTAATAACTCTTCATGAGTTCCAATTCCATCAATTTTACCATCATTTAATACTATAATCTTGTCTGCATCTTCCACTGAAGAAATACGTTGTGCAATAATTATTTTTGTAGTATCTGGAATGGATTCTTTAAATGATTTTCTAATTAATGCATCTGTTTTTGTATCTACTGCACTTGTTGAATCATCTAAAATTAATATTTTTGGCTTTTTAAGTAATGCTCTTGCAATACATAATCTTTGCTTTTGTCCACCTGATACATTTGTACCACCTTGTTCAATATAAGTATCATATTTATCAGGGAAATTTTCTATAAATTCACTTGCTTGAGCTGCATTACAAGCTTTCACTATTTCTTCATCAGTAGCATCTTTATTACCCCATCTTAGGTTTTCTTTTATAGTTCCTGAGAAAAGTACGTTCTTTTGAAGAACCATAGACACTTCATTTCTTAATGTTTCAATATCGTAATCTCTGACATCTACTCCACCAATTTTTAATGAACCACTTGTTACATCATAAAGTCTTGGAATAAGTTGAACAAATGTTGATTTTGCACTTCCTGTTCCACCTATGATTCCAATAGTTTCACCTGAGTTTATGTTTAAGTTTATATTTTCTAAGTTTAAATTATCTTCTTTTTTACTATAACTAAAGTTAACATTATCAAATTCTATAGAACCATCTTTAACTTCATATATAGGATTTTCAGGATTTTTCAAATCACTTTCTTCTTCTAATACTTCAACAATTCTTTCTGCTGCTGATTTTGCCATTGTAACCATAACAAATACCATTGACATCATCATAAGACTCATTAAAATATTACCAGCATATGTGAATAAACTCATAAGTTCCCCTGTTGTCATGCTATTTGATACTATCATCCTTGCACCAAACCAAGAGAATAATAAGATAATTGTGTACATAGTAAATTGCATTATAGGCGCATTTAATATTATTATCTTTTCTGCCTTTATAAACATGTTATATAAGTTTTGAGAAGCTTTATGGAACTTACTAATTTCATGATCTTCTCTTACATAAGCTTTTACTACACGAACACCTGTTAAATTTTCTTGTACACTAGCATTTAAATCATCGTATTTTCTAAATACCTTTTTAAAAATTGGATGAGCATTTGAAATTACAAAATATAAAGAAACTGCAAGGAATATAATTGCACCTAAAAATATTAAAGACATCTTTGCATTAATATAAAAACTCATTACCATTGCAGCTATAAGCATAAATGGTGCTCTTACTAGTGTTCTAATAATCATTAAATATGCATTTTGAACATTTGTTACATCTGTAGTTAATCTTGTTACAAGCCCTGCTGTTGAATATTTATCTATATTTGAAAAAGAATAATCTTGTATTTTATAAAACATTCCTTTTCTTAAATTTTTAGCAAATCCTGTAGATGCCTTAGCTCCAGTTTTTCCAGCTAAAGCTCCAAATGTAAGAGATACAAATGCCATAACTAACATGATAACTCCAAGTATAGTTACATACTTCATATCCCCTTTCTCTACTCCATTATCAATAATCATAGCCATTAAAACAGGAATAATTACTTCAAGTATTACTTCAAATGCAATAAAAACAGGAGTTAAGATTGAATCTTTTTTATACTCCCTAATATAACTAGCTAATTTTTTAATCATACTATTCCTCCTTTTGTTAGATTTCTAACCTTAGTATTAAAAAACATTCTATTTTTTATTAGTTTTCACCCAAAATAATAAAACATAATATATGAATTATTTAATCCTTTTTCTTAACTAAATTTATACTAACTCATAATAAAAACTAAATTTATTATTTTAATAGCTTAAAGAAATTAAATAAAATTCACTATTTAAAATAATTAATTTGTTAGGCTTCTAACTAATCAATTAAAAAAAATTGCATCAATCTGCAATCTTCTTAGTTAATCTCTCTAATATTTCGTTAAACAATTCAAGTTCTTCTTCACTTAAAGAATCAGAAATTATAGATTCTACAATTTCAATTTCTTTGTATACAGATTTATTAATTTCAATTCCCTTATCAGTTAATATAATCTTTTTAAGTCTTGCATCTTCACAAACACTAACTCTTTCGATTAATCCATTTTTCTCCATCAAAGAAAGTACACTTGTTACTGAAGAACGTCTAATATCAAATTCTTCTTCAATTGTTTTTTGAAATATGTCTCTCTTAGGTGCTTGATGAAATATAAACCCTAGAATTTTTGCTTGCATACTGCTTATCCCATATTCTAAGGCTACTTTTCCTATTCTTCTCTTAATTTTATGAGACAGTATATTAATTTTTCTTCCAATGTGTTTTATTTCACTCATTAATTACACCCACACTTTTGTTAGACTTCTAACTAATTATAAAACTATTTAGCATTCTTGTCAATCTACTGGATTCGATTACAATAAATATTTAATTATTTTAATTTTATTTTTAATTATTTTGCCTCTTAAAATACAAAAGATTTTCTGGAAAATAATATAGTTAACCTTATAGTTTCAAGAATATCACGTTTCATTATTCCCTTGACTTTTTATATTTATCAATTTAAATATATAATAATACTTTAATTGTAGTTACTATTGATATTCTATACAGTAACTACAAATATACATATAGTTTCATTTATACATTAATTAGAAAATGGTACAAAAGAACTTTTTTCTCCAGAAAACTTAAATACATCTCATGTTAATGTTAATCTTGATATTATTGCGAAGGAAGGGATGAAATAATAATTTAAATACATCTCATGTTAATGTTAATCTGATCTTAGGAACAGGAGGACTTCCTGTTACTACATTTAAATACATCTCATGTTAATGTTAATCTGTATTTAACTGAAAATCCAGTTAATTTTAATGAATTTAAATACATCTCATGTTAATGTTAATCCATTGATTTTAAGCCTTTCTTAAATTATACATCCCTATAAAATCATTGTAAACATCTCATTTCTCAAAGTTTTACCAGCCCTTCTTAAATTAAATAAAGTCAATTTAAATACTATCTTAATCCGGCAATATAGCTCACTTTCTAGATACTTTATAAAATAATAGCTTGGTAAAAATATTTTATTATATTTCCAATAAAATAAAGGACGTCGCGTAACGCGACTCCCTTTATAATTTAAAGAATAAATGTATTTATTAGAAATTTAAATTTCTTTTTTATCATCATACATTAGATAAATACTTCCACTACATTTAATAATCTAATTCCAAATACGATTATTACTTAAAAATTCTTTATCTTTAAAAGTTAATTTATAAATATCTGGCATACTTAAAGTTTTCAAAAATAATAATTATATTTTTTATTATAATAATTCATTATAAGAACCATAATATTTCCGTGAGTCCCTATTACAATATTTTCGCCTTTATATTTCTTTAGAAGATTTTTTAGTTCCCCTACTCCTCTACTTTGAGCTGAGTTGCTTGATTCTCCTCCATATAAAGCAAAATTGAAATCTCTCCAATATTTTGAAATTACTTTATCAAAGTCATCAATATATCCATTTGAAATATTTCTTTCTCTAAATTTATCATTTATTATTATATTTAATTTAAAATGTCTTTCTAATTTCTCTACTGTTTGTCTAGCTCTTTTATATGGGCTTGATATTATCTTAGTGATATTTTTATCTATTAATAAATCTACTACTTTCTTTGATTCATTAATTCCTTCTTCAGATAAAGGTCTATTTAATTCATCTAAATTATATTTTGAATGTGCATGTCTTACCAAATATATATTAGTAATCATTATAAATTCTCCTCTCCAAACTCATAAGTATCTCATATATATTCTTAATACAAGATATTAAACTTAAATGACATTTAACTCTAAACATGATATTAGTATATTAATTAAACTTTAAAGAAACATAAAATTAAAATAAATATTTAAATTTAATATCCATTTACTAGAAATATCATTATAACTACTATATATATTAACTATTATAAGGAAGAAGGTTAAATGAAGCCTATAAATTTTAAGAAAAATCTTATCTACTTCTCATTAATTTTTTACTTTTTGTATTAAGTATTTTATCAATATGCTTTAATTTTATTTATGCAGATTATATTACTGTAGTTTCAAGCATTATCTTTGGCCATACTTTAATCTCTTCTTTTTATAAAGAAAAAAGTTAGAAATATCATATTATTTTCTGACTATTCATTGATAAATCATTTTGTATAAATCTTTAGACTTTACATTATTTTTTTCTTATGCAAATTATGTAATATAACAAGTAGTAATAATTATCCTATAAATTATTATTACTTTCTACATATTTTATGTAAGGTTAGCTTGACACACAACCAAAGAAATGCTAAATTAAAAATGTAAGGTAAACGTTACAGGAGTGATATTTAATGAAAAATAAATTAAAACAATTTCGTGAAGATTTAGGTTTAACTCAAGAGCAATTAGGAAAGCTTGTAGGTGTTTCAAGGCAAGCAATTAATGCTATTGAAACTGAAAAATTTGAGCCCTCTATTTGGTTAGCTTATGATATTGCTAAAGTATTTCGTAGTAATATAGAAGAAGTTTTCCTTTTTGAAGAAAGTGAGAGAAAATCAAGATCTGAACAAAGTAGAGGTGTTGTTTAAATGGCATTAAGGCAAATTAGATTGTTTGGTGATGAAATATTAAGAAAAAGAAGTAAAGAAGTTTTAGTTGTTGATGATAAAATAAGACAAATATTAAATGATATGGCTGATACTATGTATAATACAGAAAATGGTGGAGGTTTAGCTGCTCCACAAGTTGGTATTTTAAAAAGATTGGTTGTAATGGATATGGGACAAGGGCTTATAAAGCTTGTTAACCCTAAAATAATAAAAAAAGAAGGAACACAAGAAGTTATTGAAGGTTGCTTAAGTTGTCCAAATAAATGGGGAAAACTTAAAAGACCAGCAAAGGTAACTGTTCAAGCATTAAATGAATATGGCAAAAAAATTATTTTAACAGGTACAGGTGATTTAGCAAAATGCTTCTGCCATGAAATAGATCATTTAGATGGTATTCTTTTTACTGATTTTGTTACTGAATATATAAAATAATTAAATAGGAAATAGTTAAATTATAATTGATATAATATTATACTTTAACTATCTCCTATTTTTTATTATAAAATTTCTTTAATTTCTCTTTTTATAAATCTACCATTACCTTTTTCCCCAATAAAGTTATTATCCTTAACTATAATTTCACCTCTTAAAATTGTATAAATAGGATAACCCTTTACTTGTATTCCTTCATAAGCAGTATAATCAACATTTGAATGTAAATCTTTAATAGTTAATTCTTTTTCTATAGTTGGATCAATTATAACTATGTCTCCATCTGCACCAACTTGTATTGAACCTTTTTTAGGATACAACCCAAAAACTTTAGCTGGATTTGTACAGCAAACTTCAACAAATTTATTAATGTTAATTTTACCTTTCATTACTCCTTCGGAAAAAATCAAAGGCATTCTTTCTTCAATTCCTGGTGCTCCATTAGGGCATTTTGTAAAATCATCTTTTCCAAGTTGTTTATCTTTATTAAAAGCAAAAGGACAGTGATCTGTTGCTACAGTTTGTATATATCCATCCTTAATTCCCTTCCATAAAGCATTTATATCCTCTTCTTTTCTTAAAGGAGGACTCATAATATATTTTAATCCTTCATTATTATCCAAATCATATTTACTATCTTCTAAAACTAAATATTGAGGACATGTTTCTGCATATATATTTTGTCCTCTATCTCTTGCCATTTTTATATAGCTTAATCCTAAATTTGAAGATAAATGAACTATATATAAAGGTGCATCACCTGCCATTGATGATAAATTTATCATTCTGTTTACAGCTTCACCTTCTGCTTCTACAGGTCTACTTAAAGGGTGATATTTAGGAGTTTTTAAATCATTTTTCACATAATAATCTTTTAGCACCTTTATGCTACCATGGTTTTCACAATGAACAGTTGTAACTCCATTAAGCTTTTTTAATCTATTTAATACTCTTAACACTTCCTCATCATTTACCATATAATCATATGTTAAATAAACCTTAAAGCTTGGTATCCCTTCATCCTTTACTATGCTTTCAATTTCATTAAGTATTTCTTCATTAACATGTTGAATTACTCCATGAAAACTATAATCTATTACTGCATTATTATCTGCATATCCATGATATACATCTACTTGATGCTTTAAATTACATCCTTTAGGACCAAAGCCCATATGGTCAACTATTGTAGTTGTTCCTCCACATGCAGCTGCAACAGTCCCTGTATAAAAATCATCATTAGCTACAGCAATTCCAACGTCTAAATTTAAATGAGTATGAACATCTACACCTCCTGGTATTACATATTTATCCTTAGCATCAATTACTTTATTTGCTTCTTTATTTATACAAGTACCAATTTCTTTTATAATGCCATCTTCAATATATATATCACCTTTATATGTTTCACTTGCTGTTATAATTATCCCATTCTTTATTAGTAATGACATTAGCTTCACTTCACTTTCTTATATTTAAAATAATATAGCTTTTCTTTACATTATTTATTATATATAAGCAATGAATATGCCAAATTAAATTTAATAGTAATAACAGTTTTATGATATATTTTTATATCAAGTTGAGAATTAGTTATCATTTTGATAAAACATTTTATACTATGGTGACTTCAAATATCTCACCTGTAATTTTAATTTCATATCATAAATTCAAATTTAAGTAATTCTGAGATAGCATTCTATTAAAAATAAGACGGAGCTGTCACACAATTAATAATGCAATATTTTACATTCTACATTTTACTTTAAATAGCTTTCTGCGACAGCCTCGTCTTATTATTTTATATTTTTATTATCTTAATATTGATTGAGACATTCTTCTGTAAGTATGTCTAATTCCTCTTATTGTTACTGAAAGTGCCATTATATTTTCAGGTAATGCTATTCCAAAAGTTCCACAATCCCCAATATGTTGAATATCTGCTCCTGCCATTTTAGAATTTAAAGCTATTTGTTCTATTATACTTTTGCTTGCACCCTCTTGTGATGTACCAATAGTAGTCATTGCTAGTGCATTATTTTCATGAATAAGAGTAATTATTTTCTTTGCTAACTCTAAATCATATCCTGGTACTGTTCCTGGAGCTGGTATTAATACAACATCTGCACCACAATCTATAAAGCTTTTTATAGCATTTTCATCATATATATTTCCACTACCTGCTCCATGCATTTTTCCTGCTATTATCAAAGTACTATCCCCTAATATTTCCTTAGCAAGCTTTATTCCGTCACAAATAGTTTTTTCAGTAACACCTGTATTAGGATTTCCTGTTAACACTATATAGTCAAAACCATATTCCTTAACCTTCTCAAGATTTTCTCTATTTAATGTATATCCTCTTTCATAAGTACTACCTTCTGGTACAGGTTCTAAGTTTACTCCTATCATTCTACCAACTAACTTCTTAATATTCTTTATATAATCTTTATTAGTTAAATTATCTTTGATTTGATCTCCTATTTTATTCAAGTTATCTATTGAAAGTAAATTAGTTCCACCATCTATACCAAAAATAAAAGGTTTTTCAAAATTAAATGTATTTAAAGTTATCATATCTGCCCCAAAGCTTGCAGCAAGTTCTAAATTAGATACTTCTCTTATATAGGGAGTATAGCTAACGATAGTCTCTGACATAACAGTTCTACCTTCTGAAGTTTTAATTATCTCCTTAAGAGTATTTTTATTTAAACCTTCAATATCACTTGTTGTTAATTCAAATATTCTTTTCATAAACATATTCTCCTTTATAGTTATTATGTAGTCTATTATATATTATTTCCCTTTAAATGAAAACGTTAATGAATATAAACTTTAAATTTTATCTTAATACTATTTAGTTATATGGAGAAAATACATATAATATGATATTCTAATATTTATAAGGGGGGTATAAATAATGAAAAAACTAATTTTCTTTTTAACATTATTATTTTCATTAACAATTCCAATAACTGTATTTGCAGATAATAAGTATTATTCAATTGATAAATTACTTATAAATGCCGAAATACAAAACAATGGGGATGTTTTAGTAAATGATGAATTTACTTATAGTTTTAATGGAGATTTTAATGGTATTTACTTAAATCTAAATTTAAATGAATCTAATGGATATTCTATTAATAATGTAACTATTGAAGATTCTACTGGAATATATAATTTAGAAAACAAAAGTGATAAATCAAATAACAGTTATGAAATTATAAATGCTGATGATAAGGTTCAAGTAAAGATTTATTCTAAAAGTAGTAATGAAGAAAAGAAATTTAAAATTGAGTATTTAGTAAACTCTGCTGCAAAGAAATATGAAGATTTTAGTTCTTTAAATTGGAGCTTTTACACAGCTTCAACAGAAAATCCAGTTAATAATGTTGAACTAAACCTTAAATTAAATTCAGCTAATTTTAATGCTAATAACTTATATTATACAGTCTATGGTGATGGGACTTTTAATACGGAAACTTCAGCCGATAAAATTAAAATTACTGGCGAAAACTTAACTTCAGATTTAGGTATTGATTTAAGATTTCAAGCTGATTTTATTAAAGCTCCAATTACAACTTCACCATTTGAAAATAATAATAATTCAAATATTATAGATAATAATATAAATGAATATGTCAAAAAAGATTCTTCTGATATGGTATTCCCTATTTTAATTCCATCTTTATTAATTTTATTAATTGCTATAATATTTTATCTTGCACACAGACGTTCAAAAAGAATTTTCAATGATACTTTAAATGAATATAGATCAAACTTTGTTTTTATACAAGAAGATAAACTTCCATATCCGCCTACTAATACAAGTCCTGCTTTGGTTGCATATTTATATGATAAAAATAATATTAATTGGGCCATAGTTCCTTCTACATTAATGTATCTAGCAAATAAAGGTTTTTATATGATAGATAGCAATATATTTGATGAAGATGAACTTATTAATGTTAAGTTTAAAAGAATAAAAGATAGCTCAGAATGTGAATATTCACATTTGAAAGTATTAATGGATTGGTTCAAGAATTATGAAGATAGTAATAATGAATTTTCTTTTGAATCCATAAAAAAGGAAATTCAAAATAGCCAAAAAAGAGCTAAAAAATTTAATAATTCCTATTGGGATTTTATAAATGAAGTTAGACTTAATGGAAGATCCCATAATTATTATATAAGTATTAAAAATAAAGAAATATTAAATAATGATGCTTACAATGAATATCTTAAATGGTCTGCATATAAAAAATACTTGTTATCACTTATAAAAACTAAAAGTATAGATAATATAAAAGAATCTATAATATATGCCCCTGCACTTGGAATAAGTTATTATGATTTAGAAATGGATCTAAATGACCTTAATGGAGATAACCTTTCTAATAATGGTTTTAACCCTACTTTTTATAGTTGTTATATGGCTAATGCATTTTTGTTTAATGAAATATACAATTCTGCCAATTACAATTATAATAACGATTCGAATTTCAATAATAGTATGGATTTTAGTAACAATAGTTTTAATGATTTTTCATCTGGAGGAGATTTTTCAGGTGGTGGAGGCGGAGATTCTGGTGCCTTTTAAATTTAAAAATTTTATTTATTAGATATAGTTATATAGATTAAATAATTAAAGTAAGCTAAGTTATATTTAATATAATTTAGCTTACTTTATATATAATAAACTATTTATTGTATTATAAGCACTAATTTCATATATTTTAATTTTTCATTAGTAAATTCTTAAATATATCTTAAAAGCCTTCTATTTTTCAACTTTCTTTAATAATATTAAAGTAAAGTAATCTTATATATAAATAAAAGGAGTTTTATTATGAAAAAAAATATACTAAAGTTAATTACAGCATGCACTGTTGCTTTTTCTTTATTTAGTTCTACTGTACAAGCACAAAGTAATGAAAGAGTAACTTTGGGTATTGACTTAACAGATGAACAAGAAGCCCAAATGTTAAAAGAATTTGGAGTTAACGAAAATGAAGTCAGCATAGATAGAATAACTAATGATGATATTATAAAACAGTTAGGTCTTGACCCTAATGATCAATCTAATTATCAAGGTGGCTGTTATTCCTCTTCATATGTTAAACTTACTAATGATGGTGGAATACACGTAACAGCTAAAAATTTAACAGAAGTTACTCCACTTATGCTTTCAAATGCTCTAGTTACATCTGGAGTAACTAATGCTGATGTAAAAGCAAGCTCACCTTTTCATGTTACTGGAACATCTGCACTATCAGGAATATTAAAGGGTTTTGAAAGTGCTAAAGGTGAAGAGTTGTCATTAAAAAATAAAAAAACAGCTCAAGAAGAAATAGAAACTACTTCAGATTTAGGTGAAGAAATTGGATATGATGAAGCTGCTAAAGTTATTAATGATGTTAAAACAAAAGTTATAAAAGAAGCTCCAAAAAATAATGAGGAGATTTCAAAAATAGTTGAAAATGTTACAAATAATTATACAGTTGAAATATCAGATGATCAAAAAGAACAAATAAAAGCATTAATGGTTAATATAAATGATTTAGACATAGATTATGATAACGTTAAAGAAACTTTAAAAAGCATAGGTAATCAAATTTCAGAAGCACTAAAAAACTCAGGTAAAGATATTCAAGATAGTGGATTCTTTCAAGGACTTCTTGATGCAATTGGAAACTTTTTTTCTAAGTTTTTTGATTGGATAAAAAGCTTAGGAAATAATTAAAAAACCGTTACTTTACTTCTTATATTACAGGAAGTTAAAATTTTATAGTGTACTACATAAAACTCCAACCAATGAATTCAAATAACGAATTCAAATTAGGTTGGAGTTTTATAATATACCTTAGGTCATATACAATATATAAGCTATATATTATCTAAGGATAGTCTAATTAATTTATGTTACTGATGACAGTAAAACTATTTACACTAAATCAGCTAACTGAAATCTGATAACTTTTTTAAGTTCATCTAAACTCAATTCTACTTGATATCCTATTTTACCAGCACTAAAAATAAATGTTTCTAATTCTTCCACTGATATATCAATTGTAGTAACAAAAGATTTTCTCATTCCGATAGGTGAGCAACCTCTAATTTCTATTTATATACTAAATTATTTTATTAGGGATTCGAATTTCGCTCTTGTCACATATATTAAATCCTTAGGATTTATTTTAATTTGATACCCAATCTTTCCAGCACTAACAATTATAAAATCTAATTCTTTAGCACTTTCATGTATATATGTTTTATACTCTCTCTTTTGTCCTATTGGTGAGCAACCCCCTCGAATATATCCGGTATACTTCATCATCTCATTAACATCAATCATTTCAACTTTCTTTTCCCCTGATATTATTGCTGCTTTTTTCAAATTTAACTCTTCTGCTACCGGAATAACAAATACATATAGCTCCTTACTAGCCCCTTGTGTCACTAAAGTTTTAAACACTTGAGTCTCATCTACTCCTATTTTGTGTGCTACCGAAATGCCATCTATTTTACCATCATTACTCTCATAAGTAATCATTTCATAATTTACTTTTTTTGAATCTAATATTCTCATAGCATTTGTTTTTATAATTTTTTCTTTCCCCATGTTTTCACCCCACTTTATATAATTATTCTATATTATACATTAATTAATCGCTCTTATACAATCAACTATTCTACTTATACAAAAAAGAGCACCCCTGCTCTTTCTTATAAAATTATTTATTTAGAGCTTTTTTCTTAACTAAATAACCAATAAGCATTGATTTTGCAATCATATCTATTTCAATAATTTCATCTTTTCCATTTATATATCCTATTAATTTTAAATTATTACATTGTTCTATTATACTTAAAATTCTTTCGTCCATATTTTATCTCCTCTTGAATTATCTAATAGTTAGTTATTATTAACTCATTATATTTTCCACGTGCTTCTTTTTCTTTAGAAATGGAATAATTAACTTTAACCTCTTTTATATTAAATCCCTTGTATAATTTTCTTGCTAAAGGATGATCATTTATTGTTAATAAAAACTTTCCTTTCAATCCTTTAAGCTTCTCGGCTAATAGTTTATGTTCCTCTTCTCTAAATTTATTTTCATATCCACACGTTTCAATATATGGAGGATCACAAAAGAAAAAACTATATTCTCTATCATACTTATCTATAATTTTTTCAAAACTTAAATTTTCTACATATGTATTTTTAAGTCTATCTCTTAGTTCTAATAATATATCTTTATAAAATATTTGTTGTCCTGGCTTAGTTATTGTTCCATATCCATAATTATTCCCTTTTCCAGCAAAACTTTGAGTTATTACATATAAAAATCTTATTGCTCTATGAATCTCAGTCATATATTCTAACGTACAATCTTTATACTCTTCAAATATATCTCGTCCACTAAATTCATATTGCAATAGCCTTTCAACTTCAGGAGCATGATATTTTATTGTTCTAAATAAATTTATTAACTCTTTATCAACATCATTTATAACTTCAATTTTACTCGGTTCCTTTCCAAAGTAAACCCATCCTGCTCCAAAAAACAATTCTATATAACAAGTATGTTCTGGTATTTGTTCTATAATTGTTTTTCTTAATTTTGATTTTCCTCCTACTCTACAAATAGGTGGCTTTAACATAATATCACCTTCTTTAAAATACTTATATTTATATTTTAAAGAACGTATGTTTGCTTGTAAATATCTATTTTATATAATAATATAATCCCTCTTCAATAAATTAATTATATGATACTTTTATATTTTATTTATAAACCAATATGTTTTGGCTAGAATTATAATATCAAATTGATATTATTAAAAATAGTTATAGTAAATAACTATAAAAAAAGCTAGTAAGTAAGATTTCTCCTACCTACTAACCTTAAAATTAATATATTGGATTTTCTGTTATGCTACTGTCATTATCTCTTGGTGCATAAATCTGTACTTTACCAAACATTTCTGTTTTAATTATTTTTATATCTCCTTTATCTTCTAATATTTCGTAAGATAGTCCTCCATACATAGAAGGTGCTAATTTTGCACATTCATTCCCCACTACTGGAGCTTTGTCTAATGGATATACTCTCCAACTTGATACATTAGGTTTTAAATTTAAATATTTTTTATTACTAACTACATACGAATAAATAACCTTTCCAGATTCATCATAAACTATAGAGTTATTTTTAATCGCCATATTCTTAGCATTTTCTAATACACTAAATGCCCCTAATTGTTTTCCATTGGATGTCTTTACTCTGTATATTACTTTAGGTTGTTCTGTAGGAGCTACTGGTTTAGGTGTAATAACTATATTATTATTATTTTTTTTATTTAATCCATATCCCTCTGCTACTCCTTCTACAATTGCATTACATACTTTAGCAAAATTATTATTGTATCTATCCATATCTCCTTGATTAGATATAAAACAAGTTTCTATTAAAGCAGCAGAAACTC
>NZ_JAGHFX010000100.1 GCF_017888565.1 Clostridium sp.
CTGTTCCTAAAGCTGTAACATCATTAGTAAAGTTACCCAACAATAGCTGATTGAAAGATTTTTTTAGATATTCTTCGACTCCTTTATTGTTATTTGTTACTCCTCCAGGAATTATAGGTCCTAATGTTGTTACTCCTACTCCAACTCCCATTCCAGCCATAGCTAATCCAGGATACATTCCTAAATTAAAATTTCCTGATGTTAAACTTCCATGAAAACCATTGCCGCTAGTCCAATTTACAGAAGGATTATTTATAGATTTCATTATGTTAATTCCATCCTTAAAGAAATTACTTACTCCATTAAACACCTTGTTTCCAAATGATATTAATGAATTTCCAATCTTACTTATAAAAGATTGTACTTTATATCCTTTGCTTATTGCTCTTACTCTACTTGCACATCTACTATCAACTTCTTTAAATCTTCTTACTATGTAGTCTATATCTCTTATTATTTTTTCTATTTTGGAGTTATTACTTTTTAAACTACTATAGTAACTTTGCAAATTATCTGTTTCTACTCTTATTCTACCTGATCTTCCATTTACCTGCAATTTTACTTTTGCTGAATTTATATTGTTTGATGCGCTATTTCTTCTTTCATTTGCTCTTATTAGATTACTTTTCAATAGGCTTGTCTCACTATAGGATATTCCTACTATTCCACTTCTTCCTAAACTTATGGTACTCAAATCTCTTCTCCTTTATTTTATTTAATATTCTATAATATATAATCATTCTGCACATTTTATTTTTTCCCTCTATATTCCAGTATGATTTACAATCTTACAGTATTATAAAATTAATGTACTTATTTTATAAATCAAATTTACTATCTAAATGGGTGTTTTTCTCTACTCCTATAAAACCTGTTATTCATCACCAATTCCAATGTAGTTATCTCGACTTTATATATATCCTCTAAAGTATTTATTGTTATCATTTCTTCAATCCCTTCAATAGTAGATTACTGCTTTTAATTTATCTTCTCTACTACTGTTAATATAAAATATCCTAGTAGTGTCCACACTGCTAAGACCTAATAGTTTACTTACTGTTGAAATTAGTAATCATTAGAATCTCATCCCTTACCGTAAATCTTTATTTAATGATTCAAGAAATTAATATCCTTAATCTTAATGCTACATAGTTCACTAACTTTAACACCTGTATAAAGTAGTAACATTACAATCACCTTATTTCTTTTACTTACTTTCTCTTCATTCTGAATGTAGAAGAGAATCCTCTTAACCTCATTATCACTGTAAACTTCTACTTGTTTCTCCGAGCCGTAGGCTATTTTTACTCTATCCTCAGAATTTTCTACAACTATTTCTTTCATCTCACCAGTTGCTAGAAAGTATCTATTTAGTACATGAATACTATTTATCTTTTTATTGATAGTTGCTACCTCATAGTTACTTTCTACTAGAAAATTCTTATAGCTTACTACGTAGAATCGTTGTAGATTGCCATTGAATTCAACTCCTTTACTTCCTAGAAATTCTATAAATCCTCTAATATCTCCAACATAGCTTTCAATTGTTTTAGAACTCTTCCCATCTTCAATTAGACTTATCTTGAAATCCTCAATTATTTTACACATATACTTTACCTCCTTGAATTTTTTACATAGAATCAGGAGCACCCGTCAAACGGGTGGTTTGCTCTGCGCCTATAAGGCTCTGTTACTGGCTGTGCTACTCGCACGTCGAACGGGTTTGCCAACCGCATATTTTCACTGGCTACCCCTAAAGGGGCTTTATTACTTGCCTTTCTTTACCGGCTCACCCGTAAACAGGTCTATATATTCCTTTAAACTTATTTGTTCATAAGATAAATCTTCTTGAATTTGATTTTTTATATATTCTTCTATCACTTTCTTATTTCTTCCTACTGTATCAACATAATATCCTTTGCACCCAAACTGCCTATTTCCATATTTATATTTCAAATTTTCATGTCGGTCAAATATCATCAGGGAGCTTTTTCTCTTTAAATATCCAATAAATTGTGAAACACTTAATTTTGGTGGTATACTAATAAGCATATGTATATGATCTTTACATGCATTTGCTTCTATTATTTTTACACCTTTTTGATCGCATAGCTTTCTCAATATTGCTCCTATATCAGCCTTTATTTTTCCATAAATTATTTATCTTCTATACTTTGGTGAAAAAACTATATAATATTTACAATTCCATTTGCTATGTGCTAAACTACTATTATCCATATTGGATACCTCCTTGTATTATAGTTGTGGTCGGCAAACATACTATAATTTTACAACGGAGTTTTTTTTATTTCTACTCACCGCTAGAAGCTTTCAGGAACCACAGGTCGAACCTGTGGTATTCTTTATACAACAAAGAGCCAATGTTTCTTTCCTTAGAAACATTGACTCTTATCATTGTTATAATATATATTTATTTTTTTCTTTTAGTTACATCTTACTGCATTATTAAAATTATGCAGTATTAAAATCAATTATAATATTATTGATTTAAGCAACTTCATTTATTACTCTTTTTTATGCATTAAATTAATTCTTTATTATACATTATTTTTACTATAAGTTATTAATATTCCACTATCTGCTGCTTTAGGGTCATAATATGATTCTATTTCCCCCCAACTATATCTATATCTTAGTGCTACTGGTAATTTTTCATGAGCTTCTCCTAAATTATTTATTAACCAGTTATTATGACTTTCTCTTTTCAATTCTACTTTATCATCACTCCAATCATCATAAGAATTTTTCAATTTTAAATCTGCATTTTTCATTTCTATAGATGATAGGAAACTATCTTTAAATATAATTTTAACCCATAGTGATAATCCGTCTATTATTTGTGGACTTTTAAAATTATATCTTTCAATATTTCCATTTATATAACTATTTACATCCATTAAAAATATTTTTTTAAAACTTTCACTATCCATTCCACTATATATTTCTTTATTATTTATAACTATTTTGCCTTTATCTAGTATCATCTATATCCTCCTATTTTACTTTAGTCCTTCTAATATATCTAACATTTTATTATAATCATCTAATTGCATTTTATAATTATTCAACTCCACTGCCTTCAATTCAACTTTCTTTATTTTTCCACTGCTCAATAACTCTTTAAAATCTGGCAGAAACATTTGAGGTAGTCCACCACTTCCAAATTGCGGATTAGCCTTCGTTATTCCAAAAGCTACATCTATTGGTTCTGTTATTTCATAAGCCATCATTTTACTTCTATATTCAGCAACATCCATTCCATCTTCCCAGTAAGGTTTAACTTGTAGTCCTTCAAACAACTTCCTTGCGTCTCTATCTATCCTATCTAGAGCACTTTTAGTAGTTGCATATCCTGTTGGATATGGGTCTCCAACATATATTACTTTCCCCTTCTTCAAGGTTATGTTTTTATACTTATCAACTCCAACATACGGAAAACCCCCTTGCCAACTTTGAGCTACTTCCGCCGGACTAGTTTCTCTCACCCCCTTCATAGTATCGCTAACTTCATCTATTTTATCTATATTTTTCACTACTTTTGAAGTATCTTTAGCTATATCAGAAACATTATCAAATCCTTTAAAGAGCTTTTTTAATTCACTAACCCCTGGTATTAATGCAACAAGTCCGAAAGCTGTCCATCCAACATGTTTCCATGACCATTCCCAATCAATAAAACATTTTACAAGATCTCTTCCATCCTGTGCAATACCAACAGGTGTAAAACCTACTCCAATTTCACCAACAGTTCCTAATAAAGTTATATCATCAGTATTTGTAAATTCTCCTAATATAACTTGCTTGAAAGATTTTTTTAGATATTCTTCTACTCCTTTATTGTTATTTGTTACTCCTCCAGGAATTATAGGGCCTAATGTTGTTACTCCTACTCCAACTCCCATTCCAACCATTGCTAATCCAGGATACATTCCTAAATTAAAATTTCCTGATGCTAAGCTTCCATAAAAGCCATAACTATTAGTCCAGCTTACTGAAGAATTGTATATATTTTTTATAATGCTAATTCCATATTTAAAAAAGTTACTTATTCCATTAAACACCTTGTTTCCAAATGATATTAATGAATTGCTAATCTTACTTATAAAAGATTGGACTTTATAGCTTCTACTTATTGCTCTTACTCTACTTGCACATCTACTATCAACTTCTTTAAATTTTCTTACTATGTAGTCTATATCTCTTATTATTTTTTCTATTTTTGAGTTATTACTTTTTAAACTGCTATAGTAACTTTGGAGGTTATCTGTCTCTACTCTTATTCTACCTGATCTTCCATTTACCTGCAATTTTACTTTTGCTGAATTTATATTGTTTGATGCGCTATTTCTTCTTTCATTTGCTCTTATTAGATTACTTTTTAATAGGCTTGTCTCACTGTAGGATATTCCTACTATTCCACTTCTACCTAAACTTATAGTACTCAAATTTTCTCTCCTTTAAATAAAATATTTCTAGTTATTCATAATAATTCTATAGGTTTCTTATTGCTTTAATTTGTAAATAAAATACCCTTTACTATAATTGTATTATTTTAGAATAATATGTCAATTTAATTTTAAAATAAAAAAGGCTAGTAAGTAAGATTTTTCCTACCTACTAGCCTTTAAACTTATACTATTTATTTTGCATATCCATAACTTTCACCTGTTGCTAAATCTTTTACTTTTAAATATCCAGTTCTTCCATTATTCCCATAGTACTCAATCCAATTGAATCCATTTTTATTTAATATAACATGATGATATACTACTGATTCCCCTGGATAATAAACTACATCTGTTTTAGCATTTTCTTCTGGAGCTATTCTAACAGTTACAGCTGTATCAAAATAGTAAGTACCAGTTTCAGCATATCTAGTACCAACACTAACTTGAGGTACATATGATGCAACCACATTACCATTAACACCGTACACTATAGCCTTATTTGTACTTGCCATATTCTTAGCATTTTCTAATACACTAAATGCCCCTAATTGTTTTCCATTGGATGTCTTTACTCTGTATATTACTTTAGGTTGTTCTGTAGGAGCTACTGGTTTAGGTGCGACAACTACTGTGTTATTATTTTTGTTTAATCCATATCCCTCTGCTACTCCTTCTACAATTGCATTACATACTTTAGCAAAATTATTATTGTATCTATCCATATCTCCTTGATTAGATATAAAACAAGTTTCTATTAAAGCAGCAGAAACTC
>NZ_JAGHFX010000101.1 GCF_017888565.1 Clostridium sp.
AGGTTGATAGGTCAGAGGTGTAAGTGTGGTAACATATTTAGCTGACTGATACTAATAGGTCGAGGGCTTGACCAATAAAAATAGGCTTGAAATTAATTCATGTGCAATTTTCAGAGAACACTCTGAATTATTCCGTGGTAGCTCAATGGTGGAGCACTCGGCTGTTAACCGATAGGTTGGAGGTTCGAATCCTCTCCACGGAGCCATTTAAATTTTAAGAGTTTTATAAGAGTAGATTTAAATCTATTGTTATAAAACTCTTTTTATTTTACTAATAGAAAAAAGTGTAACTTTTTCGTAACTTTTGGTTAACAAATTGTAATGATTTGCAGAAAAAACTTCTATATAATTGAATTATAGGACAAGCAGTTGTTTATAAAAGTAGAAAGCGTGGTTTTATAATGAGTAGAAGGCTAATAAAAAATAAAAAAAGATTCATAACATTTATATTTGTTTTAATGGTATCAGTATTTTTAATTTCATTCACTGTTAGTGACTTTAAAGAGAGTATCATTACACAAGCAGAAACTGTAACTAGTAATACTAATACTAATAGTAACGATAATAATTCTAATCAAGATAAATTAAGTTCTTCTAATGATAAGCAAGACAATATAGGAGATGAGGATGAATTTACTGAAGAGACTCCAAATAATCCAGATACTAGTGTATTAGATAATTCTGGTTATCTTTCATTAGAGGAAGATTCTAATGCAGATGATGCCTCAAAAGTTCTTCCAGAAACTATGTATAAGTGGAATTTTTATAGAGAAGATAATAAAAAAATTGCATATCTTACATTTGATGATGGGCCATCTCAGAATTCTACAGAAAAAATATTAGATATATTAGGTGCAAATGATATAAAGGCAACATTTTTTACATTAGGTAGATCTATTGAGAATAATAGTCAATCAGAAAAACTACTAAAGAGAATGGCAAAAGAAGGACATTCTATAGCAAGTCATGGATATTCACATGATTATTCTATACTTTATCCAAATAGAACAGTAGATGTTGATTCATTTATGAAAGATTTTGAGAAAAATGATAAAATATTAAAAGAAGTACTAGGAAAAGATTTTTCTACAAGGTTAATAAGAATGCCTGGTGGACATGCTAGTTGGAATGGAACAGAGCATTTAGATGAAGTATTGGAAAGTAAGGGGATTTTCCAAATGGATTGGAATGCATTAAATGGAGATGCTGAAGGTATGGATTTTCCAAAGGAACATTTATTAAATAAATTAAAAGAAACTGTTGGAAGTCAAGATGTTATAATTGTATTAATGCATGATACAGATGCTAAAAAGGGAACTGTAGAATACTTACAAAGTGCAATAGATTATTTAAAATCAGAAGGATTTGAGTTTAGAACATTGAAATAATAAAAGGGACGGTAAACCGTCTCTTATTTCTATTTATAAGATTATAAGATACCATAATAGTCAATAATATTATTATGTTTAGAGGTGATAAAATGAATAAAATATTACTAGTAGAAGATGAAGAAAGTATAAGAGCTTTTCTAAAGATAAATTTAAAAAGAAGTAATTTAGAAGTTATTGAAGCATCAACAGGAGAAGAAGGGTTAAAGCTTGCAAGTATAGAAAATCCTAAGATAGCTGTATTAGATGTAATGTTACCAGGTATAGATGGGTTTAAAGTTTGTAACAAATTGAGAAGTGAGTTTCCAGATATGGGAATAATAATGCTTACAGCAAAAGGCCAAGATATGGATAAGATTATGGGGTTAGAGTATGGTGCAGATGATTATATAGTAAAGCCATTTAATCCCTTGGAGGTTGTTTTAAGAATAAAAGCTTTACTTAGAAGGCTTGGGGATGAAGATAAAGATAAATTAGAATTAGGACCATTTCTTATAAACTTATACTCACAAAAGGTTTTAAAAGATAATATTGAAATAGATGTAACTCCAAAGGAATATTTGCTTATGAAAATATTTTTAGAAAATCCTAATAAAGCATTTACAAGAGATGAGTTATTGGATTTAGTTTGGGGAGAAAATTATTTTGGAGATGCAAAAATAATAGATGTTAATATAAGAAGATTAAGAGCAAAAATTGAAGATAATGCATCAGATCCTAAATATATAGAAACAATATGGGGGATAGGATATAGGTGGAAATCGAAAGAATGAAAAGTATAAAGAATCAATTACTTAAAGGTATATTTATTATTATTTTTTCAACAGTAATGTTTTTAAATGTTTTACTTATGATATTTATTAGAAAATATTATTATGATAATACTGAGGACTTATTAAAAAATAGAATACAAGTTTCAGTAAATTTTTATACAAAATATTTTTCTTCAAAATCATTGGTTGAGACTATTTATGATAATATTGATACATTTTGGAATGAAAATAATGCACAAGTTGAAATTTTTGATGCGGATGGAAGTTTATTAATGGATTCTATTGGAATTAAGGATTTAAAGTTGATTAATGCACCAGATGTATCGAGGGCACTTAAAGGAGAATCGGCGAGATGGATAGGTAAGGTAGATTATTATGACAATAAGGTTATGGCAGTATCTTATCCATTAATTATAGATGGAGATATAATAGGAGTTATTAGGTTCATAACTTCTTTAGAAGCAATAGACGGAGTAATAACTAATATAATGATAATTTTCTCAGGAATATCAATAGCCGTTTTAATAGTAGGAGTAGTTTTAAGTATAATCTTAGCTAATAGTATAATAAATCCAATAAAATATCTAAATAAAGTTGCAGAAAAAATGGGAAGCGGAAATTTAAGTGTTAGAAGTAATATAGATAGTAAAAATGAAATAGGCCAATTATCAAACACATTAAACTTTATGGCAAATGAAATATCCAAAAGAGAACAACTAAAAAATGAGTTTATATCATCTGTTTCTCATGAATTAAGAACTCCTTTAACTGCTATAAAGGGCTGGACTATAACTTTAAATAATGATGAAACTGATAAAGAAACTTTAAAGCTTGGATTTCAAATAATAGAAAAAGAAACAGATAGATTATCTTTAATGGTGGAAGAACTTTTAGATTTTTCTAGGCTTATAAATGAAAAAGTAACATTGGAATTACGAAGTGTAAGCATAAATGAATTTATAAAACATATAGAATCCTTTATGTCTCCTAGAGCAAAGAAAGAGAGTATAAATCTAAAATTCATAACAGAAGCTGATGGAAGTATGTACGTAGATAGCAATAGATTAAAGCAGGTATTTATTAATTTATTAGATAATTCATTCAAGTTCACAGAAGTAGAAGGTAGTATAACTTTTACAACTACAAAATTTAATGATAAAATTAAATTTGTAATAGAAGATAATGGGTGTGGAATACTAGAGGAAGATTTGCCACATGTAAAACAAAAGTTTTTCAAAGGGAAAAATTCTAAATCTCAAAATGGAATAGGATTATCTATTTGCGATGAAATAATAAAGTTACATGACGGTGTATTTAATATATATAGTAAGATAGGAATAGGTACTAAAGTTGAAATTATTATTCCAATAAATAAGGAGGAATAATATGAATATCATAAAAAGATTTTTAGCTATAATGCTTATATTTATATTTACATTAAATATTGGTTGTAGTAAAGTAAATGGAAAAGATATACAAGCTATAAAATCCCCACATAATAATAATCTAAAAATAAGGGGAGTATGGAGTATTGATTACATTAATCTATTGGGTGACGAGACTGAGAATAAGGAAGAAATACTGTCTTTAGAAGATTCTTTAATAAGTATTTCTAATAATAAGTTTTCAGTATTTAATGTTTCATATTCTAGCCCTAAATATAAATTAAAAGTTGTAGATAGAGAATATGTTCTATCATATGAGTTGAATTTAAAGCTTGAGGATATACTTGGAAATATATCAGATGAAAATTCTAAGTGGGATGTAATTTCAATAATTGGTTCTAACACTATTATTGGGGAATTTATTTATATAGATAATGAAAATGGTTATTTATTCTATGATGGAGTGTTACTGAAACTAAAAAAAATAGATGATAATCCAAAGGATTTAGACTATCAAGAAAATGATGTTAAGCAGGAATTGCTATTAGAAGATTATAATAGCGATGTAGGGATAATGTTAGGATTAAAAACTCCAAGAGAACAATTAGAAGATGGTAGTTATAGTACAGAAACATATAAAACTCTGTGGATATCATTTAAAGATAATGAATTACAACCTATATTAGAAAAGGATAATATAATTTTTCCAAGAATGAATGGAGTATGGAGTATTAAAAATGAAGTTGTAGATAATGGGGAAAGAATTTTAGAGTACTTTACAGCACATCCACTAGATGGAAGAATAGAAATAGATTCATTAGAAGATAGTAATGAAAATATATATAAAAATATAAATTTTATATCTAACGATTATATTTCAATTGAAAAGTATGAAGGGAAGAACTTTAATAATAAATTTCCAATATATCAAACTATTCCTGTTGATAATATAAATTCCAAGAATGGGATTAATATTGAAGAAATATATTCTAATGAAGCCAAGGAAAAATATAAAAAAGACTTTAGTGATGCATTAGAGACTTTATCAGAAGAAAAAAGAAACTCTTTAAATACAAATGTAGATTACAGTAATTTCACTATAAAAAGAATTGAAGGAAGATGGAATTTAGTTGGCAAGATTGCAACTATAGATAATGCTGAAGATGGAATAGATTATAGAATATCATTAAATCCAAACAAGAAGATATTAAATTATGATACTTTATTAATTTCATGGAAAGATTTAAAAGGAAAATTTCCATTTATAAAGGATGCATATACATCACCTACTGGAAGAATGGCAATAATATTATTTAACGACAAGTTATTAGTTTATGAAATGGAAGATAGGGATATTAAAGGTAGCCCGTTAATTACTATTAACTTAAATAATAATGAAGAAGTAATAATGGCAGAGTGGGCAAGTGGTAGTTATGTGGATTCATGGGCTAAGGCATTTAAAGATGGAAAAGAGATAAGTATGGAGGATGATTAGTATGTTATCAAAAAATATATTATCTAGTGTATTAGCTAGATGTTTAATAACAGGCGGAGATTTTGCAGAAGTATTTGAAGAGGATACAATAGACACTTCTATAAGTATTCTAAATGGAAAGGTCGAGAATTCTATTTCAGGAAGAACTCATGGGATAGGTATAAGAATTTTCAAGGGATTTAAAAGCGTTTATGCTTATACTAATAATACTAGTTTAAATGCTTTATTAGATATAGCTCAGAAGGCAGCATTGGCTCTTGGAGAGTTAAAAGAGGATATAAGTGTAGTTCTTAATGAAAAGAATATATATAATAATAATCCTATTATATATATTCCATCTTCAATAAGTGCTCAAAAAAAGATAGAAGTAATGAAACGTGGATATAAAGCTGCAAAGGAATATAGTGATGAAATAACTCAAGTTTCTGTTGGATATTTAGATAAAGAACAAAATATATTAATTGCCAATACAGAAGGATTACTTACAGAAGATAAAAGAGTTAGAACAAGGTTGTCAATAAGCTCTGTAGCATCTGCAAATGGAGAAAATCAAACAGGTTTTGAAGGACCAGGAGCTCATAAAGGCTTTGAATTATTTAATGACATAGATCCAGAATATTATGGAAGAGAGGCGTCTAGAGTTGCACATACTATGTTGCATGCTAAGAATTGTCCAGCTGGTAAAATGGCCGTAGCAATAGATAATGGGTTTGGCGGAGTAATATTCCATGAGGCATGTGGACACTCTCTAGAAGCAACTGCAGTAGCAAAAGGAAACTCAGTATTTACTAATATGTTAGGAAAGCAAATAGCATCAACAAAGGTTACAGCAATTGATGATGGAACTATACCTAATGCATGGGGATCATTAAATATTGATGATGAAGGTAATAAGACAAGAAAAAATGTATTAATAGAAAATGGTATATTAAAAGGATACTTAATTGATAAATTAAATGGAAGAAGAATGGGGATGGAGGCAACTGGAAGCTCAAGAAGACAAAACTATAAATTTGCCCCTACTTCAAGAATGACAAACACATATATCGCATCAGGAAGTGATGATGAGGCTGAAATTATAAAATCAATATCAGATGGATTATATGCAAAGAAAATGGGTGGAGGATCAGTAAATCCAGTAACAGGAGAATTCAATTTTGCTGTATCAGAGGGATATATAGTAAAAAATGGAGAGATAAAAGAGCCTGTTAGAGGTGCTAGCCTTATTGGTAAAGGTAGCGAAGTGTTAATGAATATAGATATGGTAGGAAAGAACTTAGCTCAAGGACAAGGAATGTGTGGTTCTGTTTCAGGAAGTATTCCAACTAACGTAGGTCAACCTATGATTAGAGTCAAAGAAATAACAGTAGGTGGAAGATAAAGGGGGAATATAAAGTGGAACTAAATATATTTATAAATAAATTATTTCAAGAAGCCAAGAATAACGGTTTTAATGAATATGAAGTTTACTATGTAGATAGAGAGAGTTTAAGTATAAATGTATATAATGAGGAAGTTGAAAAATATAATTTAACTACTTCTTATGGATTATCATTTAGAGGAAAAATAAATGATAAGATAGGATATTCATATACAGAAATATTAGATGATGATGCTATAAAAATGCTTGTTAAAAATGCAAAGGAAAGTGCTTTATTTATAGAAAATGAAGATGTTCAATTTATATATGAAGGCGATAAAGAATATGTAGAAGTAAATACTTATTATAAATCATTAGAAAACCTTCCAGCAGATAAGTTAATAAACCTGGCGGTAAGTATGGAAAAAGAAGCAAAGGCCTTAGATAATAGAGTTACTAGCTTTGGAGGATGTGGAATAGGATATAGCAAAGCTAAGTATGGAATAATTAATTCAAAGGGATTAAATTTAGAAAATAAATCTAATTTATTAAGTGCATACGTAGTTCCAATAATAAAAAATGGAGAAGATATGCATGATGGTATGGGATATGTAACAGCTAACTCTATAGAAGAAGTAGATCCGAAGAAGTTAGCAGAAGACGGAATTAATGAGGCAGTTTCAAGAATAGGTGGTAAATCAGTTACATCTGGAAAATATAAAACAGTAATAAATAATGAAGCGATGGTTTCAATACTTTCAACATTTGCTGGAGTATTTAGTGGAGATGCAGCTCAAAAAGGTTTAAGTTTATTAAAAGGAAAAGAAGGAGAAGTAATAGCAAGCAAAAAGGTGACTTTATTAGATGATCCTCATTTAGAAAATGGGCTAGCATCTGTTTCTTTTGATGATGAAGGAGTTGCTACTAAGAAAAAGGATATAATTCATAAAGGAAAGCTTATGACTTTACTTCATAATTTAAAAACTGCTAATAAAGGAAATACAAAATCAACTGGAAATGGATTTAAAAATTCTTATGCATCGCCAGTAGGAGTTTCCCCAACAAATTTATATCTTCAAAAGGGAGAGAAAAGCTTTGAAGATTTATTGAAAGAGGTTGGTGAGGGGTTATTGATAACAGAATTTGCTGGATTACATTCAGGTGCAAATTCAATAACAGGAGATTTTTCACTAGCAGCAAAAGGATTTTATATAAAAGATGGTAAAAAGGATTATCCAGTTGAACAAATAACTGTGGCAGGAAATTTCTTTGATTTATTAAAAGGTATAGAAGATGTAGGAAGTGACTTAAAGTTCCCAATGAGTAGTATAGGAAGTCCATCTGTTAAGATTGCTGAATTATCAATAGCCGGAAAATAAAAATAGCTTTATTAAAAAAAAAACTCCCCTAAGGGAGTTTTTTTCACAATTATCAATTGTTAACTATTAATTATTTAGGTAGTTGCTTCTTATCATTTTATCCGAAAGTTCAACTATATTCTTATACATTTCTTTTTCTTCATCTGTCAAATCATCACCTACTACTTCTAGGTTTGTAAGGACTGCAAATGATTTATTTGTATTTAGTAAGTTTCTACCCAATGATGTATTTATATATTTATCATTTTGTACTCCCATAAGATATAGTAGTGTTGGCATAATGTCAACTTGTCCACCTATAGTATCAAAAGTCTTTGGCTCTTTTATATCTTTTGACCAAATTATAAATGGCATAGTGTGATTACCATTATCTAAATACCAGTCTTCCTTGTTAGAAAGTTTTTCTATTGAGCTATTATAGTATTTATGAACCCCTGTATGATCTCCTTCAATAACTACAACAGTGTTATCAAGAATTCCTTCTTTATCTAATAATTCTAGGAATTTTCCAATTTGTGTGTCTGTATATTTAACACTTTCGAAGTAGCCACCAAGTTCACTTTTATCTAATTCTGGATCTAAATTTAATACTCTCTTTTCCGTTGGTAAATCAAAAGGTCCATGATTAGTTAAAGTAACTGTAAATGCATAAAATGGATCTTCTAAGTTTTTAAGCATTGGTACAACTTGTTTAAAATAACTTTCATCTGATAAGCCAAGGCCTATTTCTTCGTCTATATTAAATGAGTAGTAGTCAACAAATTTATCGAATCCTATTCCTGTTAGTCCATTTACATAGTTCCAGAAAGAACCTTTATCAGGATGAATAGCTATTGTATCATAGTTTTTTTCTTCTAGTAGAAGAGGTAATGAATTATATTTAGTAGAAGGATATCTAAAGAACGTACTTCCTCTTCTTAATGGAAACATTGATGTATTAATCATTAAGTCAGCATCAGAACTTGTACCTTCATTTACTTGTTCATGAATATTAGGGAAATATAGTCCTGTTTTTATTAATTCATCCATTACAGGAGTAATTTTTTGATCATTTACTTCTTTACCCAGTATAAAGCTTTCTAATGATTCAACTTGTATAACTAATAAGTTTTTGCCTTCGAACATTCCTGCATATTGATTATTAGGCAAGTTTTCTTTTTTACTAAAGAATTCATCAATTTGTGACTTTTCTTCAGCAGTTAATTCATAAGGCATAGAATCTTTATAAACGTTATATAAATCAAAAATATGATAGCCTATAGGAGAAAAATACCTAGCTGTATTTGTAGGATCATAATTTGAGAATATATATCCATTTTTAACATCTTCATTTTTTAATACATATAAATTAAAAGGAACATAGCTTATATATATAATACTTGATAATAGTATAACTATAAATGTAATAGGGGCTCTCCTTTTAACTTTTGTGTAGGACTTTCTAGTAAAGAAAACAAATACTCCTAGTATTATAAAATCAATAAATAGTAAGAAATCTTTATTACTAAACATTGAAGATATAGTACCACCCATGTTATCTAAATTAGCAGTTTGAGTTAACAATAATGCTGATGGCATTGTTAGGAATCCTCTAAAGTATCCTAAGTCCAATAATATTAGTAATGTTATTAGTATATCAATAATAAATAGATATATAACTCGGCCTTTACCTTTAAAAAGTAAAGAAAAGCTAATAAAAATTAAGGTAAAGGCATAATAATAAATAATAAATGGTTTTGCAGAGTTAAGTCCAAGATTTAAATTTAGGGAATAAGGATCTTGGTTAACTACGAAACCTTGAAATATTATGCTTTTAAATGTAATGGCTATAAGTGGAATTAAGAATAATATTATTCTCATAGCACCATCAAAATTAAGTATCTGTATAAATCTGTTTCTTAGTTTTTTAATAAGTTTGTCCAATATATCACCTCAAATATATAAAGTACTATAACACTTATGGGAATAATACTTAAAAATCTTTACTATTATGTTTACAATACTTAAATTATAGTATAGTAGTTTTTATAAAGCAATTTAGATTTTCTTAAATTTTCTATCCAATACAAAAATAAATTTCAATAAAAGAGATAATTTTACAAGGAATAGCGCAATATAAATACAATATGTTATAATATCTATATGTTTTATTTAACATTTATGGAGGTTATATATGCTTCAATATGATTTAATTATAGTTGGAGGGGGAGCATCTGGACTTTCAGCTGGAGTTTCTGCTCTGAAAAATGGGATTAAAAAAGTATTAATTTTAGAAAGAAATAATGATTTAGGTGGAAATTTAAACTTATTCATACATAATGGCTTTGGAAGATATTATTTAGGTAATGATGTAACAGGACCAGAGCTTGGAAGTAAACTTACTAAAGATTTTAAAGCACTAGGTGGGGTATATAAATTAAATACTGAAGTCTTAGAAGTAACTAAGAATAAGGTGGTTTCATATGTAAATCCTCAAGAAGGAATTCAGGAGATTAAAGCGAGAGCTATAATATTGGCCTCTGGATGTAGGGAGAAGTTTACAGGAAACATAAATATACCAGTTCATAAATATACAGGTATATTTACTTTGGTTTCAGCACACAGGTTAGTTAACCTTCAAGGATTCCTTCCTGGAAAAGAGGTTGTAATTATTGGAAATAATAATTGGTCTTTAATTCTTGCAAGAAGGTTATTAATAGAAGGTGCTAGAGTAAAGGCTATTATAGATAATTCTAAGAATGGATTTTTAGATGAAAACAGTAGTGAATTTTTAAATGGGTTTGATATGAATATAATAAGAAATCAGCATGTAGTTGAACTATATGGTAACGAGAGAATAGAAAGTATAGATATTAAAAGTATAGAAGATGAAAGTATAAGAAATATAAGTTGTGATTCTTTAATATTAACGGTTGGATATTGTCCAGAAATATCTTTCATAAGAAAGACAAATATATTATTAAAGGGTTATAGTACTCTTATAGTAAACAACTATGAAACTTCAGTTAATGGAGTATTTGCTTGTGGAACTATATTAAGTAGAGATAAAGATATTTTCAATAGTGGAGAAAATGGCGCTCATGTTGGGAAAATAGTAGCTGATTATATAAAAAAATATATGTATTAAAAAATATGGATAGTATGCATTAAAGCATATTATCCATATTTTTTAATAATTGTTTAAACTCATTAAATAATAAAGCCTGACCATTATTATTTAAATGGATACCATCAGTAAAAATATTATTGGATGAAAATTTAAATGTTAGACTGTGAAAATCAACATAATTAACTTTATATTTATCACAAAGTTCAATTATAGATTGCTTTAATAAAGAGAGTTGTTCTTCACAATAATCATATGTAGAAGATTGGATAAAAAGTCTATAAGCATCTTTTTTTATTATTATTGGTGGAATGCCTATAATAATATTTTTAGTTATGGTCAAGGCTTCTTTTAGCATTAATTCTAAATTATCTAAAACAGATTTTAGAGATCTATTAGAAAGAAAGTCATTGGTTCCTCCCATTATAAAGATTTTCTTTGGGTAATATGAAATCACATCTTCAGTAAATCTATTTAACATATCTGCTGTTGTATTTCCATTTATGCCTTTGTTTATTATATCTAAAGATATATATGGCTTTAATTTTTCTACCCAGTTCATATTTTTATTTACACCATATCCATAAGTTAAGCTATCTCCAATAAATACAAAAGAATTTTTTAGCATTTTAAATCTCCTTTCTAAAATAATTTATTAAAGCAAGCTCTACAAATTAATGTTTTACCACCATTTGCTGTAATTAAATTTGTATCATTAATCTTTTTATTACAGAACTCACAAATCATTGTAATATTATCATTAGTATCTAATTTATTTTCTATCTTATTTTTTTTAGGTTGTTTACTATTAGCTTTTCTAATAGGTGAGTAGAGTTTTTTATTGGAATGTTCTTCTTTAGGTAAAATAGAATAAGAAATTTCATATTGACTTTCTCCGTAGAATTCTAATTCAAATCTAGGATTTTCTTTATCGTAAAATTCTTCTGTAATAATTCTAGTTATTTGGGCATCATTAACAATGAGGCCACTTTTTTCGATCCCATCAAAAATACTTTTAGTTATATTTGCAGTATCAGGATGTCTTTTTTCGCTTTTATAATAAACTTTAAGAATTGCTATAAGTGATTCTTCTAGTACAATATCTGGATTTTGCAATCTAGCATAGTAAGCAATTTCTTCCTCGTAAAGTGCATACCTATCGTGTGACTTTCCAGTATTATAGGGAAGAATTGCTCTACCATCCTTATTATGTAGTTTAAAATTAGATTTAGATATGGGGGATCCTGGTACAATTACTTTTGCATAAGAATTCATTATGTAAACTCCTTTAAATAATATTAATATATCCTTAAAAATCCATTAATTCTAATAAAAAATAATGAATAATTTTGTCATTCATTATATAATAAACAGTGATAATGAGAAGCTATAAGCTTTATTTTAATATACAATAATAAGATAGTTTTAACAAGAAAATGTAAAAGAATTATAATTTTAGAATTTTTAATATAAATATAGTTAGATTAAGAGGTAGTAGAAATGGAAAGCAAGTTAATATTATCAATAGAATCAAGTTGTGATGAAACATCAGCAGCTGTAGTTAAAGATGGAAGAGAAGTGTTATCAAATATAATAGCCTCACAAATAGAAACTCACAAAAAATATGGTGGTGTAGTACCTGAGGTTGCATCAAGAATGCATATTGAAGTAGTTAATGGGGTTGTAATGGAAGCGTTAGAAGAGGCAGGAGTAAAATTAGAGGATATAGATGCCATTGGAGTTACTTATGGTCCTGGATTGGTAGGAGCCTTATTAGTAGGACTACAGTATGCAAAAGGTCTTTCATATTCATCTAAGAAACCTTTAGTAGGGGTTAATCATATCGAAGGTCATATTTGTGCAAATTATATAGAACATAAGGATTTAAAACCACCATTTGTATCTTTAGTAGTTTCAGGAGGACACACTTTCATAGTTCATGTCAAAGATTATGGGGTGTATGATGTTATAGGGCAGACAAGGGATGATGCAGCAGGAGAAGCATACGATAAGGTTGCAAGAGCACTAGGCTTAGGGTATCCTGGTGGACCTAAAATAGATAAGTTAGCTAAAGAAGGAAATGAAAATGCTATAGATTTTCCTAAGGCTAATTTTCATGATGATACATTAGATTTTTCTTTTAGTGGGGTTAAATCAGCTGTATTAAATTATATAAATAAATGTAAGATGCAAGGCATAGAAATAAATAGAGCAGATGTAGCGGCATCTTTTCAGAAGGCAGTTATAGATGTGTTGAAGCAAAATGTTTTAAAAACATGTAAAAAAAATCAGGTTAATAAAATTGCAATAGCTGGTGGGGTAGCATCAAACTCAGCTCTTAGGGAATCACTTCTTAAAGCGGCATCTAGGGAAGGAATAGATGTATTATTCCCTTCACCAATACTATGTACAGACAATGCAGCAATGATAGGAAGTGCGGCATACTTTAATTTTATTAAGGGACTAGAAGCACCATTAAATATAAATGCTAAACCCAATTTGAAGCTATGATATATAAGGGGGAAGGGTTAACGTGAAGCTTTTACCACATTCAAATGGATTCTACAAAGTAAATATGAAAAATAAGATGAAGCCAAAAGATATAATAAAAAATGTATTATTAACAATATTGATATTAATTATTATAGGCTTTATATATCAAAGAGTAAGTAATTTTATAGCAAAAGAAACCTTGAAGCAAAGAGTAGATTATGCTAAGGTAGATGATAAAAGACTAGATTATAGAACAGATGGAGAAGGTAAATACACTGTTGTATTTGATGGAAATATTGGAGCTAATTTAAATCAGTGGAATTCAATAACAGATAAATTGACATCAGAATATGATGATATAACAACGTTTGTATATAATAGAAGAGGATATGGATACAGTGATAGTGGAGCAGTAAGGACTCCAAAGGAACAAGCCGAAGATTTAAGAATATTACTTAGAAAAGCTGCTGTACCATCCCCTTATATATTAGTTGGTGAAGAATATGGAAGTTTAGTTTTAACTGAATTTGCTAAAGAGTATCCAGATTTAGTAGCAGGAGTAGTATTAGTAAATCCATTAGTCGAAGATACGATAAATAGTAATGAATTTAAAAGAAGCCTTACAATAGAAAAAATAAGAAGAAAGATAGAGAGTATTGGATCTTCAGTAGGATTTACAACATTGTTAGATAAGATTGGTATTGCGTGTGATACAGATGAATTTGAAAATAAATTGGACGAAAATAATTTACATGAATTTAAAGTACATAGAACAAAAAGTAGTTATACTAGTGCAGTATATAATGAGATAAAGAACTTAACAAGTGGTGAAAATAGTAGTCAAACAGATGGTGTATTTAGTGGAAAACCATATTATTTAATAGCAAAAAGTGGACAAGAACAATTAGCTTCACTTGGAGATCTAAATTTGACAAAAGTCTATAATATAAATTCAGAGAGTAGTATCATATCAATGTATGATCCTGATATAGTTATAACGGGGATAAGACAAGTGGTTAAACAAGCTAATGAAATTGAACGACTAGAAAAAAAGGCAAGTAAGAGTTAAATTATATTCACATGTCATATAATTGCCATGCACATGTCATATAATTGTCACAGAAAAAGGGTATATTAATATCTGTAAAAGGAATTATTAATATAATATCTAGGAGGAATTTTGTGATGAGTGATGATAATATATATGATGTAGAAAATTATGAGGCTGTTAATAATACTGAAAATGATAATTTGGATTCTACAGTACAAGAGAGTGTAAAGGAAGATTTTATCGATGAAGATAAAATACTAGAAAGAAATATTGAATTTGAACCAAATGAAAATAATATCACTAAATATAATAAAAAGAAGAAAAGAAATGGTGGATTTAAAATTATAGCAACAGCTCTTATAGCAGGACTTTTAGGAGGAGCACTAGGTGGAGGAGGTATATATTATGCAATGAGAGGTATTAATACAAAACAACAAAATGCTTTAATAACACCAAATCCTCAAACATTTGAGACAGCTGAAGGTGCATTAACGGCTAGTGAAGCTTTTGAAAAGGTTGCTCCAGCAGTAGTTATAGTATCAGCAAATGGTGTAACTGATTATAGTGGAATAATACCTCAAGAAGTAGATGGAATAGGTTCAGGATTTATAATAAATGAAGAAGGATATATACTAACCAATTATCATGTTATAGAAGGTGCAAAGGAAGTAATTGTTACTTTATCAGATGGTAGAGATGTAAAAGCAAAAGTTATAAATTATGATCAAAATCAAGATATAGCAATGCTAAAATTAAGTGATGATAGCGTTAAGGTTCCAGCGATAGTACAACTTGGAAATTCAGATGCACTAAAGCCAGGTGAAGAAGTTTTAGCTATAGGAACCCCACTTTCAAAAGACTTTAATCAAACTGTAACAGGAGGACTTGTAAGTGCAGTTAATAGAACTGTAGAAACAAGTACAGGTGTTAAGTTAAACTTAATACAAACAGATGCTGCAATTAACCCAGGTAATAGTGGAGGCCCTTTAATAAACACTAAGGGAGAAGTAGTTGGTATAAATACATTAAAAATGTCAGGCGGAGCAGAAGGAATAGGATTTTCGATTCCAATAAATGAAGTTAAAGATAGAATAGATTCATTATCTAAGCCTATATTAAATTTAGGTATATCAATAAGAGAAGTAGATGAAAAGTTATCAAAACAATATGATATGGAAGAAGGATTATATATAGTTGAGGTATCAGAATTTTCACCAGCAGAAAAGGCAGGGCTAAAGGGTGGAGATATAATAGTAAAATTTGACGGAGAAAGAATTAAAACCTTTGATGAGTTAAGAGCAATTAGGGATACTAAAAAAGAAGGCGATATAGTTAAAGTAGAAGTAGTTAGAAATGGAGAAAATAAAACTTTTGATGTTCAATTAGAAGCAAAGGAATAATAGGTTTAAAACAACTATAATAAAATTAAAATATATAAGACTAGTTATAAATAAGATATACAGGAGTGAAGAAAGTATATCTTATTAAAACTAGTCTTTTTTTATTAAAACTAGTATAACGTAAAGAACATTTTATAAATAATGGAATAGATTATATTATACAAAATTTAAATTCAAACTTAGGAGGCAAAGTTATGAGCGGAAGAATAACATCATGTGAATTAAAGACAGGGTGTAATGAACAAATAGAGGCAATAGTTAGATTACCAGAGGAGAAGAGATCAGTTATATTTGGAACAGTTTTGGATTGTAATAGAATGCCTGTAGTAGATGCGGTTGTGAAGTTATTACAAATTGTTGATGGATGTAGATATCCTTATCCACTAACTCATACTTTTACAGATTGTCACGGACAATTTTTATTAGGACCTTTATGTCCAAATACAAAGTATATGTTAAAGATTTATAAAGATAATATAGTAATAAAATATTCCGAATTAGAAACCTCATCTTATAACGGAAAATGTATAGGAAAACCTGAAAATATCGGAAATCAACCTCCAAAACCATTTCCAGATAAGACATCATGTGGATGCGATTGTTAATTTGACTGAATAATTAATAGCAAAAAAGCTTCTTATTAAATTAAGAGGCTTTTTTGTTATTAAAAATTTTGATAAAATTATATATAAACTTTTTGAGGAGAGTTGAATATGGAAAAGGTAATGCTTTATATTATAGGAATATTCTTTTTAGTTGGTACAATAGATTATATATTTGAAGGAAAATATGGATTATCAAAAGGCATAGAAAATGGAATTAAAAGTATGGGCTCACTAGCTTTATCTATGATAGGTATACTTTCTATCACGCCAATAATATCTGATTTAATTCTTAAATATATTTTACCTATATTTAAAAATATATTTGTAGATCCAACCATACTAGTATCATCCTTTATTGCAGTTGATATGGGAGGATATAAAATTGTACAATCTATATCAACAGATCAAGGAATAATATATTTTTCAGGAATATTAATATCATCTATATTAGGATGTACTATAAGTTTTACTTTACCTCTAGCCTTAGGAATAGTAAAAGAAAAAAATATAGATATATTATGTAAAGGAATTTTATGTGGAATAGTTATTTTACCAATAGGATTATTTATTGGTGGGATTTTACTAAAAATAAAGTTACCTATTATACTCATTAATCTTATGCCTATAGTTATAATTTCTATATTTATAGTAATAGGTTTATATAGAAAACCAAATAAAATGATAATTTACTTTAAATACTTGGCTAAATTTATAATGATATTAGGATTAGTCGGTTTAGGATTACAAGGATTTACTTCAATAACAGGGGTAATTATTATTGAAAATTTACTCTCGCTGGAAGAAACGTTAACAATAGTTGGAAAGATAGCAATTTTCTTAGCAGGTGCTAATGTAATGTTAGAGATAATAAGAATGGTATTTAAAGAGAAAATCGCAATGCTAGAAAAGATATTAAATATAAATTCAGCATCTGTAGCAGCTTTAATTGGTAGTTTAGCATCTGCTGTAATTGTATTTTCTAACTTTGATAAATTAGATGATAGGGGGAAACTTGTATGTTCAGCTTTTTCGGTAGCTGGTGCATATGTATTTGGTGGACAATTGGGATATGTAGTAATAGAGGCAAAAGATATAACACTAATTTATATATTAGTAAAGCTTATATCAGGATTTTTAGGGTTAGCTTTAGCATTAAAATTAAGTGAAAAAGAGTTAAGAAAAACATCTTAACTCTTTTTTTGATTAATTTGATAATGTAAAATCTGTATTTGTTAATTTAAATATATCTCTTATTCCATCTGTTATATAAACTTTATTATCTTTAGTAACAAAAATTGCATCGATGCCATCTTGAGTATTAATAAATTTCATTCCTTCGTCAACACCCATAGCAAAAACAGAAGTTGATAAGGCATCTCCGTCTGAAGATTTATCACTTATTATAGTTATTCCAGCGATTTCATTTTCATAAGGATAACCAGTCTTAGGACTTAATATATGGTGATATTTGATTCCATCCTTTTCAATATACCTTTCATATATACCGGAAGTTACTATTGATTTATTTTTTACAGTAATTTTACCGATTATATCGCCACGATCAGAAAATGGATTTTGTATTCCTATTGTCCAAGTACTACCATCAACTTTTGATCCATGAGCGAAGATATTTCCACCTAAATCTATTATAGCGCTTTTAACACCTTCTTCAGTAAGGATATCCGAAATAACATCTGCAGTATATCCTTTTGCTACACCACCGAGATCTATTATCATTCCTTGTCTTTTTAAGAATACAGTACTTTCTTCATCATTAAGCTCAATATCAGAATAACCAACTAATGGTACTTTTGAGTTTATTTCTTCTTGAGTTGGAACTTTAGCTTCAGGCAAACCAATATTCCAAAGTTTAACTATTGGACCAACTGAAATATCAAATAAACCATTAGAAAGCTTAGCATACTCCAATCCTTTCTTTATGACTGTATATGTATCATAATCTACTTTTACTGGTTCAATTCCTGCAGATTCATTTATTTTATCTACTAATGTACCATTCTCATTGATACTTAAAGTGGATTCTAGTTCCTTGACTTTGTTAAAGACCTTATCTAATACATTTTCATCATTGCTATCATAAAGGGTTACAGTAACTACTGTTCCCATTAGAAGTTCAGTCTTAGAGAGGGGTTCAGCAACTTTGTTATCTTTTGAACAACCGGATAAAATTGTAAGAGAAAAAATTAACAAGATGGATATAGTGAAATAATTTAAATATTTTTTCTTCATAGATATTCCTCCTAAATAATATGTCACTATCTATTATAAGTAAAAATCATAGAAAAAACAAAAGACTTTAGGTTTTTTACCTAAAGTCTTTTTAAAAAATATTATTTAGCGTTCAAATATTATTTAGCGCCTGATAAAGCTTTTTCTGCTAAAGTTTTGAAAGAATCACTTGAACTTGTAGCACCAGCTACAGCGTCAACTGAAGCAACATCTTGCTTTTCAACTAAAGCTTCTTCTAATTTAGGGAAAGCTTCTGCTGGATTAGTACCCTTAGCTGACTTCATTTGAGCATTGTAGTCAGCATCATCTTTTTTGCTTCCTTTTTCGCCAACTTCATCATATTTAACTGTAGCGATTTTTCCATCTTTAACTTCTATTTCGATAGATGCTTCATATCCTCTTTCATCTTTTTCAGATTTTTCAGTATATGTTCCGTCTTTTAATCCAGATTCTTGAGCTTTTTCTTTGTTTCCACATCCTACAAATACAGTAGTAGCTAATGCAGCAACTGCTAATAAGCTTATAACTCTTCTTGATTTCATAAAAAAAATCCCCCTCAAAATTATTTAATTTTTCTATTGAATGGTTTCAATTACTAGATAATTATACACAATAATATATGGTTTTGATATTCGATTTTCTTATGATGTATAAGTATAAGTAATAGTGTTAAAAAATATACAATTAAGTCAAAGTATTGTGTTTCAATGGATTAACCTAAAAAAGGGGTTGATTTGTGTGAGAAAAATTGTTAAAAAAACCACAAAAAAATAATTCGCACTATATGGACATATCATAAAATAGTGTATAGAATTAAATATGCTATTTTAGAATTATTTAAATGAAATGAAGGGATGGGTGCAACATGTCAAAAAATAAGATACTTGTTCTTGGTGCTGGATATGGTGGTGTGCGTACTGCTAAAAAACTAGCAAAGAAGTATAAAAAAAATAATGATGTGGAAATAACATTAATAGATAGAAATCCATATCATACTTTAATGACAGAATTACATGAAGTTGCAGGGGGAAGAGTTCACCCTGAATCAGTTCAAGTAGAATTATGTAAAATTTTTGGTAAATCAAAGGTTAATGTAGTTACAGACTTTATAGAAAAAGTTGATACAGATAATAAAATGGTAAAGACTACATACGGAGAATACTCATATGATTATTTAGTAATAGGTACGGGTAGTGAACCAGCATTCTTTGGAGTTCCAGGAGTAAAGGAAAATGGATTTACTTTATGGTCATTTGAAGATGCGTTAAAGATAAGAAAGCATATACAAGACATGTTTGCTAAAGCAAGTCTAGAAAGAAATGCTGCGAAGAGAAAAGAAATGCTTACATTTATAGTAGCTGGATCTGGATTTACTGGAATAGAAATGGCTGGAGAGCTTTTAGAGTGGAAGACTAGATTAGCAAGAGAATATAATGTTGATGAAAGTGAAGTAACTTTAAAAGTTGTTGAAGCTATGGGAACTATCTTAAATATGTTAGATAGAAAACAAGCTGATAAAGCAGAAAAATACATGGTTAAACATGGAATGGAAATATTAAAGAATTCTCCAATCGTTGAAGTTACTGAAAATAAGATAGTACTTAAGAGTGGTGAAAAAATAAATACAAGAACATTAATCTGGACTTGTGGAATACAAGCAAATCAAGATGCTAAGGAATATGGATTAGATACAGCAAGAGCAGGAAGATTACAAACAAATGAGTTCATGCAAGCTGTTGGTAAGAAAGACGTATTCGTAGTTGGAGATATGGCTTATTTTGAAGAAGAAGCTGGAAAAGGAACACCTCAAATAGTTGAAGCTGCAGTTCAAACAGCAGATACAGTTGTTAAAAATATAGTTGCCTCAATTGAAAATAAAGAAATGCAAAAGTTCCAAGGAAAATACCATGGATTTATGGTTTCAATTGGTGGTAGATATTGTGTTGCAAACTTAATGGGACTTAAGTTATCAGGATTCTTTGCTATGATAATGAAACATTTAGTTAACATACACTACTTATTTGATGTAAATGATGTTCATGCAATATATAGTTATTTACAACATGAATTCTTTACTATGGAAGATAGAAGATCAGTAATGAGAGGTCATTTATCATCTAAAGCAAACAGATTATGGCTTGTACCTTTAAGATTATATATAGGTTGTTTATGGTTAATTGAAGGTTTAAAGAAATTACTTGGTGAATCTACATGGGAAAAAATGTGGGATGCTGGTAGTATTAAAGGATTCTTCGATAATATAGCAATTGGTTCTGATAGTTGGACTAAAGCTGGAAATATAAATATGCCATTTACATGGTTACAAGATGCTACATCTGGTGCTTCAGCTTCTACAGGAGAAGTTGCAACAGAATGGGCTACACCAATACTTAGCGAAGTTCCAGGTTGGTATGCTTCAATAATGCAAATAATGATGCCTAGTGCAGAAGTTGCTGTATGGTTCCAAAGAATTGTTGTATTAATGGAAATAGGAATGGGATTATGTTTAATAGCAGGATTATTTACGTTCATATTTAGTGCTGTTTCAGCAGGTATGGTAATAAACTTTATTTTATGTGCTATGGCTGGTTGGGATATTTTATGGTACTTCTTTGGTTCAATTGCATTAATGGGTGGTGCAGGTAGAACATTTGGATTAGATTATTATATAATGCCATGGATTACGAGATTGGCGGATAATTTCTGGCATGGTAAGAAAAAACCAATGTATAAAAATGTATAGAAATAAGTAGAGTAAAGTATCATAATACTAAAATAATATTATAAGGTAGGGTTTTATACTCTACCTTATAACATATAAAACCTTATTACAAATTCATCCAATTATATTATAATGGAGATGATTAGTTTATGTTTAAAAAGTTAGATTTTGTTATAATAGCAGTGTTAATGGTATTATCCTTTCTTCCAGAAATTATTTTAGGAGCTTCAATAGGAAAAGGATATAACAATACATATGCCGAAATAACAGTTGCAGGAAAAATATATAAGACTATACCTTTATCTGAACATAAGGGAGAAGAGACTATTGAAGTAAGGACTAAAGATGGATTTAACCTTATAAAGATAAAGGATAATAAAATAGGTATAATTGATGCTGATTGTCCTGATAAGGTTTGTATGAAGCCTGAATATATAGATAAGCCGGGGCAAAGCTTAGTATGTCTTCCACATAGAGTTATGATAGAGATTAAAGGGAAGATAGATGATGATATTATACTATCACATTAAGGAGGAGCTATGAAAAAGACTAATAAAATTGTATATATAGGATTATTAGTAGCTCAAGCCTTAGTTTTACATATTATTGAGCGAATGATCCCAGTACCTTTTGTAACACCAGGTGCTAAGTTAGGTTTAGCCAACTTAATTACTGTTATTGCTTTATATACTTTAGATAATAGAAAAGATGCTTTTTTAGTATTATTTTTAAGACTTGCATTAAGTACTATGTTTGGAGGAAATTTATCATCATTTATGTATAGTGCGGCTGGAGGAATTTTAAGCTTTGGTGCAATGACTATTGTAAAAGATTTATTTAAGGATAAAGTTAGTATTATAGGTGTAAGCTCTGCAGGAGCAATATTTCATAATGTAGGTCAATTAATAATTGCATCACTAATAGTAAAAAATATAGGCGTTATGTTATATTTACCAATTTTATCAACAGTAGGAATAGTCACAGGGATTTTTATTGGAATAGCTGCAAATTATATTGTAGCACATTTAAGGAAATTACCAATGTTTAGGTAATAGTAAATAGAATTATATAGGTTAAACTGAATAATATATTCTTAATTTTAGGATATAAATAATAAAAACATATAGAAATTATAATTAAGATTTTTATTTAATAAAATTTATCATAAATTAATAGTATTTAAGTAAAGTTAGTATTTATAAACTTATATAAAGATTAGCTAGTATATGATTTGAATTTAATATTTTACTTAAGTAAGTTAATTAATTATTAATATTATTATTTATTATGTAGATAATTGATTGAACTAGACTAATAGGTAAAAATACTAAGTCTATGATTTAGACTATCACTAAGAAGGTGGATTGTAATGGACAATATTTGGAATAATTATCCTGAGATAAAACAAGAACTTGTTGGTGTATTGGATTTAATGAAAAAGAATGTTAAATGCAAGGACAAGAAAATCGAAAACTCCATAATAGAATTAATAGAATCAGGTGGTAAATTATTAAGACCTGCTTTTGTTTTAATAGGATCAAAATTTGGAAGCGCTGATACAGAAAAATCTATTCCAACTGCAGCTGTGATTGAAATGCTACATATGGCAACGTTAGTGCATGATGATGTAATAGACGACTCAAAGCTTAGAAGAGGTCAAGAAACTATCCAGTCCAAGTATGGAAAGGATTATGCTGTATACATAGGGGATTATCTTTTCTGTGTATGTTTTAAAATTTTAGCGACAAGTGCTTCATTACAAGCTATAAAAGTAGATTCAAGAGCAATGTCAAGAATTTGCATGGGTGAAGTGAATCAACTAAACTCTAAATTTTCTATGAAACTATCAGTAAAAGATTATTTAAATAGAATTTCAGGAAAAACTGCGGAATTGTTTTCAATTTCATTATATTTAGGAGCAGCAGAATGTAATGCAGATGATAAGGTTAGTAAGGAACTTGGAAAAATAGGACATAACTTAGGTATGGCTTTTCAGATAATAGATGATATTTTAGACTATGAGGGAAATGATAATAGTATTAAAAAATCTGCAGCAAATGACTTGAAGCAAGGAATATATACTATCCCATTAATTTATGCATATAGAAATAACAAATCAGCATTTGATGATGTTCTTGGAAAAGACTTTTATACGGAAGATGAAGTAAGTAATATAGTAAATTTAGTAAAAGAAAATGATGGAATAAAAATGGCTAAAGAATTAGCTGAAAAATATATGAAAAAGTGTTTTAAAGGAATTGATAAGCTTCCTAATAATGAATACAAAAATATATTAAAGGAAATAGCCGAGTGGTTATTACTTAGAACATATTAAAGGGTTACTAAATTAAGTAACCCTTTAATATGTTTTTTAGTGATTTTATGAATTCTGTATTTATTTTATAAAATGAATTCAAATAATTTATGTATATTGGAAGAGAAAGAGAAAAATCTTCAATTTCTATTTTTTTTATGTTAGTTGTTGAACAATAATTATTATATATGCTCATTGGAATAAAAGTGACAGCTTTACTGGATAAGACTCCATTTAATGCTGAGAAATATGAATTAGTGCTGTATAGTATGTTGAAATTATCCAAATCTTTTTCCTCACAATTTAAAGCATTGCATAATGATTTTTTTAGGCAAGTTTTATCAGAGGTAAATATTATAGGTAAATCAAATAGCTGCTCCTTTTTTATTGAGTTAATTGGAAAATTAATATCAGATATCAAAACGATTTCATCAGATCCTATCTCCTTTGTGATAATTCCTTCATGAGACTCAGGTTTTTTGTAACATATATATATATCACATATATTATTTAGCAAGTTTGTGTTCGTACAGCATTCTATAGTATTAAGATTTATTGTATATGAATTATATAATTTTTTTAATTTTGATACAATAACAGGTAAGATGGTTAAGCTAATTGATTCTACAGCTTCAATTGATATGTACTTTTTTTTATTGATAGAGTTCAAAAGTTCCTCTTGCATTTTATTATAAGCACTAAGTATAGATTCACAATACTTAAATAAAATTTCTCCTTCAGGAGTTAGGCTAACGCCTTTATTACTTCTATTTAATAACTTCACATTTAGCTTGTTTTCTAATTTTAATATTTGTTGACTTAGTGCAGATTGTGATATATGCGCATTTTTTGCTACAGTTGAAATACTTTTTGAGTTAGCAACTTGAAAAAAATAATTTAAACTATCTATATGCATAACAATCTCCTATCTAATATTTTATATATTTAATTATTATAGTATAATACTCATTAAAAAGCAAAGTTATTTAACTTTATTAAATTTAGACTTATTAAGTATTATTAATTATATATTAGGATGTGATTTAGATGAAAATTAGAAGGAAATTGTTGATATATCTTATAATAATTATATTTACTGTATTACTAGTAAATACACTAGTAATTAACACAAATGACCATACAATAAAAGGTGATATAAACATATGGGTTGAAGATAAATATTATTCATATTTTACTTCTATTGCAAAAGAGTTTGAGGAAAATAATAAAAGGGTTAGCATCAAAGTTGTGAGTGTTAAGCAAGAAGAATACTTATATAAAATATTAAATACTTCTCAAGATGAATTACCTAATATAGTTCATTTGGATTTTAATGAGTTAAATATTATTAAAAATAGAATAAATTTCACTAATGAAAATAAGGAAATAATTGAGACATATAATAAAAACTTTAATAATAGCAGACTAGAAGAAGTGAAGATAAAGGATAACTATTATGCAGTTCCATTTACATCTAATCCAATAGCATTATATTTAAGAAGTGATATTTTAAAAAAATTTGGATATAAGATAGAGGATGTTAATAGCTGGGAAAACTTAATCGAAATTGGTAAAGATATTTATACTAAGAGTAATGGAGAAATAAATATATTTTCTAGAAAAGATAAAAAAAATATAGAGCTTTTATTAGCTGCACAATTAGTTGATTATAAAGAGACAAGTTACGAGATTAATAAAATTAATGAAATTATAAATTCAATATATAATGAATCTTTCATAGATGATAATAATTATCTTTGTAGAATTTCATCTATAGATTTTTATAAGGAATTAATCGATGAAAATATAGCAGGAGTATGGGAATGTAAAAATCCACCAAGTTTTAATATAGGAGAAAATAAATTTTATGATATAGGTGGTGAAAACTTAGTAGCTTTAAATATTGAAAATAATAAGGAAGCTATAAAGAGTTTTATTTCATATGCGTCAACTAATAAAGAGTTATTATCAAAGGAAATGTTAGAGTGTAATTTTGTACCTAGTTCCTTATATTCTTTAAGAACAAGGAATATAAAGAAAGAAGGAACTAAAGTAGAAGGGAATAGCCCTTTCCTAATATTAAGCAATATAGTGGAAAAGGCTCCAGAGATAAAAAATTATAATAAATTTAGAGAAATAATATATACCCTATATAATTAGAGCTTAGAGATTTCTTTATAAGCCTCTAATGTTTTAATTGCAGTTTGTCTCCAAGAAAATTGGAGACTTCTTTCATATCCTTTTTTTGATAGTTCCTCTTTCAAATTATTATTGTTTAGTAAACTTAATAGTGAATCTTCAAGCTCTGTTTTACTAGAAGGATCTATTAACATGCATGAATCACCAGTAACTTCAGGAATTGATGTTGTATTAGATGTTATAACTGGGGTCATACAGCTCATAGCTTCTAAAGGAGGTAGACCGAATCCCTCATAAAAAGACGGATAAACAAAGGCTTCTGCTCCATTATATAGAGTTGGAAGAAGAGCATCATCGATAAATCCTGTAAATAATATATTTTCGTTAGATGGCAATGACTTTGCAAGATCAACAAGCTTCTTTCCTTCATCTTTAAGTGAACCAGCTAAAAGCAATATGTGAGGCTCCTTTAAATCTTTAGATATTTTATCAAAAGCTAAAATAAGTTCTCTAGCATTTTTACGTAAACTGAATCCACCTATGTATAGTATATAGGGTTTGTTGAAGTTAAATTTTTCTTTAATATAGCTTTTACAATAATCTTTATCAAGTGGTTTGAAATTTGAGTTTGCTGCTAAAGGAGTAACGAATACCTTTTCTTCAGGAATATGATTAAAAAATTTTAAAATATCTCTTTTAGAATATTCTGAGACTGTAATAATTCCTTTAGAGTTATCAATTATAGATGGCATATTTTTTAAAAATCTTTCTAAATATCCTCTCCCAGTAGTTTCAGGTAAAATATATGGAATTAAGTCATGTATAGTAACTACACAGTTATTTTTATAATTTTCACAAAGTCCAATTCCATTTTGAGGAATGTGGTGAAGATCTATGTTATTATTTTTAATAAAGTTTGGAAAATAATAATTTTCGTAAAATCCACTATGTTTTCTTGATGTAAAAATTATTTGGCTATTTTCTCTTTTATAACTTCCATAATTTTTTCCAGTCCAAAATAATGAATACTCATTTTCTTTATCTATATTAAGCAATTCTCTAACAAGATTTTCAGTATAAGTACCAATTCCACTACCATTGTATAAGGTAATTCCTCTAGCATCTATAGATATTTTCATACTAATCCTCCTAAATTATCTTATATATTTATAGATATTATTTATTTTTTTATATATAACAGGATATTATTAATAATTTAATTCTGTGATAGTAAACACAATAAAATATAGACTTTCATATAATGGCATTGAGTAATTATTAAGGAGAATTCTATGGATATTTTATATATAAAAAAAGAAGTTGAATCTAACTACCCATTAAAAATAAGAAGTATAGAAAAAGTTAAAAATAGCTATAAAATTAAAACGGATGATGAGGAGTATGGTATTAAAGTAATTAAATATCAATTTCCTCATTTTTATTTTATTTTTTCAGCAATAAATCATTTAAAACAACGTGGATTTAATAAGATACCTGAAATAATAAATACTAAGGAAAATTTGGGTTATATAAAGCTTGGAAGTAGTTATGCATATCTAAATAAATGGGTTGATTGTAGAAACTGCAACTATAGAAATTTAGAAGAATTGAAGTTAGCAGCAGAGAAGCTAGGTGAACTACATAAATGTAGTGAAGGATTTACAACAAGCAATAATATGAAGCCGAGGATAGGCTGGTTTTCTTGGATAAAGGTATTTGAAACAAGATGTGATGAAATATTAGATTTTAAGAAAAGAATTTATCAAAAAGCCTATAAATCTGAATTTGATGAAGTATATTTAAGCGCTATAGATGAAGAATTAGAAAGAGGCAAAAAAGCTATAGAAGAATTAAAAGTGAATAGATATATTGAAATTATGGAGAAAGAGGTGCTTAAGCGTGGTTTTTGTCATCATGATTATGCAAATCATAATGTATTAATAGATAGGAATGGTGAATTAAATATTATAGATTTTGACTACTGCTTATTAGATACTCATATACATGACTTGGCATCATTGTTGATTAGGTGTATGAAGGATAGAAATTGGAGTAATGATAAAGCTCAGCTTGTATTAAATAGTTATTCAAAAACACATTCGTTATATGAAGAAGAATTAAAGCTTATAAAAGGATTCATTAGATTTCCGCAAGGGTTTTGGCAGATAGGATTACAATATTATTGGGAACAACAGCCTTGGGGAGAAGAGTTTTTATTAAATAAGATAAATAAATATTTAAGAGATAGAAATGAAAGAGAAAAGTTTGTTGATAACTTTATTTGATAGAGGTGATGAGATGCAAAGGTTAGAGCTAAAATCATATTTAGAAGCAAGAGAGATTTATATATTAAGTGGAAAGACAAATAGAGCAAAAGAACCAAAACTAGAAAATGTATTTAATCAAATTGAAAATATAGTTTTATTTCATAATAGAATGGGTAATTATAAGGAAAACTTATTACCTAGGATTGGGGCATCAATAGGTAAAGAAATTGATAATTATAACTCTCAAGTAGTTTTAGTAGGTAAATATATAAAAGAAATTGAAAACAAAAGTAACTTAAATTCAATTGATTTCTATTTAATAAGGAATGGAGAAATGTTACTAAACAAGGGAAGAAAAGCATTAAATTATATATATTCCAACAATTACAGAAAGTTAATTTATAGGAGTATGAAAAACTATGAAGTTTGTTTAAGTAGGATTGATGAAAATAATTTAGTTGTTGATGAAAATAATAAAATATTTATTGGGACAATAAAATATTTAACATACAATCTTAAAGAACATGATATATATTCTTATATAAAGAAAATAAAGAGGAAGGATATAGAATTTAGCATAGAAGAAGCAATAGATTACTATATTCAAATTGCTAATTTGGAAAGTGATAGCAAGCAATATTTAAGAGCTTTATGCTCATATCCAAATGAAGAGTTTAAAGTGTTAGAAAGATATATTCGAAAAAAGATAGATACAAATGAAGATGAAGTTTTAAAAATGCTATATAAAGCTAAAAAGATGGATAGTAGGTGCTTAATAATTTAGTGGGGGATTTTCAAATATGAATAAATTTAGATATGTAGACAGAGATATATTATGCCAATATGATTTGAATGAGGAATTTTTTAGAAAGTTAGCTTTAGAAATTGAAGATATAATACCTCTAAGAAAAGTATTTGTTTTACTAACAAATGAAGGTAAAAAAATATTAAAGATTACTGACTCAAGTGAGGAAAGAATAAGATTTATAAGCGAAGCTTTAAATTATATATCAAAGGAATACGATAGAGTGCTTAGTTATTATGAAAGTAAGGATGGAGAAATAGTTTATAGCTTTGGTTCTAACACTTATGTCTTATTAAACATGATAGAGGGGAGAGAGGCAACATTTACTAACCCTGTTGAAGTTGAGATATGTACTAAAAGCATAGCCAATATGCATAAAGCATCAAAAGGAATATTTAATAAATTGAGTACAGAAATAATTAAAGGTAATTTAGGTGAATATTTACCTTATCAATTTAGTAAGGCAAAAGAAGATTTAATTAATATTAAGGAGTATGCTTTAAGGTTTAGGCATAAAAGTGAATTTGATAAAATATTTTTGGAAAATGTTGATAGTAATATTAATCAAATACAGAAATCTATAGAACTTTTGGCTATGTGTGAATATAACTCAATGTTAGAGGATTTTAATAAAAGGGTTTTATGTCATAATGATTTAGCACATCATAATTTTATCATTGATGGAGATGAGGTTAAAATAATAGACTTTGATTATTGTAAGATAGATACTAGAGCAGTAGATATAGCAAATTACTCAATAAAAGTAATAAAAAATAGTTGCTATGACATAAATAAGTTTAAATTAATTTTAGATTCATATAATTCCGTAGAAAAATTAAGTAAACAAGAAGTTAAGCTTATATATGCAATTATAAGTTTTCCGAGAGATTTTATAACAATATCAAGAGATTATTATTATAAACAAAAGAAATGGGATTACGAAGTGTTCTTAAATAGATTAAAAGATAAAATTGGTAATGAAGGTCATAGACAAGATTTTATAGAAAATTTTATAACGGAAATGAGCGAATATTTTTATTAATCATTAAAAGGACATCATATTTTTGAATGTGATGTCCTTTTAATTTTAATATATTAAGATTTAATAATTTTTTCATATGCTTTAAGTGTTGATTTAGCAGTTATATTCCATGAATACTTAGAACTGTTTATTAGTCCTTGCTTAATCATACTTGCTTTAAGAGAGTCATCATATAAAACTTTTTCTATCCCAGATTTTAGAGAATCTATATCATAAGGGTTAATTAGCAAAGCCGAGTCATAACATATCTCTGGAAGAGAAGTCACGTTAGATGTTATAACTGGAGTGCCACAAGCCATTGCCTCTAATGGAGGTAAACCAAATCCTTCATAAAATGAAGGATAAGCTAATAATTCAGATGCATTATAAAAAATGGGTAATTTTTCAAGAGGAATAAAATCGGTAAAAATAACATCATCCTCGATATTAAGATCTATAGTTTTCTTTTTATATATGTCATATGAAATTCCTTTCTTACCTGTTATAACTAGCTTAAGATTTTTGTTTGAATCCCTAGAAAGAAGAGAAAAGGCTTCAATTAGGCCTACTATATTTTTTCTAGGACTAAAACCACCTACATAAAGAATAAAATTATCTTTTATATTATATTCTTCTTCAATAATTTTTTTGCATTGACACTTATTCAAGGGTCTATATATATCCTCAGCAGCAAGATGTGTAACAAAAATTTTATCCTCTGGAAAATTAAACTCTTTTGATATATCTTGCTTTGAAAATTCAGAAACTGTTAATATACCATCACATTCATTTATAATTTTAGGAAGTTCGTTATTAAATATATATAAATAACGATCACTAACTGTTTCTGGCATTCTCAATGGGATTATATCATGCAAAGTAATAGTTTTGTGACAATTTATGCTTTGAGAAAGACCAACACCATTTTGAGGGACATGGTAGATATCTATATTAGTATCATTTAAAATGTTAGGAACTCTAACTTCATCCCAAAAATTAGAATCCGAAGTGGCCTTTACTGATTCAACTTTGAAATTGTCACTTAAATCTAGAGCTGAATTTTCAGGTAGAAAAACTAAGTAGTCATTAAGTTTATCAACTTTATTTATACTATTTATAAGTTGATAAGTATATGTGCCAATTCCCGTCCCTCTATACCATTTTGCAGCTCTGCCATCTATGCCTATCTTCATGATTTAATCCTTTCACATTGTTTTTAATTTATTATATTAAATATAGGAATAAAATGTTAATAAAAGAATACATATAGTCATATAAATATAATGGGGGTGAGCGTTATGATGAGAGAATTTGAAATAGAAAGACAGTTTGACGTAAAAATTGAGGTATTAAAAGCAAATAAAGGAGTATATTATTTAAAGACTAATAAGGGTGAAAGGTGTTTAAAGAAGATTAATTATGGTCCTCAAAAGCTATTATTTGTTTATGGCGCTAAGGAGCATTTAATAAATAATGGCTTTAAGAATGTTGATAGATATTTTTTAAACATAGATGGGGAACCATATGCCCTAGTTAATGAAGATCTTTATACGCTATCTGAATGGATAGAGGGTAGAGAGTGTGATTTTCATAACATAGACGAGGTGAAATTAGCAGCAAAAACTCTTGCGAGCTTACATGAGGCATCAAAGGGATATGATCCTCCAGAAAATTCTAAGCTAAAGAGTGACTTGGGTAGATGGACTCACCTTATGAATAAAAGAATAAAGTCCTTTGATAAAATGAGAGATATGGTAAGAAAGAAGAATAATAAAAATAATTTTGATTTACTATATTTAAAATCAATGGAATTCTATAAAGAGATAGGTAAAAAAGCTTTAAAAACATTAGAGGAATCAGAATATATGCAGTTATGTGAAATAGCAGAAAATGAAAAAAGTTTTTGCCATCATGACTTCACATATCATAATATAATTTTGGATGAAAGCAATAATTGTAATGTAATTGATTTTGATTACTGTAAAAGAGAAGTAAGAACTTTTGATATGTCTAATTTTATGATAAAAGTTTTAAAAAGAGTTGATTGGGATATAAATTTTGCAAATGCAATTATAGAATCATATAATGAGGTTTCACCACTTTTAGATAGTGAATATAAGGTACTGTATGCTTACTTACAATTCCCACAAAGGTATTGGAGACTAGCTAATAGGTACTATTATAATGAAGTGAACTGGGGACAAAATACTTTTGGAAATAAAATTGAATCTATAATAAATGAACAAGAAGCTATGCTTAAGTTTTTAAAAGAATTTAAAAATGAGTATAAGCTAGATTAAAAAAGTGCCTTGAGCACTTTTTTTATGTACAAATAAAGAAAATTCGACATAGGATAATATAAATTAATAAACTAAGAGGGTAAAATGGAGATAGGTGATTTAGTAGTTAGGAAATCATATGATAAAGATATAACATTCAAAATAATAGATATTAAAGAAGATGAGTATGGAAATCCTGTGTATGTATTAAAAGGTATTAGTATAAGAATTATAGCTGATTCAAAAAAAGAAGATCTAGAAGAAGTGGATGGACAATATGTGGGGGCAAGAGAAAAGATATTAAATACTAGAGTGGATGAAGCCATAAAAAAAGCTGTATCAATGAGGGGAGATACAGAAGCTATTAGTATGATTAATAGTTTAACCAGGGGGAGTAAGTCCTCTAAAGTACAACAAAATAAAGAGTTGATTTTTGGGAGACCAGGGAAGATACTACACATAGATGGTGATAGTGAGTATCTTGAAATGTGTCTTAAAGTTTATAAGCAGTTATCTTTAGAGGCTATAGGTAAAGCAATTCCTGAAAGAAAGCAACCAGAGCTAATAGTTGATTTAGTTAAAGAAATTAAACCAGATATAGTTGTTCTAACTGGGCATGATAGTGTTTTACGAGCAACAGATGATTATTTAAATTTAGATAATTATAGAAATTCAAGATATTATATAGAGTCTGTAAAAGCTTTAAGAAATTATAATTCTAGCTATGATGAATTAGTAATTTTTGCAGGGGCATGTCAAAGTTGTTATGAATGTATGTTAGATGCTGGAGCTAATTTTGCAAGCTCACCTAATAGAGTACTAATTCATTGCCTAGATCCTGTATTTGTGTGCGAAAAAATAGCATATACAAGAATTGATAAGGTTGCATCTATAACAGATGTTATAGATAATACTATTACAGGAACAAAAGGAATTGGAGGATTACAAACAAGGGGAAAATATAGAGAAGGATATCCAAGATCACCGTATATTTAAATATTTTTTATTAAAAATCTACTGAAGATGCAGTAGGTTTTTGTTTTTATAATAAAATATGATTGATTTATTAAATATACAAATAAAATGTATAAAAAGACAAAAGATAGATATACTAATAAATGTATAAAAGAGCATCAAAAAGGTAAAAGTTTACATTGACAACTTTTATCAAAGGTGATAAAATATAAATTTTATTTGACAAAAAGTGGGGTTGGGTGTATAATATATTTAGAAAGAAGGTGTTTATGTGGAAAAAGTAAAGACTATCGCCGCTATAAAGAGAGATATAGAAGACCATATAGGAGATAAAGTAACTCTGAAAGCAAACGGTGGGAGGAAAAAGATCCTAGTAAACAACGGAGTAATAGAAAGTGCTCATCCAAGCATTTTTGTAGTAAGACTAGAAAATGATATTCAAAGGACAGTAACATACAGCTATTCAGATGTATTAACTAAGACAGTACAATTAGATTTTGCTTTATAGAGAATAGAGCTTCAAAAAGGAAGCTCTATATTTTTTTGTGTAAAAATAAAAAAAAGAAAGATGGTGGGTTTCCATCTTTCAACTATGGTATAAAAGGGTATTGAGAATTTATGAGAGGTTATATGGTCAATAACCTCTTTTATAATACGACATATTTTATTATATGTCAACATATTATTTAAAAAAATAGAAAAAAAACTCGTAACGTTATTATAATTCGACATTTATTTAGTTAAACAATCCTATAATGTAAATAAGAGTAATTAAAATGTTGAAATTTGATTTTTTTATTTTAGAAACATTTTAAATAAGTATGAATAAATATATATAGTCATAAATATATATATTACTAGGTATTGTATGGGAGGGATTATATGTCACAAATAGATGTAATAAAAGAAGTCGTTCGTTATGAACAATTACTTAGAGAAAATTCAACTAATCATGTACTAAAGGGAGAATATCTAATAAGAGATTCACAATATCCTGATATGAAAGAAGTATTGGGAGTAGATGCAAAAGCTACTATAACTAATAAGGAAATTCTTGGAGACAAGATTATGGTAGAAGGTCAATTAAATTATATAGTATTCTATTTACCAAAGGATGAAACTATAACAGATTCACCATCAAATAAAATGCATTCAGTTGTTTTTACTGATAAATTCGCCAACTATCTTGATCTTAATAGTGATGAACATAATATATTATGCGATGTTGAAGGTGAGATAGAACATATTGAAGCTGATTGGATGAATGAAAGAAAGGTAGGAATTGATGGTATACTAACTCTAAAATGGGAAGTATATAAGAATGGCGAATTTGAATACGTAAAAGATATAGAAGGTAAAGAAGATATACAAATTAGAAAAAAAGATGAAATGCTTAACGGTGTAAAAGGAGAAAAAGAAGTTGATTTAATAGGAAAATCTATGCTTAAGGTAACTATGGATAAACCTGAAATTGAAGAAGTGTTAAAGTGTGCAATGAATGTTCATAAAAAGGAAATTAAGATTGTAGAAGATAAAGTATATGTTGGTTGCTACTGCAGAATTGAGGTATTATATAAAGGTAAGGAAAATAAAGAACTTATAACTTTACAAGATGATGTTTATCTATCAAAAGAAGAAGAGATACCTGGAATATCAAGTGATATGATTAGCTCATTAAATTTAAATATTAAAGATCAACAATGTGCAATTAATTTGGATGATTTAGGTGAAAATAGAGTAGTAGATATAGAGTTCTTAGTTAAAGGAAGAGTTAAAGTTTATTCAAAAGATAAGATTGAAATGTTAAAAGATGCATACTGCCCAACTATGAATATTGATCTTGAAAAAGACAATAAAGAGTTTGGAGCTATACATTCAATAACAAACATAGAAGCTATGGCCAAAGATAACATAGAACTAAAAAATGAAGAAGAGAGATTAGAGCAAATAATATGTGTAACTGGTCATCCTATTGTTACAGATAAAATTGTTGAAGATGACAAAGTTAAAGTTGAGGGAGTAGTTAAGGTATCGGTTATTTATAAACTTGTAGGTGAAGAATTAAATTATGGTATGATAACAGGAGAAGTTCCGTTTATTACTGCTGCAGATATAAAAGATACTAAAAAAGGAATGAATGCATTGACTAAAGTATCTCTAGAAACTTTAGATGCTAATATAGAAGGGAATTCAATTTCTATAAGAGCTAATGTTGGACTTACTATAAAGGTTTGTTATAAAGTAAATAAAGAATGTGTAATAGATGTCATTGAAGGGCCAGCTGAAATTAAAGAAAAGAAAGCATCAATAACTATATATGTTGTTGGTGAAGATGATACTTTATGGGATTTAGCAAAAAAATATAATACAACTATGGATGAATTAAGCAAATTGAATGAATTAGATGGAAATGAAAACATAAAACCAGGGGATAAATTAATAATACCAGGAAGAGCAATATTTTAATTTATAATAATAATTAAAATATCTAATAATGATTATAGAATAGATTTTTATTTATTCTATAATCATTATTTTTTTCAGTAAAGCTGGTAATTATATCTTAAGTGAATAATATTATGATGGGGTGGATAAAATAAGGAATGCATAAGATAAGAGGTGAAGAAATGTCAGAAAAAATTAAAGGTGACTTAATAATAATTGGAGGAGCAGAAGATAAAGAAGGCGATAAGGAAATATTAAAAAAAGTCTGTAGCTCCATAGATAAAGAAAAAGATAATATTTTAATTGCCACAATAGCAACAGAATATCCAAAAGAAGCATTGGAAAAGTATACCAAAGTATTTAAGCAATTAGGGGTTAATAATATAAAAGGATTGAATATAAAAGAGAGGGCTGATTCTATAGAGGAAATAAATATAAAATTAGTAGAAGAAGCAGCACTTATATTCTTTACAGGTGGCGATCAATTACGTATAACAAGCTTAATAGGGGGCACACCTATTTATGATTCGCTAAAAGAGGCAAGTTCTAGAGGATGTATAATAGTTGGAACATCTGCAGGTGCTTCTGTTATGAGCGATACTATGGTAGTTAAAGGGGAAGATGATGAGTCTCCGAGAAAATGTACTTTAAAAATGGCACCTGGACTTGGTTTTGTAAAAGGGATAATGATAGATCAACATTTTGCACAAAGAGGAAGAATAGGAAGGTTATTAACAGGTATAGCTCAAAATCCAGAGGTTTTAGGGATTGGAATAGATGAGGATACAGCTATAGTGGTAAAAGATAGTGGGATAGCACAAGTTGTAGGGACAGGAGCTGTATATTTCTTAGATGCTAGAAATATAACGCATAGCAATGTATCTGAGCAATATTATGATGATGTATTAAGTATGTTTAATGTAAGTTTACATGTATTAAAAGAAGGAGATAGATTTAATCTCCTAACTAAGTTACCTTTTGAGGAGGATAATAGTAAAGATGAAAATAATAGACACTAAAGTCTTTAAAGGGAAAAATATATATTCTCATAAAAAATGTATTAGAATAGATGTGGATTTAGAAGGTTATTGTGAAACACCAAGTAAAGATATAGAAGATTTTAATGATAATCTTATTAATATGATTCCGGAGTTAAATACACATAGATGTGGAATTGATGAAGAAAGAGGATTTGTAAAAAGGTTAAGAGAAGGAACATACTTAGCCCATATATGCGAGCATATAACTATAGCAATACAAAATAAATTAGGACTTGATGTACATTATGGAAAATCAAGAGAAGTGAAGGATGATCATTATTATATAATTTATCAATATATATATGAAAATGTAGCTCTAGAAAGTTTTAGACTTGCAATGGATATAATAAATGCATTGATAAATAAAATGCCTATAAATTATGAGGATAGGATACACCTATTGGAATCTATTTTAAAAGATGAAACTATGGGGCCTAGCACAAAAGCCATATGTGATTATGCTAATAAAGTAGGGTTACCAGTTATCAGTCTTGGAAATGGAAATTTTCATCAAATAGGATATGGAAAACAAGGAAGAATGATTGAAGCTTCAATAGGAAATAATACAAATTGTGTTTCTGTTGATATGTCTTGCGATAAGTTGTTGACAAAAGAATTATTAAGTATTCAAAAGATTCCGGTTGCGAAAGGGAGTAATGTAAAAAATATAATAGGCCTATTAAGATCGGCAGAAGAAATAGGTTATCCAGTTGTATTAAAACCACAATATGGAAACCAAGGAAAGGGAGTAATTCTAAATATTAAAAATGAAAAAGAATTACTAGAGGCTTATAAAAATATTAAAGATAAATTTAAAGATTTAATTATAGAAAAATATTATAAGGGAAATGATTTTAGAGTTTGTGTAGTTAACTATAAAGTTGTAGCTGTATCTCGTAGAATGCCACCTTATATAGAGGGAAACGGAATTGATACGGTTTTAGAGCTAATAAATAAATTGAATGAAAATCCTAAAAGAGGAGATGACCATGAAAAGTCTTTAACTAAAATAAAAGTTGATGAAGAAGTTATTAAATGTATAAATGAGCAAGGTAAAGGGTTAAATGATATATTAATTTCTGGGGAAAGTATATATTTAAGAAAAAATGCTAATTTATCAACTGGTGGAGAGGCTATAGATTGTACAGATGAAATATGTGAAGAAAATATAAATCTATGTATAAGAACTGCTAAAACTTTAAATTTAGATATATGTGGAATAGATATATGTACAGAAGATATATCAAAACCTATATATAATAGTGGGATAATAATGGAAGTAAATGCAGCTCCAGGACTTAGGATGCATTTGAATCCAAGTAAAGGTATTCCGAGAGATATAGGTAAAGAAATAGTTAATATGTTATATGATGATAAGCCTTCTAATATACCAGTTATTTCAATAACAGGTACTAACGGGAAAACAACGACAACAAGAGTAATAAGTCATACTTTAAGCAAAATGGGATATTGCGTAGGTATGACTAATACTAGTGGTATATATATTGATGATGAATGTATTGATAGTGGAGATGATACAGGATTTGAAAGTGCTAGAGCCGTTTTGTTAAATAATGATGTAGATATAGCTGTTTTGGAAACGGCAAGAGGTGGGATGATTAAAAAAGGATTAGCTTATGATTTAGCTGATGTAGCTGTAATAACTAATATAACAGAAGATCATTTAGGTATTGATGGAGTAAATAACATGGAAGAATTATGCTATGTTAAATCATTAGTTGGAGAAGCTGTTAAAGAAGATGGATATGTTGTACTAAATGCTGATGATTATTGGAGTAAATCTATATTAAATAGAATAAAAGCTAATATAATATTCTTTAGTAAGGACGCTAATAATCCACTTCTAAAACAAAGTAAAATAAGTGATATATCTGTTTATTTGGAAAATGATAATATAGTGGTTTCAAATAAAGGAAAGAAATATGTGGTGTGTGGTATAAAGGAAGTTCCAATAACTTTAGATGGAAAATTAACTTTTAATATTGAAAATACATTAGCAATATGTGGAGCACTAGTAGGAATGGGAATAGATTATTCCATGATAAAAAATGGAATTACAACATATCTATTAAATTCACATAAAAATTCAGGTAGATTTAATTGTTATGATATAAATGGTATAAATGTTATATTAGATTATGGACATAACATAGATGGATATAATTCAGTTCTTTCAGCGGTTAAAGAAATCAATACTGGGATGTTGTATGGAGTAATAGGTATTCCAGGGGATAGAAGTAATAATACTGCAAAAGAAATAGGAAAAGTATCATCTAAATATCTAGACTATATCATAGTTAAAGAAGATAAAGAGTTAAGAGGAAGAAAACAAGGGGAAATGGCCCAATTAATAGTTGATGGTATGATGAAGAGTAGTGATAGAAAGAAATATGAGGTTATATTAAGGGAAGAAGATGCATTTGAAAAAGCACTTAATATGGCTAATAGTGGGGATACAGTAATTGTATTTTTTGAAGATATGAAACCGTTGATGGATATTATAAACAAATTTACAAGTTACAAGGAAGAAAAAGATATATATAATATTGAAGCTTCAAATTAGAGTTTAAGTATTCCTAGTTTACTATATTGCTAAAAAAATATATAATTAAAATAAACTTCAGAGTTATCTCTGAAGTTTATTTTAAAATATTTATATTATAGTTGAAAGGAAACAAAAGTATGAGAATGAAAGCTTATGCTAAGGTAAATATATCTTTAGATATAGTAGGAAAACGAGAAGATGGGTATCATTTATTAGAAATGATTATGCAATCTATAGACTTGTATGATGAAATAGTTATAGAAAAGCAAAAAAAGGAAATAACTATAAAATGTAATAAACCATATGTCCCAACGGATGAAAGAAACTTAGCTTATAAGGCTGCTCAATTATTTATTGAAAAATATAATATAGATAGTGGAGTGAATATAAATATAAAAAAGAATATACCGGTATGTGCAGGGCTTGCAGGTGGAAGTACTGATGCAGCAACTGTTTTGAAGATAATGAATTCTATATTTGACATTAATGCATCTGATGAGGAACTAATGGTACTTGGGCTGAAATTAGGCGCAGACGTGCCTTACTGTATAAAAGGTGGAACTGCTTTGTGTAAGGGTATAGGTGAAGAAGTTACAATGTTAAAGAAATTTAAAGATAAGATTGTAGTTTTAGTTAAGCCGCCATTTGGTGTATCTACCAATAGTGTATATCAAGAATTTAATATAGAAAAGGCTAGAAATCATCCTAATACGAACTTAATAATAGATGCTATTAACAATGATAATCTAAAAATGGTTTGTGATAATATGAAAAATTTACTTGAAAATGTTACTTTGAGAAAACATAAAGTTCTTATAAATATTAAAGAGGAGATGAGGTATAATGGAGCAATGGGGACTATGATGAGTGGTAGTGGACCTACTGTTTTTGCATTTTTTGATGATATGCTTAAAGCTCAAAGATGCTTCGAAAAAATGAAAGAAAAGTACTCTGATGTATTTATTACAAGAACAATTTAATTTATAAGTATAAACCTCCGAAATGTGGCAATAATTTAGCTATAAGGGGGTTTTAAATATGAGAAAAAGAATTTTAATTATTTGTTTAATATTTATTATATTTAGTATGGTAGGATGTTCTAGCTCTATTATTGGACAAGATATTGAAGAAAGTAATGAATTGATTTATGAAGATATTGTAAATGAGATCATAAGATTTCATGTTATAGCTAATAGTGATAGTGAAGAGGATCAAAACTTAAAATTAAAGGTAAGGGATAAAGTTATAGAGTATGTTTCAGATAAATTAAAGGATTGTAAAAATTTAAGTGAAGCAAGAGAAGTTATAGTTAATAATAAATCTACAATAGAATCAATTGCAAAAGATACTGTTATTGAAAATGGATATTCATACGAGGTAACAAGTATGCTCTCAAGGGAAAATTTTCCGGATAAGGTCTATGGTGACTTGATTTTTCCTCAAGGAGAGTATGAGGCTTATAGAATTTTAATAGGTGAAGCAAAAGGACAAAATTGGTGGTGCGTAATGTTTCCTCCTTTGTGTTTTGTAGATGGAACAAAGGATGCAGTAGATTCTAATGAAATTGAAAAAAAGTTATCTGAAGAAAAAGCTAAAGATGAAGAGAATACAAAGTCTAAAACTGAAAATAACAATAAAAAAGCAGATATTAAATTTAAATCTAAAATATTTGAATTTCTATTTAAAGATAAGGAGAAATAATCTATAAAAGTTAAAATATAAATCTTGATAATTTATTATAATGAATTTAAACTATACTTTATAAATAAGCTATAATATAATAAAAATCAAATATGAAGCTAAATATAGTACTAAATCAAAATGTTTTATTAAATTTGAAGGCTTACATATGATTTAGACAAGCTGATTTTAGTTTTTAGAATGTTAAAGATGAAGAATTCTAAAAGTATTTAGAGAATATAAAGTTAAATGGAGGGATTAGATGAAAAAGAAAGCGGTTATATCGTTAAGGAGTTTTAATGATTTAGATAAAGATGATGTTATAGAAGTTGTTACTCCAGGAGAATTTTTTGTAACAGAAGATGGATTTAAAGCTGTATATGAAGAAACAGAAATATCAGGAATGAATGGAACAACAACTACGCTAACTATGCTTAATGATGTTTTGGTACTTGAAAGAGAAGGTAGTACTAGTGCAAAAATGGATTTTAAGAAAGGTGAGACTTCTATATCATTATATAACACTCCATATGGAGTGTTAGATTTACAAATACATACAGAATATTTAGAAGTAGATATAGATGAAAATGGTGGAGACATAGTAGCTAAATATTCAATGGAGCTTGCTGGACAACCTCCAATAACAACCAAATTAGCAGTAAATGTTAAGACGAATTAATTTCATATCATTAATCTTAGTAAACAAAGGTATATTTAAGCTTTTTTACTAAGATTTTTATTTTTAAGATAGGAATGAATATATACTATAATTAATGGAAATAATATAGAAAATAGAGGTGATATTGTGAATTGTGCAAATAACTTAGACAAAACAACTATAGTTATAAATGTTTTATGTGCACACTTAGGAATCGACGCAAGGGAAATTAATGAAAAGTTAAAAAAGAAAGAAAATAAATATATATTTCTTTTATTATTAAAGAATTATAAATGTCTTGATAAGAAGAAAGTAAAAGAAATGCTTGAAATTATTAGTGATAAGAGTATTAATTATAATATTAATAAGGCTCAAGAAAAATTGTTAATAAATAAAGAGTTTAGAAAAATGTATTTTAAAATTGAAGAGGGATTAAATAAAATAATATAAATAAAAATAAAAAAAGTAGTAGAATTTTTTATTTTTCTATGATATCATACTATTTATTGAATTTAGGCATTATGAACCCATCATAAATAGTGAGGTAATTATGATTATATCAAGTAGGGGACTTAGTGTCAAGAAAATAAATTAAAAAATTTTATTTTTTTGGAGGAAAGTATGAAAACTAAGTACGTATTTGTAACAGGAGGAGTAGTATCCTCTTTAGGAAAAGGGATAACAGCAGCATCGTTAGGTAGACTATTGAAAAATAGAGGACTTAAGGTTTCTATACAAAAATTCGATCCATATTTGAATGTTGATCCAGGAACGATGAGTCCATATCAGCATGGAGAAGTGTTTGTAACTGATGATGGAGCAGAGACAGATTTAGACTTAGGGCATTATGAAAGGTTTATAGATGAAAATTTAAGCCAAAATAATAATGTTACAACAGGTAGAATATATTGGTCTGTAATATCTAAAGAAAGAAGAGGGGAATATTTAGGTGGTACAGTTCAAGTAATACCACATATTACAAATGCCATAAAAGATAGAGTTTATAGAGTAGCTAAGGAAAAAGAAGTAGATGTAGTAATTACAGAAATAGGTGGAACAGTTGGAGATATAGAATCTCAGCCATTTCTTGAAGCAATAAGACAAATTAAATATGAGGTTGGTAGAGAAAATGTATGCTTTATACATGTAACTTTAGTTCCTTACTTAGGAAAAGCTGGAGAATTAAAAACAAAGCCAACTCAACATTCAGTTAAAGAGCTAAGGAGTATAGGGATACAACCAGACATCATTGTTTGTAGATCTCAAAAGGAATTATCGGAAGATATAAAATCTAAAATAGGATTGTTCTGTAATTTAGAAGCCAAATGTGTTATACAAAACTTGGATGCAGAACACTTGTATGAAGTTCCACTTATGTTACATAAAGAAGGACTAGATAGATTAGTTTGTGAAAAGTTAGAATTAGGTTGTAGAGATATAGATAATACTGAATGGATTGAAATGGTACAAAAAGTAAAGAATTTAAATGATAATGTAAAGATAGCTTTAGTAGGAAAATATGTAGAGTTACATGATGCTTATATTTCAATAGTGGAGGCTTTAAATCATGGCGGATTAGCTAACGATTGTAATGTAGAAATTAAATGGATTAATGCAGAAGATGTTAATAAAGACAATAGCAATGAGATTTTAGGTGATTGTAATGGTATTTTAGTTCCAGGAGGTTTCGGAGATAGAGGAATTGAAGGGAAGATAGAAGCAATAAAATTTGCGAGAGAAAATAAGATACCTTTCCTTGGTATATGTTTAGGAATGCAATGTTCAGTAATTGAATTTGCTAGGAATGTATTAGGATATGAAGGAGCAAATAGTGCTGAAATTGATTCTGAGACTAAATACCCTGTAATTGATATAATGCCTGATCAAAAAGATATAGAAGATTTAGGTGGAACTATGAGATTAGGTTTATATCCATGTAAGCTAAATAAGGATAGTAGAGCTTATGAAGTTTATAATGATGAATTAATATATGAAAGACATAGACATAGATATGAATTTAATAATGAATTTAGAAAAGCTATAGAGGAAGCAGGGATGGATATCACTGGAACTAGCCCAGATGGAAGGCTAGTAGAAATTGTTGAAGTTAAAAATCATCCATGGTATGTTTCAGTACAATTCCATCCAGAATTAAAATCAAGACCAAATAGACCACATCCACTATTTATTGGATTAATTAATGCTGCATTAATTAGAAAGTAATTAATAAAGGTGTGTTATCAAAAATCTATTTAATATAGAATTTAATTTATTAAATTTCAAGTAAACTTTATGTTCCTAAAAAGTTAATATTTTATCTTTCTAAAGGGGGTCGCGTTTTGGTCTGACCCCTAAAAAGTAGACATTGTTAAAAGGGATATATCATTGTGAATTACAAAAATGGCTTCGATATTTAATTGGAGCCATATTTTTTAACCTTTTTTGAAATC
>NZ_JAGHFX010000102.1 GCF_017888565.1 Clostridium sp.
ATTAGATTTCAAAAAAGGTTAAAAAATATGGCTCCAATTAAATATCGAAGCCATTTTTGTAATTCACAATGATATATCCCTTTTAACAATGTCTACTTTTTAGGGGTCAGACCAAAACGCGAGCCCTTTTTAAACTATTGATTTCACTTGATTAAAGACGTTTTTAAACTTAAATAGTATTTATATATTCGCAAAAATGAAAGTTCTAATTTGGTAATCTCTTTTATCTACTAATATCAAAATTTATTTTGATACAGCCCCTTCTTTATTTAATAAAAAGAAAAATATAAAATTAAATATCTATATAATGTATAAAGGGATAATTATATAAAAATAGCAATTTTGTTATATTTATTGATGTTATTATACAAGAAATAGTTAGAGATTTATTTTATAATATGCTTGTAGTCAAAATAATAATATGTGAATTCAATTTATCTATTTTATGTTAATTAAAACAATTAACGTTTAAAATAGGACATATTCAATTATGCAGATTATAGTTGAAACATATATACTATGGAAATAATTATTAAGAATAGAGGGTGATTTAATGTTAGGTAGACTATTAGGCTATGAAGTAAATAATAAAGAAATTAGATTAAAGTATGAAAGAAATGAAGCTACTATAACAATTATTAATGATGGGGTTGTTAATTTTTTTGTTCCATTTCACAGAAAAGAGAGAAACTCTAAGGCAGTTGAAAATTTGAATATAGAAAGTTCTAGTTTTTCACTAGAAAAAACTGAATATACTTTAAATATATTAACAGAAAAATTAAAAATTGTTGTTAATGATAATTTTAAGATAGATATTTACGATAAAAATGAAAAGGTTTTATGTAGGGATTATAGGGATACAAGAAATCCATTTAAAAGAAGAGGAAATAATCTTGATCTTGCAGCTGAAGAAGGACATAGTTTAAATGGACATCAAGATTTTAAGGTTTATGTAGCAAAGACAATGGAAGATGATATGTATTTTTATGGTCTAGGAGAAAGAACAGGATCTTTAAATAAGAAGGGTTATCATTATAAAAATTGGAATACTGATGATCCAAGTCCTCATGGAGAAACATTTGAGCAATTATATAAATCAATACCATTTTTAATATCATTAAAAGATGAAGAGGCATTTGGAATATTCTTCGACAATCATTTTGAAAGTCATTTTGATATGGGAAAAGAAAATTCAGAATACTATTATTTTGGAGCTATAGAAGGTAACTTAGATTATTACTTCATATATGGACCAGAAGTAAAAAATGTAGTAAATGAATATACAAAGCTTACAGGAAAAACTCCTCTTCCTCAATTGTGGACATTAGGATATCAACAATGTAGATGGTCATATGCACCTAAAGAAAGAGCTTTAGAGATAGCAAAAGCTTTTAGAGATAAGGGGATTCCTTGTGACACATTATATTTAGATATAGATTATATGGATGGTTTTAGAGTATTTACTTGGGATAATAAAAAATTTGAAAATCCAAAGGAATTTACTGATGAGCTTAAGAATATGGGATTTAAAGTTGTTACAATTATAGATCCTGGTATAAAAATAGATAAAGAATATAATATATATGATGAAGGAATGAAAAATGACTATTTTGCAAAAGACAAAGACGGAATAGTATATAAAAATAAAGTTTGGCCAGGAGATTCAGTTTATCCTAACTTTATGAGTTCAGAAGTTAGAAAATGGTGGGCAAAAAATCAAAAAATTATGATGGATGCAGGTGTTTCAGGAATATGGAATGATATGAATGAACCAGCTAGTTTTAATGGACCATTACCAGATGATGTAGTTTTTAATGAAGATGGGTTAGAGGTTACTCATAAAGAAATACATAATATATATGGGCATATGATGAGTAAATCTACTTATGAAGGAATAAAGGAAACCACAAATAAGAGGCCATTTGTAGTTACAAGAGCATGCTATGCAGGCACTCAAAAATATTCAACTATTTGGACTGGAGACAATCAAAGTACATGGGAACATTTGAGAATGTCTATTCCTATGTTAATGAATTTAGGTTTAAGCGGAATGAGTTTTTGTGGAACAGATGTTGGGGGCTTTGGACATGATTGTACTGGTGAGTTATTAAGTAGATGGGTACAAGTAGGAACATTTACACCATTATTTAGGAATCATTCAGCAATGGGAACTAGAGATCAGGAACCATGGGCATTTGATAAAGAAACAGAGGAAATTAATAAAAAATATATAAATCTTCGTTATAAGTTAATACCTTATCTATATGATTTAATGTGGAAGTGTGAAAATACTGGAGCACCAATTATTAGACCTCTTCTATTTGAATATCAAAGTGATAAGAATACTTATGAAGTAAATGATGAATTCCTTTGTGGAGATAGTATTTTAGTATCTCCAGTAGTTGAACAAGGTATGAGACAAAAACTTGTTTACTTACCAAAAGGAAGTACATGGATAGATTTTTGGACTGGCCAAAGCTATAATGGAGGACAATATATAATAAAAGAATCTCCTTTGAATACTTGTCCTATATTTGTAAAAGCAGATTCCATTATTCCAATGAGCATAGAACAAAATTATATTGGTGAAAAAGAGCGTGATGAACTAATTTTAAACCTATATTTAAGTGAAGAAGAAAATGAGTTTAAATATATTCATTATAATGATGATGGTGAAAGTTTCGAGTATAGAAATGGAATATATAATGAATATGAAATAATTGTATCTAATAAAGAAAGCATTGATATAAAATTTATAATAAATAAGAATAATTATATTAAAAAATATTCTAAAGTTAAGTTTATAATAAATAATTTAAAAACAAATAAGAAAATAACATTAAACGGTAAAGAAGTTAGCTTAAATAATTATTCTATAGAAATGAATATATAAAAATAAAAGTTAGTAGAATTAGAAATATCTACTAGCTTTTATTTGAGTATTTAGTTTTTTATTTATATATAAAATTAAAAGGTATATTATTTAACAAATTCAACTACATCTTCAAAAACTCTTCTAGTTTTAGGGGCAGGATTTTCATTTCTATATCCTAATGCTAGCATACATGATATGTTAAAGTGATTAGTATCTAGAAGATTTCTATCACTTAATATTTTTGTAACAGCTTTAGCATCATATCCACCTATAGTGCATGAATCAATTCCAATTAAAGCTGAAGTAGTTAGCATTGTACCAAGTGCAATATATACTTGTTCTCTTGAATAATGGTTTATTTCTTTTTCATTATTTTTAAATCTATTATCATTTACATCTTTTATCATCTTTAACATTATATCTGCAACTTCTTTTGGTAAATGTTTATCTTCATTGAATAATTTATTTAAATATTCAGAATCTGCTTTTAAATCATTTGCTGCTCTATTTAAAAGTATTACTAAATGGCTACAAGAAGGAATTTGTTTTTTGCCACCTAAAGCAACGGAAGCTAATTCGTTTTTTAAGTCTTCATTAGATATAACTAAGAATTTCCAAGGTTCAATACCAATTGAGCTTGGAGATAATCTACCACTTTCAAGTATTAAATTTAAGTCTTCATCGTTGATTTTTTTATTTTTATCAAATTCTTTACAAGCATATCTATTATTTAAAGCATTTAAAATTTCAGTATTGTTCATATTAAACTCTCCTTTATTAATTAATATTTATAAACTTTACAATTTAAATTATAATATATAAAGTAGTATAATGAATAAGGTATCTCAAAACAAGTAGGCAAGTTTTCTTTAGTTAGTTACAAAAAAGTAAGTAATGGAGGCTAAATTATGAGTAATTATATTCAAAAAAAAGAAATAAACGAAGAAGCTGTTAAATATGCTTTAGATATATTATCAGGAAAGTGGAAACTAAAAATAATGATAGAAATTTGGAAAAATGAAAGCATACGTTTTAATCAATTAGAAAAAAATGTAGATGGTATATCTAGTTTAATGCTAACAAGATGCCTTCGTGAACTTGTTGAATATAAAATAATAGAAAGAAAGCAATTTAATGAAATACCTCCACATGTAGAGTATTCTTTAACAGAGATTGGAAAATCTATTTGTCCAATAATGCATTCATTAGAAGAGTGGGGAAATAAGGTTAAAAGTGAAAGTAATAAAAAATAATGTATATTCGTCAATGATATACATTTTTTTATTTTATAATATTTTTTTAAAACTATACTTTATTAGAATTCTATTTTATAAAAAGTTAATAAAGTATATTTAAAATATTTTTTTGCGAATTTAAGTTGACTTCTAACATAAAAAGAGATAATATAAGTACAAGAAATATTAGTTGTATAAAATTTAATTTTAAACAACATGAAATAAATGGAGGAATAATAAATGAGTTTTTATGATTTTAATGCTAAAGATATTGATGGAAAAGAAATAAACATGAGGGACTATAAAGGCAAAGTAGTTTTAGTAGTTAATACTGCAAGCAAATGTGGATTTACTCCTCAATATTCAGATTTAGAGAGATTACACAAAGAATATAATGAAAAAGGATTAGAAATTTTAGGATTCCCTTGTAATCAATTCTTAGAACAGGAACCTGGAAATAATAAAGAAGTTAAAAGTTTTTGTGAAATAAATTATGGAGTAACATTTAAATTATTTGAAAAGATAGACGTAAGAGGTGCTTCTGCACATCCAATATTTAAATTTTTATGTGAAAAAGAAAAGTTTAAAGGATTTGATTTAACTAAACCAAATGGAAAATTATTAAATAGTATATTAAATGAGAAATTCCCAGAATATTTAATTGATGATTCAATAAAATGGAATTTTACAAAGTTTCTTATTGATAGAGAGGGCACTGTTGTAGGAAGATTCGAACCAACAGTAGATCCTCTTGATATGATTGAAGATATAAAAAAATTACTATAATTAAGAGGAGATAATTTTATGAGTTTTTATGATTATTCTGCCAAAAATATAGATGGAAAAGAAATAAATATGAGTGATTATAAGGGAAAAGTAGTTTTAGTAGTTAACACAGCAAGTAAATGTGGATTTACCCCTCAATTAAAAGATCTTGAAGAGCTTAATAAAGATTATAAAGATTTAGGAGTAGAGATATTAGGTTTTCCATGTAATCAATTCTTAAATCAAGAACCTGGAGATAATGAAGAAGTTAAGAACTTTTGTCAAATAAATTATGGAGTTACATTCAATATATTTGAAAAAATAGATGTTAATGGAAGCAATACTCATCCTATATACAAATATTTAAAAGAACAAGAAAAAGGATTATTAACGAAAGATATTAAGTGGAACTTTACTAAATTTCTAATTGACAAAGAGGGGAATGTTATAAAAAGATATTCACCATCAACATCGCCTTTAAAAATAAAAAATGATATAGAAAAACTACTATAAAAATAAGTACGTCTATAATAGATATTGACATAAAAGCTTTAAAAATGTAAAATCAATTTAATTTAATAAAATCAAATTTGATGTTTATATTGTAGGTGAAAATATGAATAATTATAATAATCTAAAGTTAGATAATCAAATATGCTTTTCTCTTTATGCGGTATCACGAGAAATAATAAAGTTATATAAGCCAATATTAGATGAATTTAATCTTACTTATACTCAATATATAGTAATGCTTGTATTATGGGAGGAAAGAAAAGCAACCGTAAAACATCTTGGAAATAGATTGCATTTAGATTCTGGAACCTTAACACCATTATTAAAAAAGTTAGAAGGAATGGAACTTATAACTAGATATAGAGATGAAAATGATGATAGAGTTGTTATAGCTGAATTGACTAAAAAGGGTTCTGATCTTCAAGAAAAAGCAAAAGAGGTTCCAAGTAAGATGATGTGTAATATTAATATTTCAAAGGAAAAAGCTATTGATTTAAAAAGAAATTTGGACGAATTACTTAAGAATTTAGAATAACTTTAAATGGAGTGTATTTAGTTTTTAAATTAAATATACTCTATTTTCATATATAAACAAATTTATTGCATAAAACTTTATACTAGAGTACTATATTAGGTGTTTATTAAAAAAGCGGAGTGATTGATAATGGAAGAAAGATTACAAAAATATATGGCAAGATGTGGGGTAGCATCTAGAAGAAAATGTGAAGAAATCATATTAAGTAGTAAGGTAAAGATAAATGACAAAATTGTAAATGAATTAGGAGTAAAGATAGATCCTTCTAAAGATAAAGTATACTATAATGGGAAAATAATACTTCCTGAAGAAAATAAGCTATACATAATGTTAAATAAGCCGGAAGGCTACATAACTTCTGTAAAAGATGAAAAAGGTAGAAAAACTATATTAGACTTAGTAAAAGTTAATGAAAGAATATATCCTATAGGAAGATTAGATTATGATAGTTCAGGGTTAATTTTATTAACTAATGATGGCGATATATATAATAAAATAATACATCCAAGAGTTGAAGTTGAAAAGAAATATATTGCATTATGTAATGGCGTGTTTTCTGATGAAGAAATCAAAAAATTTGAAAATGGAATTGATATAGGCGGATATATTACTGCTAATGCAAAAATTAAACTTATTGATAAAGAGAAGGATAAAAAGACTAATAAAATTAATTCTTTAGTTGAAATTATAATTCATGAAGGAAAAAATAGACAAATAAGAAAAATGTGTTCAGCATTAGGGCATGAAGTTATAACTTTAAAAAGAATAGCTATTGGAGATATTAAACTAGGGTATTTAAAAAGAGGAGAATGGCGAAATTTAACTAAAGAAGAGCTAAATTATATCAATTCATTATAGAGGTGAAATATGTATAGATATGTAGGGAATATAAGTGATTTATCACATCACATAGTAAAAGATTTTGCGTTAAATAAAAAGGTAGCTATAGATGCAACATTGGGTAATGGACATGATTCAGATTTCTTATCTAGTATATTTGAAAAAGTTTATTCATTTGATATACAAAAACAAGCTTGTGAAAATTATAAATTAAAAGAAATTAAAAATGTAAAAATAATAAATGATTCGCATCACTTATTAAATAAATATATTGATGAAAATGTTGATTGTATAATGTACAACTTAGGTTTTTTACCAGGAGGAGATAAAGAAATTACTACATTACATAATACATCTTTAGAAAGCATTAAATCAGGTCTTGAACTTTTAAACAGTGGGGGATTAATGACAATATGTATTTATAGAGGTCATTATGAAGGCAAAATTGAAGAATCTTGCATTTTGAAGTATTTAAAAGATTTACCTAAAAATAAGTTTGGAGTTATGGTTCAATCATATCTAAATAGAGAAGATATCTCACCTATACTTGTAGTTATAGAGAAAAAATAAAATTGACAACTTTAAAATTTATTACAAGTTTTTATAATAAATATATACTAAAATGAAATGATTATTGATGAATTATTCAAAAAGTGATAATATATAAATATAAGTTTAAAAGTAAAAGTTGTTAAGTTTAACGAAAAGAAGGGATATAGATGGATAATAATCTTAATGAAAACTCAAAAGATTTAATGCGATTAATACAAGCAAGATTCCCAAGGTTAAGTAAAGGCCAAAAATTAATTGCAGAATATATCTTAAAAAATTATGATAAAGCTGCTTTTATGACTGCAGCAAAATTAGGGGTCTCTGTTGGGGTTTCAGAGTCAACAGTAGTTAGATTTGCTAATGAATTAGGTTTTTCTGGCTATCCTAAGCTTCAAAAAGCATTACAAGAACTTATAAAAAATAAACTGACAACAGTTCAAAGATTGGAATTATCTAATGATTATGTTAGTGAAGGCTATGCTCTTAAAGGTGTGCTTAAAGCAGATATGGAAAATATAAGAGCAACTTTAGAAAAGATAAATTATAACACATTTGAAGAAGTTGTTAATAAGATATTTGAAGCTAAAAGAATATATATTATAGGACTTAGAAGTTCAACTGCTTTAGCTGAGTTTTTAGGTTTCTACTTAAATATTATTTTGCAAAATGTCAAGACAGTGGGCTATGGAATTTCTGATATATTTGAACAAATGATTAATGTGGAAGAAGGAGACTTGGTGATAGGCATAGGTTTTCCAAGATATGCTTCTAGAACTATAGATGCCCTTGCATTTGCACAAGATAGAGGGGCAGATGTTGTAGCAATTACGGATAGTCTTTTATCTCCATTAGCATCTAAATCAGATTATGCTTTAATAGCTCAAAGTAATATGGCATCATTTGTTGATTCACTTGTAGCACCTTTATCTGTAATTAATGCATTAATAATTGCTGTAGGTATGAGGGAAAAACAAAGTATTACAGATACATTTAATAATCTTGAATTAATTTGGAAAGATTATAATGTATATTCTTATAACAATAAAAATGTTGGAGACGATTAATAATAAGAGTGTTAAGTTATGTTTATTAAACATTTCTTAGCACTTTTTAATTACTTGTTATATTGAATTAAAGATGCTAAAATGATATATTTATTATGACAAAATAATGCATTAGGAGGATTATAATGAAAAAAGTAATAGTTATAGGAGCAGGACCAGCAGGAATGATGGCAGCTATAACAGCATCTAAAAATAATAATAACGTTGTCTTATTAGAAGGTAACGAAAAGTTAGGTAAAAAGTTATTCATTACAGGTAAAGGAAGATGTAATGTTACAAATATTAAAGATATATCAGAGTTTTTTGATTATATACCAGGTAATCCTCATTTTTTATATAGTGCATTATATACATATACAAATGAAGATACAATGAATTTTTTTGAGTCCCAAGGAATAAAGTTAAAGGCAGAGCGTGGAGGTCGTGTATTTCCTTTCTCAGATAAATCTTCTGATATAATAAAAGGTTTATCAAATGAGCTTTTTAAAAATAATGTTGATGTAAAATTAAATAGTAAAGTTACTGATATAATTTTAAAAGAAGGTAAAATAGAATCTGTAAAAGTAAATGATGAATATCTTATAAAAGCTGATTACTTTATCATTGCAACAGGTGGTGTTTCTTATCCATTAACAGGTTCTAAAGGAGATGGATTAAGATTTTCTAAAAAGTTAGGCCATAATATAACAGAATTAAAACCCTCATTGGTTCCAATAGAGATAAGAAATAATTGGGTTAAGGATTTATCTGGATTAACCCTTAAAAATATAGAGATATCAATTTTTGATGAAAAAGTACGAAAACCTCTATATAAAGATCAAGGAGAAATGTTATTTACAAGTTATGGGGTATCTGGACCTCTTATACTCAAGGGATCAAGATATATAACTAATAATGGTAATTATAATATAAACTTAGATTTAAAACCTGCTTTATCAAATGAAGAGCTCGATAAGAGAATTCAGAAGGATTTTAAAAAATTTATTAATAAAGATTTTAGAAATTCCCTAGATGAATTGCTTCCTAAAAAACTTATACCAATTATTATTGAGCTTTCTAGGATACCTGAAAATAAGAAAGTAAATGAAATAACAAAAGAAGAAAGAAGAAATCTTGTAAATTTAATAAAAGGGATTAAATTGAAAGTAATAAGGCTTAGACCTATAGAAGAAGCAATAGTAACATCAGGAGGGGTAGATACTTTGGAAATTGATCCTTCTACCATGAAATCTAAAAAAATATCAAATCTATCTTTTGCAGGAGAAGTTATAGATGTTGATGCTTTTACTGGAGGGTATAATGTTCAAATTGCATTGTCTACAGGTTTTTTAGCTGGAAGTAATATATAAAATTGCTTGTTAAAAATACATAATAATAATATAATTTATATAAAAATGTTTTTCAAATACGAAAGGTGGAATATTATTTTGAGAATATCAGTTGCTATAGATGGACCAGCTGGAGCTGGAAAAAGTACAATCGCTAAATTAGTTGCCAAGGAATTCAATTTAATGTATATAAATACGGGAGCGATGTATAGAGCTGTAGCTTTAGTTGCAATAGAAAATAATATAGAAGATACAGATATAGAAGGTTTATGTAATTTAATAGATACACTTGAAATGAAATTTGAAAATGATGATTTAATTTTAAATGGAGTCAATGTTCAAGAGCAAATAACAATGCCAGAAATAAGTGCAATAGTATCTAAATATGCTTCTATTCAAGAAGTAAGATCTAGATTAGTTAAATTACAAAGAGATATGTCAAATAAATTTGATGTTATAATGGATGGAAGAGATATTGGTACAGTAGTACTAAAGGATTCTAAATTTAAATTCTTCTTAACTGCAACTCCAGAAGCTAGAGCAGAAAGAAGATATAAAGAATTAAAAGATAGAGGATTAACTGTTGATTACTCAACTATACTTGAAGATATAATAAAAAGAGATTATATAGATAGTAATAGAGAAGTAGATCCTTTAAGAAAAGCAGATGATGCTATTGAAATTGATACAACTGGATTATCAATTTCAGAAGTAACAGAAAAAATATGTTTAAATATAAAAAAATAATATTTTATACAAATATTATAGTATAAACATTTAAAAGTATAATATACTTAAAATATAATATGTAATTGAACTTAGGAGAATTAATATGAGTAAAGTAGTATTAGCTGAAAGTGCAGGATTTTGCTTTGGTGTACAAAGAGCAGTAGAAGAAGCACTTAAGGTAAAAAAACAATATGATAAAAAGATATATACATTAGGACCTTTAATACATAATAATGATGTAGTTAGATATTTAGAGAAAAATGATATATATTCAATTGATTTTAGCGAAATTGATAAGCTAGAAAAAGGAGATGTAATAGTAATTAGATCTCATGGAGTTACAAAAAAAGTTGTAAATACTTTAGAAGAAAAAGGTCTTGTAGTAGTAAATGCAACATGTCCATATGTAACTAATATTCACAAGAAAGTTAATAAATACTCAGATTTAGGATATAATATTGTTATATTAGGTGATGACAAGCATCCTGAGGTTATTGGAATAAATGGATGGTGTAATGATAGTGCTATAATAACAAAGGATGGTACTTTCGAAGAGGAGCTTCCTAAAAAGATTTGTGTTGTATCACAGACTACAGAAAAAGAAGAAACTTGGAAAAATACATTAAATAATTTATCTTCTAATTCTAAGGAATTATTAGCATTTAACACAATTTGTTCTGCTACAGAAGTAAGACAAAAAAGTGCTAATGAATTATCTCAAAATGTAGATACTATGATTGTAATTGGAGGAAGAAATAGTTCTAACACAACTAAACTTTATCAAATAGCAAAAGCTAATTGTCCAAATACAATTCATGTTGAAAATGCTAAGGAACTTACTAAAGAGTTCATAGAAGAAAATAAAGGAAAAGTTGTTGGAGTTACTGCTGGAGCATCTACTCCTGACTGGATAATAAAAGAAGTAATTGATATTATGGAGGGAAAGATTAATATGGAAGATCAATTAAAGCTAATGGAAGAAATGGATAGAAGATTTAGAATTGGAGACGAAATAAAAGGTGAAATCCTATCAATAGGAAGAGAAGAACTAGTTATTTCTCTTGTTGGATATAAATCAGATGGAGTTATTCCATTTAAAGAACTTACTTCAGAAGAAAACTTAGAATCATATCTTTCTTCATTAAAAGTTGGAGATGAAATAACTGCTAAGGTTATAAAGCTAAAAAATGAAGATGGAAATGTAGTGCTTTCAAGATTAGAATATGAAAAAAAAGCAGCATTAAATGATCTTGAAAATATATTTAATAATAAAGAAGTATTTTCAGTTAAAATAAAGGATGCAAAAGAAAAGGGAGTAATAGGATATTATAAAGGTGTTAGAATATTTATACCAGCTTCTCAAGTTGATATAAGATTTTCAAATGATAGAAGTAATTTAATAGGAGAAGATTTAGAAGTAAGATTAATTGACTTCTCATTAGATAACCCTTCAAAGATAGTTGCATCAAGAAGAATTATATTAGAAGAAGAGAAAAAAGCAATAGAAGATGCTGCTTGGGAAAATATTAGTGTAGGTGATGTTGTAAAAGCTGAAATTAAGAGATTTACAAACTTTGGAGCATTTGCTGATATAAATGGAGTAGATGGATTAATACATTTATCTCAAATATCATGGAGTCATGTAAAATCAGCAGAAAGTGTTCTTAAAAAAGGACAAATAGTTGATGTTAAGATAATTGAAGCAGATAGAGAAAATAATAGACTTTCTCTAAGTATAAAGGCTTTAACTCCAGAGCCATGGAGCAATATTGAAGAAAAATATCCAGAAGGATCTGCAGTTTTAGGAAAGGTAGTAAGAATTAGTGATTTTGGCGCTTTTGTTGAGTTAGAACCAGGTGTAGATGGATTAGTTCATATTTCTAAAATAACTCATGATAGAATCAATAATCCTGGAGATGTTTTAAAAATTGGCGATGAAGTAAAAGCAATAATCCTTTCAGTAGATGCAGAAAATAAAAAAATAGCATTAAGTATAAAGGATGCTGAATAAGTAATATATATATTAAGACACACATATAAATTATATGTGTGTCTTTTATTATTATCTTGACCAGAATATTATGGAAGAAGTATACTAATTTATATAGAGAATAAAAGGGGTTTACAATAATGTTAGAGAAATTGACATTAAACAATATGGAGTCTTTTAAAGGGCTTTATTCTAAAAGTATGAGACATGAAAATTATGATAAAGATTTCTTTAAATGCTATAATAATCAAAATTTTTTAATAAAATTTTTATATAGAAAGTTTATGAGAATTATAAAATTAGATAACACTGATATTGGATATATATGGTATGAAGCACCAATGGATAAATATATTAGGATTTGGGCATTATACATAGATTCTAATTATATAAATTTAATAAATAAGTCTATATTATCTTATTTTGATAATAATACTCTTTCTTATGAAGCAATAGATAATATCGAAAATTCTATAGTTTTAGAAAAGCTAGGATTTAAAAAAATTAAGTATACTTCATTAATGGAAATGAATATAGAGAATTATAATAATACTGATAGAATTTATGAAGTCTATAATGAGATGATTAAGAAATTACATTGGAGTAAGAATAGTAATTCTAGCACTTTGTTTTCTACTAGAAAATTAGTAGTAGGAAAGGATGAAGAATTAAGGTGTAATATTCAAAATGATATATTTTGTGAATGGAATAGAAGACCATTAACTGTAGAAGATATATATAGCGATATGACACAAGATTATTTTCTAAAAGACTTATGTATATTTGGAATGATAAACAATTCATATATTGGGTATGGTCAAATAATATTTAATAGAGAAATGTTTACAATAGTTAATTTTGGAATAATCAATGACTTTAGAGGTATTGGATTAGGGAAATTATTATTGCATGAAATAATTTTATATGCTAAAAAGTCAGGAATAAAAAACTTAACTATTAGGGTAGACTGCACTAACATAAATGCTATTAATTTATATAAGTGGATTGGGTTTAAAGAAAAATATAAAATAGTCATTTGGGAAAGAGAATAGTAAAAGACGCAGTCCCAAAAATTCATTTAATATAAAATTTATTGAATTTAAAGTAAACTTTATTTTCTCAAAAAAAGTTAATCTCCTATCTTTATAATGGGGGTAAGACCAAAACGCGAGCCCCTTTTAAACCATTGATTTTACTTACTTAAAGACGTTTTTAAACTTAAATAGAGATTTTTATTTATTATCTATATATGTAAAAATAAGAAACGTGAATTAGAACTTTCCTTTTTAGCGGTATTAATTACAACTATAACACCAATGGTAAACTTAATTATAAATTTAGTGTTTCCAGTATAATTAGTATATCTTATATGAAATCTATAAATTTCTTTCTTTGTTAAAAAACATTATTATTTAAGGTAATTTAGGTATAAAAGCACTTTAAATAATGTGATTTATTATCAAATTTCCATAGAAGTATTTGAAAATAGATAAATATTTATTATAATGTTATTGGGGAAAATATATTTCTAAAAAGGAGAATACTTATGAAGGAAGAAATTAAAGATTTAAAATATTACATAGAGACTTGGGGATGTCCGTTAGTATAAAAAAAGAGGATTTTCTTTAATAAGAAAACCCTATATTTAAGCCATTCTTGAATGTGATAGATGTTATTTTTTTATCTAATATATAAATTTCTTTAATAAATGAATTAAAAAATTCTTTTAAAGATTCTCTTTTTAATAATTTAATGGCGGTTTTGTTATCTACGTTTTTTAAGATTATTTCATTCAAAACTGTATTTAATAATACGGTATCTAATTTTATTTCTTCACTATCTTTATTTTCTAATTTCATTTCTTCATTTATTTTATTTATATTATCCTGTATTTCTTTTTTCTTTAAAACATAGTCTTTGCTAGACATACTATCTTCATCAAACAAATATAATTCTTCTAATCTTTTTAAAGCTCTTTTATATTTTTCTAATTCTTTAATTTTTAAATCTAAATTAGAACTTTTGTTGTAATTTTTATTATTAAATGAATAGAAACCATGCTTTTTATTTATCATAATATCAAATAAATCTTCACATTTTATTTCCTTAACTCCTAGATTTCTAGAAAGTAAATCGATAAATTCTAAATAATCTATTCTATTTTTGCTGTTTATAGAACTTATATTTCTAAGTAACGATGTTATAAAATTATATATAATTTTTTCACTAACAGTTTTCTCTTCACAATTATTTTTATTATATCTATTGCTACATACGTATAAAGAGGGCCTAAAACCATCTAAGTGAGGTTTATCTTGTTTAGCATAATAATTCCCCATACAAGAACCACATTTTATTAAACCAGCAAATATATGTGTTTTCCCATTAGCTCTAAATTTAGAATTACTTCTTAAAGAATTTCTATCCATTATGTCATTACATTTATTGAAAATCTCTTTAGAAATTATTGGGGGGTGATTATCTTCTAGCACTACCCATTCATCTTCACTTTTCTTCTTGCCTCTAGCAGATTCTCTGTAATTATACCTATAAGTACCTATATAGAATGGATTTCTAATTATATCTGTTATAGTTTTAGTAGTCCATCTTCCATTTCTTTTTGTTTTTATATTATTAGCATTTAAAATATTTCTAACTATAGAAGTGGATTCTTCTGTTAAATAAGTATTAAATATAAGTTCTATTGTATTTTTTTCTTCTTTGTTTATAATTGGAAACTTAATTTTGCTATCCCATTTATAACCTAATGGTATAGGAGAACCGTTCCACATACCTTTACTAGCTCTATCTAACATTACTGATTTAACTCTTTCGCCAGTAAGTTTTCTTTCTAATTCAGCAAATACTAATATTATCTTAAGCATAGCTTCACCCATTGCAGAGGAAGTGTCAAATTGTTCATTCTTACTTACAAAGATGCAATTGCATCTTTTTAATTCTTCATACATATCACAAAAATCTAATAAATTTCTTGAAATTCTATCTATTTTCCATACTAATAAATGTGAAAACTCGCCAGCTTTTATTCTTTTTATCATATCTTGAAAAGCCGGTCTATCTGTATTTTTACCAGAATATCCTGCATCTTCAAAAACCTCATAATTATTTGTATTTAAAATATACTTAGAATAGTTTATAAGCTCTTCTCGCTGTAATGGTAAAGAATCCTTATCAATTTGATGATGAGTTGAAACTCTAGTGTAAATTGCTACTTTCATTTTTAAATACCTCCCATATATAAAAGAAAGATGAGATTACTCATCTTCCTCATTTGGTTGAATTATGTAACTTAAATCTGCTTTGATTGCTTCTATAAATAAAGTTTCAGCAACATTTTTAGGCTCATAATCCTTAAATAAAGAATCTAGGTCATTAACCAGTTTAAGCTCTTTAATTTGTTCAATTACAGTTCTAGTAGATTTTGCAATATCTCTAGTTTTTCTATATTCTTCATCACTGATTCCATATAACCAATATTCTTCTGGTTTACCTGAATCAGCAACTAGAGAATAAAGAAATTTTTTACTAGGTTTTCTACTGCCGTTTTCAACCATAGTATAAGCACTAGGAAGAACTTCTAATCTACTAGCCATTTCTTTTTTGTTTAGATTTAACCCTTCTCTATATTCGGTTAATCTTTCTGTAAAGTTCATATTCAACACCTCGTATTCATTATATAATAACTTCACATTTTTGTAAAGCAAATTCACAAAATAGTACATTCTAATACTGAAAATGGTTCGACGAAATTCACGGAAACGTGAATTAATTTGAAGAAATTTAAAGGAAAACCAAGTAAAATAAGAATATATTGCTATTTTGAGCAAATATGATTAAAAAAGCAAATTCACAAAAGTGTGAATTGGTGATATTATGAATGTGCGAGGAGGTGAAGGGGATGACACTTAAGGAAATGCGATTAGAAAGTGGTCTTAAAGCTAATAAGATAGCTGAGAAATTAAACATTTCCAGAAGGCAACTTGTTAATTTAGAACAAAAGAAATTCAAGCTTTCGGAAGATAAAGTTGAAATTCTATCAAAACTTTATGAGAAAGATAAAGAAGAGATAAGAAAGGCTGGAAAGTAAATGAGTGAAGCAGAAAGAAAATTATATGAATTATTAAAGAAGGTGGCTTAAATGGATATGAAAGCAATAGAAGGTTTTCTGATAAATATATGTGGTTATAAATCTATTGAAGATGCCAAGGAAAATTATAAGCCTTTAAATTTTTATCCTTTAATAGGAGAAATTGATTTTAAAAAGGAGGAGAAGTAATGAATAATTTAATAAAAATTAATGGATTAGTAAATATTGAAGGAATGCAATTCCATAACATAGAAGGTGGATTTGGTAAAGGTAAGAAAGCAATGTTAGCTAAAGAAATTGCTGAAATACACGGAAGAGAGCTAAAGTTTATAAATCAAAATATTAATAGAAATATAAAAAGATTTACAGAAGGGCTTGATATTGTTGATTTAAAAGGAACTCAATTCGAGGTAACTTTGAGCAACCACGGAATTTATACTCAAAATTCAATAAATGCAAGTAATAATATCTATTTATTATCAGAAATAGGATACTCAAAACTTCTTAAAATTTTAGAAGATGATGTTGCATGGGAACAATATGAAAAGTTGGTTGATGGTTACTTTAATATGAGAGGACAAGCCTTAAATACATCTAAATTATCTAAAGAACTTCAAGCAATATTAATGTTAGATAATAAGACTTTGGAGTTGGAAAGAGGATTAGAAGAAACTAATAACAAGTTTGATAACTTTGTAGAGGATTTGCCACTTATAGGGGATGAACCAGATGAATTAGTAGCTGTAGTTAAAAGTAAAGGAACAGAAGTTTTAGGTGGTAAGGATAGTCCAGCATATAAAGATAAGTCTTTATCTAAGAAAATATACAGTAATATTTGGAAGTATGTAAAAGAGCAATTTAATGTAAAGAAATATAAAGCTATAAAGAGAAAATACTTAGAAAAAGCCAAAGAAATAGTACAAGATTATGATGCACCATTCTACTTAAAAGAAGAAATTACAAAGGTTAATAATCAAATAGATTTTAAGGAGGTAATTTAATATGACAGATAAAGAAATGAGAGAAATATTACAAAGTATAGGATAGCTAAAAACTCTGGAATTGCACAAACAACTTTAAGTGAAATAACAAATGGGAAAAATACAAATCCAACAATCGAAACACTAGAAAAAATTGCAAAAGGTATGAGAATTCAAGTATCAGAGTTAATTAAAAAAGCAGAGGAAATTGAAAGGAGAAAGAAAAGTGAGTAAAGAGATACAAATTTTTAAAAATGAAGAGTTTGGAAATATTAGAGGATTACAAATTGATGGAGATAGTTGGTTAGTTGGTAAAGATGCCACAATTGCTTTAGGGTACTCAAATTTTAGTGATGCTTTAAAAAGACATGTCGATGAAGAAGATAAGAAGAAAATCGCATTTCACGATTATCCAGAATTAGGGAATAAAGGAGCGGTTTTGATTAATGAAAGTGGTTTATACAGTTTAATACTAAGAAGTGATATGCCAAAAGCAAAACAATTTAAAAGATGGGTTACATCAGAAGTATTACCTAGCATAAGAAAAACAGGCTCATACCAAAGCCAACAACAATTAATAAATGGATTAAATGAAACAATAGAGCAAATGCAAGAAACAATAGAAGAATACAAAAGTATGTGTAAGATAACTTGTTCCAAGAAACGTAATTATACAGATTATATTAAGAAGGCTTTAGGAATAAATAAAGCTAATAAAGAATTCGACAGAGTTAAAGCAAGAATATTTTTAGTTCTTGGAGTTACTAAATGGGAAGATATAGATTTTGAAACATCTAAAAATATTCTATCCGTTATTGATGAAAGTATTAGAGTTGCTAAGAGGGAAAGACCTTATAAACAAATGAGTTATTTTGATTAGGAAGGAGAAATAAAAATGAAAAGAGAGAGAAAGAGTACAGAGGTCAAAGTTCATGGGTTTGAAAATTTTACAATAGAGCATGCACAAAAAGCCTTTGATGTTTTAGGGAAATTACAAAGTAAAAAATATGGTGTTGAAATAATATACACAGTTAGGAAGAAAGAAGAAGTAGTAAAAAGTTGAATGTGAAATAAGGAGGATAAACAATGAATAATAAAATTGTAAAAATCAATAATACTGATTTATCAGTAAAAGAATTTAAAGGACAAAGAGTTGTAACATTCAAAGATATTGATATGTTACATGAAAGAGTAGAAGGAACTTCTAATAAAAGGTTTATTGATAATAAGAAACATTTTATTGAAGAGGAAGATTACTTTGAAATTACTGGAGATACACTTAGACAATTTAAACGACTTCCGAATTTCGGAATTGGTGAAAAAGCTAGCAAATTAATATTAATCACAGAAAGTGGTTACTTAATGTTAGTAAAGTCACTTCAAGATGATTTAGCTTGGAAGGTACAAAGAGAATTAGTTAATAATTATTTCAGAGTTAAAGAAGTAGTACAAGCCTTAAATACATCTAAATTATCTAAAGAACTTCAAGCAATATTAATGTTAGATGAGAAAACTGTTGAAATGGATAATAGAATAACAACTCTAGAAGAAAGAATGACTATAGAAACAGGAGCTCAAAAAGTTTTGCAAGATTTAGTTAATAAAAAGGTTATGGCTATATTAGGCGGTAAAGATACACCAGCATATAAAGAACTAAGCAAGAAAGCATATAGTCAATGTTGGAAAGATTATAAAAGGATAGTAGGAGTTGCTTCTTATAAAGATACAGCTATAAAAGATTTTGATTTTGCTAAGAAAGTAATCATAGATTGGAAACCTAACAGAGAACTTGAACTAATGATTAGAGGGTGTAATGCACAAATAAGAATGTAGGAGGTAAACTTATATGAGATTTTATGAAAGTAGAATAATAGAAAGAATAGGATATGACTTTTATTGTGATATTGCAATAAATATTGTTGATAAGAGAAAAGCATTAGGACTAACTCAAGAAGAACTGGCTAAAAAGTCAGGAATAAAATTAAGCAGATTAAGTAATATCGAGAATGTTAAATATCGTATAGGACTTGATGAAGTTGAAAAGTTAGCAAAAGCATTAGAGGTAACTGTTAATAATTTAATAAATGCAGAATTAGATAGTCAAGTTGGAGATTGTTTATATCTTATTTCATTAGAAGGAGGGGAAAGTCATGGATTATATCAAAAAGCAACTAGTAAAAGAATGGCATTTTTTAAACTAGAGAAACGATTGAATGATAAAGAAGTATCTCTTTTTAGTAATTCAAGAAGTAGGGCTATTGTTAAATTAGTAGGTGTACCTGTAACTGACCAAGAATTAAAAGATAAGTTACCTAAATTCAAAGAAAATCAAGAGATTGAGAAATAGGAGGAAGTATAAATGAAACAATGTCCAAGATGTGAAAATGAACAATTAAAAGAAGAGTATAAGCATTGTCCAATATGTGGAGTAAATTTAAATGAAGAAATAAAAAAGGCTGGAGTAGATGTATTAAAATTTTTAATGAATTCTTATATAGAAAAAGAATGTAATGATTCAGAAGAAGAAGAATTTAAAAAGTTAATTGTAGGTGCATTAGGAGTTGCAATTGAAGAATTAGAGAAAAATTCAGAGGAAGAGTTAGATAAAAAGATATTAAACCTCGATAGAGAAACAACATCAAGAATAGCTCCATTAACTAGAGCGATTATAGGTTATGCTACACGTAAAGAAATAAGCTTAGATGAATTAGAAATAGTTTTCAAAATAGCTAAGGAGAATTACATTCTAATTCATAATAACAAAAATAAAAGTTAAATTATCAACAAAAATTGTTAATAACTTGTGGATAAGCTGTATATAAGTTGTTGATATGTAAGAAAGGAGAAAAATATGGTTAAAACTGAAGATCATTTAGGCTTAGCTAGAAAAGTAGCTTTTGAATATTATAGACGTTCAAAAGGTAAATACACATATGATGAATTAGAATCAACTGCATATATGGGTTTAATTAAAGCTGCGAATAACTTTGATGAATCTAAGGGATTTACGTTTGCAACTTATGCAATGTCAACAATAATAGGCGAAGTTAAAAGGATGTTTAGAGACGATAAATGGTATTTTGTAAAACGTAATGTACCTCAAAAAATGCTTTCTTTAAATTTTGTAATAGATAATACAAACAATATAGAAATGCAAGAAACATTAATAGATGAGGGAAATGTTGAGGAGAATTTAATTAACTCAGTATTAGTTTCTGAGCTCTTTAAGTTACTAACTCCAAGAGAAAAGCAAGTGATTTATTTATATTATTATATGGACTTAAGTCAATCTGAGATTTCAAAGAATATAGGGATGTCTCAACCTAATGTAAGTAGAACAATTAAAAAATCATTAAAGAAAATGAGGAATGAATTATATAATGATAAATTTTTAGCTTAATTGGAAGGAATTAAATGATAGGTAATTTAGTGTGCGTAGTAATACCATATAAAACGTTTAAAGAAAAAATAAGAATAACAAAGAAGTATCAAAAGCATAAAATTGAAATTCATAAAAATTTTATTTTAGTAATCAATAAAGATTTAGGAGGAAGTAATG
>NZ_JAGHFX010000103.1 GCF_017888565.1 Clostridium sp.
ATTTCATTATTTGAGAACCTTATTTTACTCATATTAAATCACCTCATAACTTTATTGTACAAAAAAAGAACCTATATAGATAGACTCTCTTTTATAAGTGTCCATCTTATAGGTTCCATTTTAATATGATTTTTCTCTTTATTTTCATCAAAGGATATTATTTTATTTAAATATGGATCATAGTAATCATTTATTGATCCATTAAGGTAATATACCTCTTCCTTAGTTATATCTTCTATAAATGAATTATAGTTTGTTGTGCCTACTGCATTTATATATACAAATTCTTTTAGATATAAAACGTCATGATAGTATCAATTACCTTCTTTTATTTTTTCTGTATTACTTTTAGCTATTGATTCTATATATCTTTTTACTGTATATAAAAATATAACTATTTTATTGAATTTAGCCCAATCTATTTTGGGGCTATAAATTTATCTCCAGTTAGAATTAATTATTGTTTGCCTTCTAGTAACCATCTTTCATAATTTGATTACTCACCCACATTGTTTAATTGTTCTTTTAAATTTATCTTATCACCACTAGTATTCATTCTAAAAATATCAAGTGAGAACTTTCCTCCTGATGGTGGCCAATATGAACATTCATCACCAGCTCCAAAAACCAAAGAAGCTTTAGTCATAATCCTCCCCTTTTTACAACATCACTCATGTTAATTATAGCATATATTACATTTATTAACATAATATTATACTTATAAAATAAACATTAATTTCTCCATGTAATAATAATAAAATACTCACGTTGCCCCACTATCTAAATAGCTACCATACTAAATGATTATACTATTTCACTCTTTTTATATTTTTTAAATAATTTATAAATATTCTATTATGGATTTAGTTGAACAAACCTTATTTACTTATCATAAACTTATTCTTATCATAAGTAAAAATTCAAACTATACCCATTATAAAAAATGTAGTTACCTTATTTATAAATAAAGTAACTACATTTTTTTTACTTATCTTCAAGTGAAGTGAATAACTCTACACTCCTATGTAATATGTATATTATAATACTCATGTTTACTTTATCAATTTACAATTAAGTCTAAAGTGTCTATTATCTTAAATTTATAGTCAGAAAGAAGGAACATTACATATATAAAAATATAGCTGCTTTAATATGGATTATTATTGGTATAACTTCATGCTATTTGTCAATGAATAAAATTGAAACACGTGATGTTACTTATTCTTAAAAATTTAAGATATCCAGCTTAAGTGCATTATTCTTATAAATAAAGGTGTCATATTTAAAGACACCTTTAGGTTTATACTTATTTACAATTTAAGTATAAACCTCATTTATTTATAATACACTTCTCCGTATTATAAATAAATGAGGTTTTATAATTTTATTCTTCTGTACATATGCTACAAGATCTCACTCTTACATATATTCGTAAACATTAATTGATTTCTATTTATTATTTGAGTTTTTTTCTGAATACTTTACCCATGTATAGAATATAAGAATTATTCCTATAATAAGGCACCCACCACTGATAGCTTCAATAAATCCTGAAAAAAATTGTTGATAAGCTTTTACACCAGGTTGCCATATAACAGAATAAATTGCTGTAATAAATGATATTAATATGGCACATAAAGCCCCAACCAAGGATTCATTTCTTTTCAATTTTTGAATCTCATTAAGTAATGAGTTTATAGTTTTATTGCTTTCTACCTCTACATTTTCTTCTTCAATATATTCACCCTTTAATAATTCCCTCATTGAAACCTCCAATACTTTACTTATCTCTTCAAATAATGAACTATCTGGTAGACACTTACCACACTCCTATTTTGAAACTGCTTTATCAGTTACATTTAGATATTCTCCAAGTTCTGCCTGTGTAAGTTTTTTCTTTTTTCTAGCATCTGCTATAAATCTTCCGATTTTTTTTGTATCCATGATTACACCACCTTTAATAGTATAATAATTCCAAAGTCACTATATTGAAACCCACCACAAGTAGAATCGATAGAGTAAAAGTAGAATATTACAAGTTTAGTAAAAAACTCATTTATGATACAATTCTACGTATTGCTTGTAAATGAGATTTTTACATTTTAAATGTTTTGAATAAAATTTAAAAAGACTTTTTATATTTCTTAAAGTAGGCTGAACTTGAAAAAATAAAATAAGCACCAAAAATCATAAAAAATATTGCAGAAAAATATAGTTTCCCAATTAAATGCCATATTCCTATAGATAACCATAGAACACCTGCAATTGCATATAACTTCCAGGTGAGCTTGTTATTTTCTGCTTCACTTTTACATTTACCATACTTTTTTATTTGCTTAATTCTAGAGTTATACGCTAAGTAAGGCATAAAATTAAAGATAAATATGAAAATATCAATTACTAATAACGCTAAGATAATCAGAAATATAGGTCTTATTGCTATTGCAGAAATAACTAACAAGCTTATTAATACTATAGCTATTATTAAAGAATAGATTGTTCCCATTCTTGTTTGATTTCTTACACGTGTATATTTATCTATTTCCGATTTACTATCACTATAAATAGGCTTAGTCCCAGATTGCGCTAAAAAAATATGCATTTGCTTATTGACAGAAAGAACAAGCTCCCATCCAGCTTCTTTGAATATGGTAAAATACTCTCCATCGGCATCCAATTGATAATCTAAACTATACACTATATTTTGAGGCTTATCTTTTCTTAGCTTATAGAAAAAACCTCCGACTATATCTTCTAATATCCAACCTTGCTTTGCATAATTTTTTAGTTTTTCCATATCACTTTCTTCACTAAAAGCAAGACCATTAATCATTATATATTTACTTTTCAAGAATATCACCCTTTCCTAATCCAAAAAATTTTCAGCAAATTTAACCATCTGTTTTTTACGCTCAATCTCTTTTATTAGCATCTCTCGTCCTTTATTTGTTATTTTATATACTTTTTTATTATCATCTGTGTCAGAACTTAACTCCACTAAATCTGCTGATAAAAGCTTTTTTAGTGTTGTATAAAGTGATGCAGGACCAATAGTAACTTCATTATTAGTAAGGTTCTCAATAGTTTTCATAATTAGGTATCCGTGCTTTTCCTCAATAACACTAGATAAAATATAAAAAGCAGAATCTGTTAGTTCCCCAATATCAATAGAATCTTTTCTTGGCATAAAATTCTCCTTTCTATTATATATATCATTTATTGATATATCATTAAATATAATATATCAACAAATGATATAGTTGTCAAATATTCACATATATTATCTTTGTAAAATTATAAAAATAATTATAATGAAGCTTTCTCTTCTTAGTCCATAAGCTAATTTATTAATAGTTATTAAAATCACCATGCCAGCTCCACACTTAGGATATCTTAGTATTTCTGTTAGTAGATATTCTACATCATATATTCTTGATGATTTTCTTTATAAACCTTTTTCATTATACTTTTCTCCCTTCTAAATAAAAAAACTCTTACCTGTACATATAAATACAAGTAAGAATTTTACCAAATTTAGCTTTTATAGAATACTAGTTAATTATAATATATATTTATAATTCAACTTCATATATTTAAATCATATATCCATAACAATAAACTTATGTAGTTTAGTAACTATTAAAAGCTAAAACATATTTTAACTAATGTTTATACTAAATATAATCTATTTGTCACATTTAATGATTATAATTAATTATTAAAGTTGTTTATTCTTTTCTAAAACCAAGATATACTGACTAAGCTTCATTTTCTATTACTCACACACATTAATTATAATTTTTCCTATATTATGATTACCTTCCATATGTAAATGTGCCTTTCCAATGTCCTCTAAAGAAAACTTAGTATCAATAATAGGTCTTATTTTTTTATCTTCAAAGTACGATATTATATTTTCAGAAAACTCCTTTGTTAAAATAGCTTTATATTCATTACTTCTTGGAGTTAATAAAGTTCCTGTAAATTGAATACACTTTGACATAATTGATAGTAAATTTACTTTTTCAACCTCTGCTCCACCTAGTATACCAATAAGAACCCATCGTCCTTCTTTTTTAATACTAGCTAAGTTTTTATTCCAATAATCAGCTCCAATAAAATCTAAAATTAAATCTACACCTTTACCATTTGTTGCTTTTAAAACTTCTTCATCAAATGATTGTTCTTTATAATTTATAAGAACATCTGCTCCAAGGTCCCTACAAAAATCTAGTTTCCTTTTAGAACCAGCAGTAACAATAACTTTTGCATCACTAATATGTTTTGCCAATTGAATTGCTGCTGTTCCAACACCACTTGCACCTGCATGAATTAAAACAGTTTCATTTTTTTTAAGTTTACCAAGCCAAAATAATGTCTGATATGCAGTTAAAAATACTTCTGGAATTGCAGCTGCTTCATCAAATGATAAAGAATTAGGAATTTTTATAGCTCTATCTGATGGCATTACAGCAAATTCAGCATAACCACCACCATTAACTAATCCCATTACTCTATCTCCTATAGAAAAAGAGCTTTCCCCACTTATTTCAGTAACCACTCCTGAAATCTCCACTCCTAAAATAGGATTTTCAAGATAGCCTACTTTTCCCTCTCTTGTTATAATATCTGTACGATTAACTGCTGCAGAATGTACTTTTATAAGTAATTCCCCTTCTTTTATTTTAGGTATATTCATATCAACAACCTCAAGTTGCTCATAACCTCCTGGTTTTTTTACAATAACACTCTTCATAAATGACACTTCCTATATTACTATTATTCTTGCTTTTATTTAAGTTACTTAAGTAAGTAATTTTCACTAAATATGTTTATATTTTATAATAGTAAATTAATATTATCAAGATACTGCTCTTTTCTTTGCTATACTTAATAATAGTATAGATATAAAAATTCGATATCTGAATCATTCTTTAATATTATCTATATATTTTCTTAAATCTTTAAGATTATTTTATATGAAATGTAAAAACCTAATTTACTTATGATACGGTTCACCTTAGCATATATAAAAAAAATTATATTTTCCCAGATACAATATAATTAATATTATTTCAAATTCAAGTTTTAATTATATATTTTTTAAAAAAAAGTTAGTCTTTTAAAACCTATCCTGCTATTTGCATTTCCAAATTACTTATACATTTAATGTTTTATATCATCATCATTTCTATCCAATAGTTTTCAACTCATTTCATCCACACAAATTGGAGTTTGTCATAGACATAATATTAATTAATCCCATTAATCATTCTTTAGTGTTTGTTTTTTATTATCCCAGAATTCTTCTGCAAGTTTCATATATCTAACAACGCTTGCTCCACTGTCTATTGATTCTTCTCCTTGTGCTATTATTTTATTAACAAATACCTTACTATTAATCATATAGATTTTAGAGCAATAATCATAAATACTATCAAATAACTTCAAATAGGTTTCCAATGCTTCTCTATTGGAAGCTCTCGCACGACTAAGTATAAATTTATCTTTTCCCTCTGTTTGATAATATCTACTTAATCTATATACAAACATATCAAGTCTATCATACTGACACGATCCTTTTACCAGTTGCAAACCACCTGTCATTGGCATAAAAGAGAAATTTTCAAGTTTATGGTACGCATCATAACATTGATCCAATTCATCTAAATAAGCATTAAATTCGTCCCTTTCATAATCACGTCGTAACAATTCCTTAAATTGTTCATATTTTTTTTTGGATTTTTTATTTTTTCCAAAGTTAAAGTCTGTGTCGCCACTCATTTTAAATTTTGGATATTGATTAAATTGCGCATATTTTTCATTAATGTTAATTGGTGCGTAAATTCTAATACCTTGCTTTTTCAAATTATTATAATCAAACTTTCCCCAAAAAGCCCATCTTGAAGGAGTATAGATTTCTTTATATTCGTTCCATGCCTCTGGTGATGCATCATAATCATATTCACTCTTAACAACTTTCAAAATATAACTAGTCATTTTATTTTCCTCTCCAAATCCCACTTACACACTATATCTTCCAACAAATTACTAGGATAATTATAACACCAGTCAATGATGCTATTTATAAATTTCATATTAACCAAAATTATTAGAACGAATAATTTTGGTTCTCCATAGATATGCTTCAACGTAAGTTATTCTAAATCTTCTCTTACTTAACCACAACCTCAAACCACTTCTCCCCACTACCAATTTCATTCCTACTCCTATCTACCGCTACAATTCTTAAGTTTGAAGCATTATCTAATCTTAACTTTTCTTTATATTCATTTATTACTGTTCTTGAGTTGAAGTGGCTTCCATCTACATAATGAAGTATGCATAAAATTTTATTATAATCTTCTATTAATTCTCTAAATAATCCATTTATATGTCCATCATCACAATTGAAGGCAAATCCGCATACACAAATAATATCTGATTCTTTAAACTTATTAAACATATCTACGTATCTTTTAGACATCTTAACAGAAGTTAATGGTTTTATACCACTTTGGGTAAATAAGAAAGGGACTATTATATGATTTTTCTCCTTGTTTTCATCAAAGGATATTATTTTATTTAAATATGGATCATAGTAATCATTTATACATCCATTTAGGTAATACACCTCTTCCTTAGTTATATCTTCTATAAATGAATTATAGTTTGTTGTTCCTATTGCATTTATATCTACAAATTCTTTTAGATATAAAACATCATGATAGTATTAAAATGGAACCTATAAGATGGACACTTATAAAAGAGAGTCTATCTATATAGGTTCTTTTTTTGTACAATAAAGTTATGAGGTGATTTAATATGAGTAAAATA
>NZ_JAGHFX010000104.1 GCF_017888565.1 Clostridium sp.
ACATTAGCTAAGCAATTAAACTTAGATGCAATCCATGACACAGTTCATGAAATGTGTAAAGATGAAGCTAGACATGGACAAGCATTCAAGGGATTATTAGACAGATATTTCGGACAAAACTAATTTACCTAATTACTTATAGAGAATAGTTTAAAAAGAGTGTTGTATTATAAAGTTAATACAATACTCTTTTTTTATGGGAAAAATGAAAAAATGAAAGAGTGAGGGCAAAATTCTTACGGAAATTTTGAATAGAAACTGATTAGCATAGATGTTTTTTAGTTTTGTAGAGCAAAACATCGTTTAAATTAATAATAAAAAGTGAAAGTATTGAGGATGTTTTACTTTGTAAAATATAATATATCATCTATTTAAATGCTCATAAAAAGTGGATATAATTATAATAGATGGTGTATAATAAATAACTAACAATGGACAATGGATAATTAATGAATAAACTTCTTAGAAGTTTAGAGGAATAGATTTTTTTATATAATTTAGCAAAGCTAAATTATTTACTTAATTGTCAATTATGCATTGTGTATTATTAATTAGGTATGTTCTTGGAGGTGATAAGATGAGTGCATCCATTTTATTATTAATAGTCTTTACTATTAATATTTTATTTGCAATATCATTAATATTTATTGAAAGAAAAGAACCAACTACTACATGGGCATGGCTATTAATATTAATAGTTCTTCCAGGAGTTGGATTTATAATATATTTAATGTTTGGTCAAAATCTAAATAGACAAAAAATATTTAGAGAAAAGAAAGTAACTGATGAGAAAAAGGCAAGAGATTTAATTGAAAAATTTATAGAGGAGAAGAAGGCTAAAAGAATATCAAAGGAGTATGTAGATCTTATAATGATGAATTATAATCATTCAGGAGCATTATATACAACAGGAAATAACATTAAGAGTTATATTAATGGAGAAGAAAAGTTTAAAGATTTGATAGATGACATAAGATCTGCGAAAGATTTCATACACATTGAATATTATATATTTAGATTAGATAGTTTAGGAAAAACTATCTTAAGTGAATTAAAGAAAAAAGTAGATGAAGGTATAGAAGTGAGGCTTTTAGTTGATGGAATGGGATCTAAGAGCATAAGAACCAAACATATAAAGTACATAAGAAGCTTAGGAATAAGATTTGCAGTCTTTTTTCCGGGGATATTACCATATGTTAATATTCGTTTAAACTATAGAAACCATAGAAAAATTGTTGTAATAGATGGTAAAACTGGATATGTAGGCGGATTTAACGTTGGAGATGAATATATAAATAAAGGTAAGCAATTTGATTTTTGGAGAGATACACATATAAGAGTTCAGGGAGAAGCTGTAAATGAACTTAATAAAAGGTTTATTCTAGATTGGGATTATGCATCAGAAGGTGAACTTAAAAGTTATGAAAAATACTTCAATAAGCAAGAAAGCTATGGAGATGTTGGAATACAAATAATATCTTCAGGCCCAGATCACAAGGAAGAATATATAAAGAATGCGTATATGAAAATAATTAATAATGCAAAGAAAAATGTATATATACAAACTCCTTATTTGGTTCCAGATGAATCCATGAAGGAAGCTCTAAAAATTGCAGCTTTATCTGGAGTAGACGTTAGGTTAATGGTGCCAGGCAAACCAGATCACTTCTTTATGGAGTGGATATTAAGTGCTAATATTGGAGAACTCATAGAGTGTGGAGTTAAGATATATAGATATCAAAAAGGATTTATACATTCAAAAACTATAGTTGCTGATGGAAAGGTATGTAGTATTGGTACTGCAAATCTAGATATAAGAAGTTTTCAATTAAATTTTGAGATAAATGCATTTATATTTGAAGATGACTTTGCAAAGGAACAGGAAAAAACTTTTTATAAAGATATTGAAGAGTGTAATTTAGTAACTATAGAAGAATATAATAATCGAGGAAGAGGTTTAAGGATAAAGGAAGCCTTAATAATGCTAATTGCTCCAATATTATAATGTTAAAAATATATGAAGCTCTTTTGAGATATTGACAAAAAGGTGCTATTTGGTATAATTAGGTAAAGAAATTTTAGTTTAATGGAGGACTTTATGAAGAGAATTATAGAAAAACAAGCAAAATTTTATAGCTTTTTTCACTTTATATTCTGGGGCTTTTTCTTTAGCGCTGGCTATTTATTTTGCAAAAAAATTAATAATTCTTTTCAAATGAGTTTATAATATAAACTATATATTTTTATATAAAAATATTTTGATTATTTAAGGGGGCTCATTAGAGGCCTCTTTTTTAATATAAAAATTTTAAATAATTTAGTTTATATAGATTATAATATAAACTATTAATTATTAATAAAAAAAGGGGGCAAATTTATGATAATTATTTTAAAACCAAAAACAGCAGAAGAGGAAATAAGAAAACTTACAGAAGAACTAGAAGGACAGGGGGTAAAGGTTAGTCCTGTTATAGGAACAGAATTAATAATCCTAGGACTTGTTGGTGATACAAGCAAAATAGATCCTTTAAAAATTGAAGCAAATAATAATGTAGAAAAAGTAATGCATGTTCAAGAGCCATTCAAAAAAGCTAATAGGTTATTCCATCCAGGGAATACGGTAGTTAATATTAATGGTAGTGAAATAGGTGGGAATAAAATTGCCATGATAGCTGGACCTTGTTCAGTAGAAAGTGAAGAGCAAATAACGTTTATTGCAAATGAAGTTAAGAAGTTAGGGGCAAATTTCTTAAGAGGTGGAGCATTTAAACCAAGAACCTCACCGTATAGTTTCCAAGGGTTGGAGTATGATGGGTTAGAATTATTAAAAGTAGCTAGGAAGCAAACAGGCTTACCTATAGTAACAGAAATAATGTCACCATATGATGTTGAGATATTTGAAAGAGATGTAGATGTGATTCAAATTGGAGCAAGAAATATGCAAAACTTCGATTTGTTAAAAGAATTAGGAAAAACAAATAAACCAATACTATTAAAAAGAGGTTTATCCGCAACAATAGAAGAGTTTTTGATGAGCGCTGAATATATAATGGCTGGAGGAAATGAAAATGTAATTCTTTGTGAAAGAGGAATAAGAACATTTGAAACTTATACAAGAAACACATTAGACTTAAGTGCAATACCAGCAATTAAGAAATTGAGTCATCTACCTGTTGTCGTAGATCCAAGTCATGCAACAGGAAAAAGATTCATGATTTCTCCATTAGCAAAAGCAGCAGTTGCAGTAGGGGCAGATGGTCTTATAATAGAAGTTCATAATGACCCAGCAAAAGCTTTGTGTGATGGTCCACAATCAATAAAACCAGAAGATTACGGAACATTATTCAATGAATTAAAAGCCATTGCAACAGCGGTTGGAAGAGAAATATAGAATAGTGAAAGAATGAAAAAATAAAAAAATTAGTGAATAAACTCCGAGTAAGTTTAAGGATATAATTAAAGAGTGGTAAAATGAAAAGTCAATTAAATAACTCGGAGGAAGAGTTATGAATGTAGTAGTCTTCCCATTTTAAACAAGGTGGTGTTTTAATGAATTTATCTGTAAATTTAAGTCATAGTAGTTATGATATTATTATAGAAAAAGGCGTAATTAAAAAATTAGCGGATGAGATAAAAGATAGTTTTAAGGGAAATAAGGTTTTTATATTAACTGATAGAAATGTTAATAAGTTTTATGGTGATTCGGTATTAAGCAATTTAATTAGTAGTGGATATGATGTTAAAAAGATTGTACTTGATCCTGGTGAGGAAACTAAAAGTTTTTTTACTTTACCTTTAGTTTATGATGAGTTATTAAATTTTAAGTTTACTAGAAGTGATTTAATTTTAACTTTAGGTGGAGGAGTTATAGGAGATTTAGGTGGCTTTGTTGCTTCTACTTATTTAAGAGGGGTTCCATTTGTACAATGTCCTACAACTTTGTTAGCGCAAGTAGATAGTAGTGTTGGTGGAAAAGTAGGAGTAGATTTAGAGAAGGGTAAAAACTTAGTAGGTAGTTTTTATCAACCAAAGAAAGTAATTATAGATCCAGAAGTTTTAAATACTTTAAGTGATAGAGTATTTAATGATGGAATGGCTGAAGTAATTAAATATGGATGCATAAAAGATAAAGAATTTTTTGGTAACATTATAAATTATAGTAATAAAAAGGAAGTTATGCACAATATAGAATACATTATTCACAATTGTTGCAAAATTAAGAAAGAAGTTGTGGAAAAAGATGAAAAGGATACTGGAGAAAGAATGCTTTTAAACTTTGGTCATACAATAGGTCATGCAATTGAGCAGTACTATAATTATAGTAAATATACGCATGGAGAAGCTGTTGCAATTGGAATGTATGAAATAACTAAGTTAAGTGAAGAATTAGGAATAACAAAAAAAGGAACTATGGATATAATTAAAGATATATTAATAAAATATCAATTACCATATGAACTAACAATAGATATTAAAGAAATATTAGAAACTATGAAGCTAGATAAGAAAAATATAGGAAATAATTTGAACTTAATTTTCTTAAAAGAAATAGGTGAGAGCTTTATATACAAAACAACAAGCAAAGTATTCGAGAAAAATTAAAAAATAAAAGAATGAAATAAGTAATGGATAATTGATAATGAATAATTTAGGAATAAACTCCTATAGGAGTTTAGAAAGTTAAAGTATATTTTAAAACTTGAGAGAAGATTCTCCTTAATTATCAATTATAAATTATCCATTTTTAATTAGAAAGTGGGTGTTTTATGAATAGTTTAAGGTTATCGAAATCTAAGTTGAATGGAACTGTGAAGGTTCCACCTTCTAAAAGTATGTCTCATAGAGCTATTATTTGTGCTGCTTTAGGAAGTAGTATTTCTACTATAGAAAATATAGATTATTCAGATGATATTAATGCAACTATAGATGCAATGATTGCACTAGGTGCAGTTATAGATAGGAAAGAAGATAAGGTAATTATTAATGGAATATATAGAGAAGCTGCGGTTAAAAATTCAGTAAGATACATTGATTGCAACGAATCGGGTTCTACATTGAGATTTATCATACCAATATCTTTATTATTTGAAGGAATGACCAAGTTTATTGGAAAAGGTAACTTAGGAAAGAGACCATTGGACACATATTTCAATATATTTAAAGAACAAGGAATTAAATATAATAATGTTGAAAATGAGTTAAATATGATAGTAAAAGGTATGCTAAAACCTGGAGAATTTAACTTGCCAGGCAATATAAGCTCACAATTTATAACAGGGCTTTTATTTTCTCTTCCTTTATTAGATGGTGATTCAAAAATAATTATAAGTACTAATATAGAATCAAAGGGGTATATTGATTTAACATTAGATTGCATGAAAGACTTTGGAATAGAAATAGAAAATAAAGATTATAAAGAGTTTATAATTAAGGGAAATCAAAAGTATATATCTAGAAATTATAGGGTTGAAGGAGATTATTCACAAGCGGCATTTTATCTTGCAGCAGATGCACTTGGATCAAATGTTGCTATTAGTGATTTAAAGAAAGATTCCCTTCAAGGAGATAAAGAAGTAATAGATATATTAGAAAGGATGGGAGCAAAATTCATAGTTAATGAGAATAATATTAAATGCAAAGTAGAAGATGGGTTAGCATCAACTATGATAGATGCGTCACAATGTCCAGATATAATCCCAGTAATATCTGCAGTAGCAACACTGGCAAAAGGTAGGACAGAAATAATTAATGCAGGTAGGCTTAGAATTAAAGAGTGTGACAGGTTAAAGGCAGTAGCAACTGAACTTAATAAACTAGGAGCCAAAATAGTAGAAAAAGAAGATGGACTTATTATAGATGGTGTAGATGAACTTAAAGGTGGAGTAAAGGTTTGGAGCTGGAAGGATCATAGGATAGCAATGACTTTAGCAATAGCATCAACTAGATGTATAAACCCTATAGAATTAACTGATTATGATTGTATAGCAAAATCTTATCCAGGATTTTTTGAAGATTTTAAAATGCTAGGAGGAAATGTAGATGAGTGGGGTATGGGGGAATAATATAAAGGTTTCTATATTTGGGGAATCACATGGTAATGCAATAGGTATTAGTATAGATGGTTTACCATCTGGGTTTGAAATAGATATGGATAAAGTTCTTTTAGAGATGAATAGAAGAGCACCAGGGAAAAATGCGATGTCAACAGCAAGACAAGAAAGTGATCTTCCAGAAATATTAAGTGGATATTTTGAAGGAAAAACTACTGGAACTCCTCTTTGTGCAATAATTAGAAATGCTGATACTAGATCAAAAGATTATAGTAAAACAAAGGACTATATGAGACCAGGTCATGCTGATTATACAGGATATATGAGATATTCTGGGTTTAATGATTATAGAGGCGGAGGACATTTTTCAGGAAGAATAACTGCAAATTTAGTTTTTGCAGGAGCTATATGTAAGCAGATATTAGAAAAAGAAGGTATATATATAGGTGCTCATATATCTTCAATAAAAGATATAAAAGATAAGAATTTTAATAATATAAATATATCGAAAGATGAGATATTAAACTTAAGAAAAATGGAACTACCATTAATTGATGAGTCTTTAGCTGAAAAGATAAAGCATACTATATTACAAGCAAAGTATGATGGAGATTCAGTTGGTGGTAGTATAGAATGTGCTGTGACTGGAATAAACCCTGGAATAGGAAATCCATTTTTTGATTCAGTAGAATCTACATTAGCTCATTTAATGTTTTCAGTACCAGCAGTAAAAGGAATAGAGTTTGGTAAGGGTTTTGAAATGACTAATATGTTTGGTTCAGAATGTAATGATGAATATTATTATGATGGAGATAAGGTAAAAACAACAACTAATAACAATGGTGGAATACTAGGTGGAATTACAAATGGTATGCCTATATTATTTAAGGTTGCAATAAAGCCTACAGCATCTATTATAAAAGAGCAAAACACAATAGATATAAAAACAAATGAAAATGTAAAGTTTAGAGTTGAAGGAAGACATGACCCATGTATAGTTCAAAGAGCTGTACCTGTTATAGAAGCTGTAACAGCAATAGGCTTACTTGACTTAATAAAGGGGAGATAATATGAGTGAATTAGATGGCTATAGAAAAGAAATTGATTCTATAGATAAAGAATTAATTTCTTTATTTGAAAGAAGAATGGATGTTGCAGTTAAGGTTGGTGAATATAAAAAGAAAAATAAATTACCAATTTTTAATGGCAAAAGAGAAGAAGAGGTTATAGAAAAAAATATAAAAAATCTTAATAATAGTTTATATAATGATATAGGAAGAAGCTTTTTTGAAAATTTAATGGAATTAAGTAGATCTCTTCAAGCAAATATAATACAAGAAAATAATAATATTCAAAATAACTTAATTGAAGAAAGTTCAGATTTTGTAATTGGATATCAAGGTGTTAAAGGATCTTTTAGTGAAGAAGCTCTTTTAAAATACTTTAAAAGTTGTGAAAATACAAAAAGCTATGATGAGTTTGTAGATGTATTTGAAGCTTTAAAAAATAATAAAATCCAATATGCAATTTTACCTATTGAAAATTCATATACAGGAGCAATAACTGAAGTATATGATCTTTTGGTTAAGTATGGATTTTATATTGTTGGAGAAGAATGTATTAAGATAGATCAGCATTTAATAGGAATAAAAGGAACGGATATAAATAGCATACAAGAAATATATTCACATCCTCAAGGATTTGAGCAAAGTAAGAAGTTTTTAAACAGATATCAAAATATAAAGCTAATACCATATCATAATACAGCGATAAGTGCTAAATTAATTTCAGATTTAAAAGATACTAAAAAAGCTGCTATAGCAAGTGAAAGAGCAGCACAAATTTATGGACTAGATATATTACAAGAAAATATAAATGATAAAAAGGATAATCATACTAAATTTATAATTATAGGAAAAGAATTAAAATATGATAATGAATGTAATAAAATTAGTGTAGTATTTTCTTTAGAAGACAAAGCAGGTACTCTTTATAATTTACTAAGATACTTTGCAGATAATAATATAAATATGATTAAGATAGAATCGAGACCTAATAAGCATGAATCATGGAAGTACTTACTTTATGTTGATTTTGAAGGAAGTTTAGAAAATAGTGAAGTTAAGAAGGCATTAAATCTTATTGAAGAAAATAGTGGATACTTCAAAATTATTGGAAGCTATAAAGCAAGTTTATAATATATAAATTAAGTTTGATGCCTTAAGTTAGGTTGATAATTGAATATAAACTAAAACAAAAAATAATAAATCATAGATTTGATATAAGGGGTACTTTTTATAGTATTCCTTTTTATTTATTACTAATATAAAAATTTATATACTTATATTAATAAAGAATTTAGTTCTTATTGTAATGTAGCTAATGAATAAATATTTGATTTTAAAGAGTTACAAAGCTGTTTATAAATTAAATAATATGAAAAATATAGTAGTAATTAGAAGATTTTAGGTGTATAATTATAATGTAAATAATATTTAGAATTTTCAGAAAATAAAAAAGAAGGAAGGGCAACCTTTCTTTTAAAATTATCATTATTATAAACGTTTACAAAAAAGGAGGCATTTTTATGGTGGGTTTTGATGTGAGAGAAATTAAATTAAATGATTATGAGGATATTCATAAGCTTAATTCAAAGCTAGATTATTCAAACATAAAATCCATAGCGGAGGATAAAAGCTCTATAACGTTGGTAGCACAACTAAATGATGATGTTATAGGATATGTTAATAGTAATCTTAGCGAGGATTTAAATTATAAAAGGAAATTAGGTATTAATAGTATGATTGTTGATGAAAAATATAGAGGATTAGGAGTAGGACATCAATTAATTTTAGAGCTTGAAAAAAATGCAAAACAAAATGAAGTAGCCTATATAGTGAATAGTAATAAAGAATATAATGAAGAAGAATTAAATTTTTTTAATAGACAGGGATTTAAGTTTGATAATAAAAGACAATTTATCAAAGCTGAATATATTCAATAATTTATAAGCAGTGAAAATCTAGTAAGTTTTCACTGCTTTAAATTTTTATTCTATAACCAATTATAAAAAGTATAATTTGTTGTAGATTTTTTATGATTTGTTTTTTAGTTTTTAAGTGGATATATAGTTGAGATAACATTAAGGAAAGCAGTGAAATAAGTAAACGTACATATGCCCACTTTTTTTATTATGATATAATATTTATAATCTTTATAATCAAACAAATTAGATATATGACATAATATAAATTAAATATAGGAATAGGGGGCAAGGTTATGGAATTTTATGGATTATTAGGAGAAAGGCTTTCTCATAGTTTATCACCAGAAATTCATAGTGAAATATTAAAATCTATAAATAAAGATGGGGCGTATAAATTATTTGAGATAGAAAAAGAAAGGTTAGAAGATTTTGCTGAAGCTTTAAAATTATTAAAGATAAAGGGTGCAAATGTAACTATACCTTACAAAAAAGATATAATGAACTATATTGATATCATATCAGAAGAAGCAGAAAAAATAGGGGCTATAAATACAATACATTTAGAAAATGGAAAGTTATATGGATACAATACGGATTACTATGGCTTTGGATATATGTTAAAAGTTAATAATATAAATATTAAAGGAAAAAGTGCAATTATTTTAGGTAATGGAGGGGCTTGTAGGGCTGTAGTACATTATTTATTGGATAATAAAATATCAGATATTAAGATTGTAAGCAGGAAACCAAATAAGGGCGAGTTTAATTTACAAAATGTAGATGTAATAACTTATGAGGAATTAAAAGATATTAGTGGAGACATTTTAATTAATTCTACTCCTGTAGGGATGTACCCTAATATTAATATGTCACCAGTAACAGAAGATATAATAAGAAATTTTAATGTTTTAGTAGATTTAATATACAATCCTATGGAAACTAAATTTATAAATATAGGAAATTCATTGTCTAAAAAAACTACTTCTGGATTGTATATGCTGATAGGTCAAGCCGCTAAGTCTCAAGAAATATGGAATAGTGTATCAATTAGTGAAGAAATAATAAAAGAAATATACCAAAAGTTAAAGTTAAATTTCATTTAGTTATAGGAGATGATCATGGGTACAAATATAATTTTATTAATTGGAATGCCTGGATGCGGAAAAAGTACTATAGGTGAAAAGATAGCTAATAAAATAAATTATGAATTTTGCGATATGGATAAATATATAGAAGAAATATCTAATAATACAGTAAAGGAATTATTTAATATAAGTGAGGAATATTTTAGAGATTATGAAACAAGGGCTTGCAAAGAATTAAGCAATAAAAGTAAAATTGTGATTTCTAGTGGGGGTGGAGTAATAAAAAGAAAAAATAATATAGACTTCTTTAGGGATAAAGGAATAATAATATTTATAGATAGGCCAATAGAAGATATATTAAGAGATGTTGATACATCATCAAGACCACTATTATCATATGGAAAGTCTAAACTTTACAACCTATATTCTGAAAGATATAATTTATATAATAATTATTGTGATGTAAAAATAGTTAATGATACAACTATTGAAGAAGCTTTGGATAAAATAATTAAAATAATTTAGCGATAAGTATAGTTAGGAGGGGTTAGATGAAGGTGCTAGTAATAAATGGTCCTAATTTGAATATGTTAGGAGTAAGAGAAAAAGGGATTTATGGAACTAAAGACTTTGAAGATGTTTGTGCTTACATCAAAGAAGAGGGGCAAAAAAGAAGTATTGATATTAAATTATTTCAAAGCAATATCGAAGGTGAAATAATTAATGAAATTCATAAGGCATATTATGAAAAATATGATGGTATAATAATAAATCCTGGGGCATATACACATTATAGTTACGCTATAATGGATGCAATAAAAGCAGTAAATATAAAAACTGTTGAAGTGCATTTATCAAACATACATGCAAGAGAAGAATTTAGGCATAAATCAGTAATAGCACAAGCGTGTATAGGCCAAATATGTGGTTTTAAAGAATTGGGTTATGTAATGGCGATGGAAGCGATAATGAAGTGGACAATGGAAAATGCATAATTGACAATTGTCCATTATAAATTGTCAATTATTAAAGTAGTATGGAGGGATAGGTATGATTATTGTAATGAATCCGAATTGTAATGAAGATGAAGTATTGAAGGTTAAGGGAGATTTGGAGAGTAAAGGCTTAGGAGTTCATTTATCACAAGGAGAAACTTTTTGTATCTTGGGTGTAGTTGGTGAAACTAGAGCTATAGATTCCGATAAGCTTCTTAGATTTGCTGGAGTGGATAAAGTTCTAAAAGTTGAAGAGCCTTATAAAAAGGCCAATAGATTATTTAAGCCAGAGGATACAGTAATTGATGTAAATGGTAGTTTAATTGGGGGAAATAACTTAGCTATTATGGCAGGACCTTGTTCTGTTGAAAGTGAAGAACAAATAATAGAAATAGCTAATAGTGTAAAGGAATCAGGTGCAACATTTTTAAGAGGTGGAGCATTTAAACCAAGAACATCTCCATATAGTTTTCAGGGGTTAGAACTAGAAGGTTTAGAACTTTTAAAAAAGGCTAGGAAGGCGACAGGACTTCCAATAGTAACGGAAATAATGTCAACAGATTATATAGATATATTTGTTAGAGACGTAGATGTAATTCAAGTTGGTGCTAGAAATATGCAAAACTTTGATTTATTAAAACAATTAGGCAGAACAAACAAGCCAATTTTATTAAAGAGAGGTTTGTCTGCAACAATAGAAGAATGGTTAATGTCTGCTGAATATATAATGGCAGCTGGAAATGAAAATGTAATTTTATGTGAAAGAGGTATAAGAACATTTGAAACTTATACAAGAAATACGTTAGATTTAAGTGCAATACCAGTTGTGAAAAAGAAATCACATCTACCAGTTATAGTAGATCCAAGCCATGCAGCAGGATACTGGTATCTTGTAGAACCATTAGCAAAAGCTGCAATAAGTGCAGGAGCAGATGGATTAATGATAGAAGTTCATAACAATCCACAATGTGCATTAAGCGATGGACAACAATCAATTAAACCAGAAGCATTTAAAAATATAATGGATAAAGTTAAGATAATAGCAGAAATGGAAGGGAAAAAATAATAAAAAATGAAGGAATGAAGAAGTGAAAAAATTAATGGTGGAATTCCTATGGAATTTTTGCAATTAAGCTTTAGGCTGAATTGTATTTTGTGAAATTTTCATTATTAATCATTTCATTTTTCTAATTATAAATTGGGGTGTTTTTATGAAGATTTTAATAGTAGGGCTTGGTGTCATCGGTGGAAGTTTTGCCATGGCACTTAAAGCAGCAGGATATGAAGATGTTTATGGAATTGATAATAATTTAAGTACTTTGAGTAAGGCTGAAGAACTGGGAATAATTAAGAAGGGGTATGTAGATGCTGGTGAAATAGTAGGAGAGGCAGATTTAATTATTCTTGCAATTTATCCTATGCTTATTAAAAATTTTATTGAAGGAAATAGAAGTCTATTTAAATCGGGAGCAATAGTTACGGATACTACAGGGATAAAAAAGCTTTTTATAGACGACATATTAAATATATTACCTTCAGATATAGATTTTATATTTGGACATCCTATGGCTGGTAGGGAAAAGCGAGGTATTGATTATGCATCTAAGGAAGTCTTTAAGGAAGCAAATTATTTAATAACTGTGACTGATAAAAATAAAGAAGAAAATATAAAACTTCTAGAAGATATTATTTATGATATGGGATTTAAGAGAATTAAAAGGATAGATCCTATGTTTCATGATAAAATGATAAGTTTTACAAGTCAACTTCCACATGCTATAGCAGTTGCATTAATTAATAGTGATGAAGAGGGTAGAGATACTGGAAGCTTCATTGGTGATAGTTATAGAGACTTAACTAGAATTGCAAATATAAATGAAGATTTATGGAGTGAATTATTTATTGGGAATAAAGAGAATTTAATAGAATCAATAGATATTTTCATAAATGAGATAAATTATATAAAATCAGCTCTAGTTGAAAGTGATGAAAAAAGATTAAAAGAATTATTTATAAAATCAAGCAAAAGAAGAGAAAAATTATAAAGGTTAAGATAGTATCGTACAATATATAGTTAGTATTTAAAGTTATAAATTAATGAAAAAAACTAAATTAGAGTTTTTTTCATTAATTTATTTCTTTGTAGTTTGGAGAAGATTACATCAATAATTTCATATGTTTAAATCTTAATTAAAAACTCTCAACTCTTAATTTTTAACTTTTAAATTTCAAAGTATCTGCTCAATATATAGGTCTGTAGCTTTGCTTAAGTCAATGAACTCATCATCACATACTAAAAGTGGGGATGAAATATTGTTTAAATCCATATGTATTATTTTGCATTTGCTTTTATTGTTTAACAAGACATCTTGCCCAATATAAAAGTTTGACATTCCTTCTAAGAATGTACAGCACAAGCTGTAGTCAAGTCTAGTTAGGCTTTCATCTTTTATTATCTTAAGTGCATCTAATGGCATTTTTCTTTTTTTATAGGATCTATTTGAATTAATTGCATCAAAAGTATCAGAAATTGCTATGATTTTAGCAAAGTCATGGATTTGATTTCTTTTAAGCCCAAGAGGATATCCTGTGCCATCACATCTCTCATGATGCATTAAAATTGCATAAAGTACTGATTGGCTTATAAAAGGGATTTTCTTTATTTCATTATAGGCAAGAGTAGGATGAGTTTTTATTATTTCAAAGTCTTCTTTAGAAAGGGACTCTTCTTTATTTATTATATCCTCATCTAATTTTGTTTTGCCAAAATCATGTAACAAAGAAGCATAAATAAGTGAATGAAGTTTATTGTCATCCAATCCATGCCATTTTCCAAGTAAATAGCTTAATGAAGCTACATTTACAGAATGTCTATATATGCAATCTTCACCACTACCATGTAAAATAATACTTTTTAAAACACTGCTGCTAAGTTTAAGCTCTTGAGACAACTTTTTTGCATATTCATTTATTTCATTTGTATTTGATGATTGAAGGGTTTTAGCATTATCAAATATTAACTTAACATCTATAGAAATAGTGTTAAGGATTTTTTCTGCTTTTTTTAAATCTAATATTTCTTTTGAGTTATCTTTTTCATCAGTATATATTTCGACATTATCAAAAGTGCAAATAGAATTTAGTTTATCTAACATTGACTCAGTAAGTGTTATTCCTTTACCAACAAAAACAATTCCATTAGATACTATTTCCCTTGCTGTGACCATACCTATTTTTAAATCTTTTACAGTTATTAATTTCTTTTGGGTATTCATTAAACTAACCTCTCAAAATAAATTTTTATGTATAGCAATTAGGTGATTGTTCAATTTTATAGTATTATTGTAAAAATATGTTTACATAGTATATATCGAATATAAATCGAAAAGTTTTATATTCAAAGGACAAATTTATAAGAACAAGGATGATTAGAAGTATGTTTTTTTATAATATAAATAATTAAAATCGAGTAATTAAAAGAATAAAGAAGATACTTTGTTTCTATTTTTATTATGATATAATATTTTATATGATTTTTAGAGGAGGATATTTATATGAAAGAATTAGAAACTAGAATAATTGATATAGATGTTGATGTAATAAGAGAAAAACTTAAATCATTGGGAGCTGAAAAAGTAAAAGAAGAATATCAAACTAATAATATATATGATTTTGAAGATAATAAATTATTAAATGCCAAGGGATATGCAAGAATAAGAATAACAGATGATAGAATATCAAATAAAGAAGTTGTATATATGACTACAAAAAAAATGCTCAGTCAAGAAACATTTAAAGTTATGGAAGAAAATGAAACAATAGTTGAGGATAAAATAGCTGCGGAAAAAATATTTATATCTTTAGGATTAAGTTTAAAACAATCTATTAAGAAATATAGAGAAAGCTATAAGTTAAAAGATTCCTTAGTAGAAATAGATATAAATGATAAAAGTTTTTGTCCATTTCCATATTTAGAAATAGAAACTACTTCAGAAGAAAAATTAGAAGAAATATTAGAGTTAATTGGTTATACAAAAGAAAATACAACATCAAAAACAATTTATGAAATATTAGAAGAAAAAGGTATAAAATCAAATGATGGAAAAGGCCTTTAAAATAAAAATAATAATGTAGTATTTTGTATTTATCTGTAACAAAAATTAGACCTTCTTAGTAAATTATAATTAAGGAATCTAAATACTAAGGAGGATATATATATGGACTGGTTTAGTGAACTTAACCCAGTTATTCAAGGATTACTTGCAACTTTATTTACTTGGTTTATTACAGCTTTAGGTGCATCATTAGTTTTTTTCTTTAAGAAAGTAGATAAAAAAGTTCTAAATACAATGTTAGGCTTTGGTGCTGGAGTAATGATAGCAGCAAGCTTTTGGTCTTTGTTAAATCCAGCAATAGAACTGTGCAATGAACTCGGGTATAGCGGATTTGTTATTCCAGCAATAGGATTTCTTTTAGGGGGATTATTTTTAATTTTTGCAGATAAATTAATGGATACTTATTCTTATGGTGTAATTACCAATAAAGGAGAAGAAGATCACCCTAAAACAAGTAAGTACAAAAAAAGCATACTTTTAGTTCTAGCAGTAACTCTTCACAATATACCTGAAGGATTAGCAGTAGGAGTTGCATTTGGAGGAGTAGCAGTAGGAATACCAGGAACATCGTTAATAGCAGCAATGACTTTAGCATTAGGAATAGGATTACAAAACTTTCCAGAAGGAGCTGCTGTATCTCTACCATTAAGAAGAGAAGGTATATCAAGAGGAAAAAGCTTTTTCTATGGGCAAGCTTCAGGGTTAGTAGAACCAATAGCTGGTGTAATAGGAGTAATAGCTGCTTTATCAGTTAGAAGCATATTACCATTTTTATTATCATTTTCAGCAGGAGCCATGATTGCTGTTGTAGGTGCAGAATTATTGCCAGAAGCATCAATGGAAAATAAAAAGTTAACAACATTAGGATTGATACTTGGATTTATAGTCATGATGGTTTTAGATGTTGCTTTAGGATAATAGGAATAGTATAAAAATAATTTATAAATAAGTAAATTTGTCTAAGAATTTAGACTAAGTTAAAATTTTTAGCCAAAATTAAAAGGTAGAAAGAAAATCTTTCTACCTTTATATTTAATAGAATTAAGCCTTATTAACTGATCCGAATAATTCCATTTTTTCTTTAACTGTAGCTTTAATAGCTTCAAATCCTGGAGCTAAAAGCTTTCTTGGGTCAAAGCCTTTTCCTTGAAGATCTTTTCCAGCTTCGATATACTTTCTAGTACCTTCAGCAAATGCTAATTGACACTCAGTGTTAACATTGATCTTAGCAACTCCTAAAGAAATAGCTTTTTTGATCATTTCTTCTGGAATTCCAGTACCACCGTGTAATACTAGAGGAACATTGTTTGTAACATTGCTTATAGCTTCTAAAGCATCAAAGCTTAATCCCTTCCAGTTTTCAGGATATTGTCCGTGTATGTTACCAATACCAGCAGCTAACATAGTTACTCCTAAGTCAGCAATTGCTTTACATTCAGCAGCATCAGCAATTTCTCCAGCACCTACAACTCCATCTTCTTCTCCACCGATTGAACCAACTTCTGCTTCTAAAGAAAGACCTTTTTCAGAAGTTAATTTAACCATTTCCTTTGTTTTAGCTATGTTTTCGTCGATTGGATAGTGAGATCCATCAAACATTATTGAAGAGAAGCCAGATTCCATAGCTTTTAAAGCTCCATCATAGCTACCGTGATCTAGGTGAATTGCAACTGGAACTGTGATGTTTAATTCTTCTAACATTCCATTTACCATTGCAACTATAGTTTTGAAACCACACATGTATTTAGCAGCTCCTTCTGAAACTCCTAATATAACAGGTGAATTATTTTCTTGAGCAGTTTGTAAAATAGCTTTAGTCCATTCTAAGTTGTTGATATTGAATTGACCTACAGCGTATTTGCCCGCTTTAGCCTTGTTTAACATTTCTTTTGCTGAAACTAACATGGTATAAACCTCCGTAACTTTAAATTTTATTACAATTAAGCCCAAAAGCTAAAATGTAGTAAGAATATATATTTAAAATATTTACTCTTGTCAATAGTATTATAACCTAAAACAAATTTAATTGAAACAAAAAAATTAGAAATTAATTACCAACTTATAAAAACTATGAATTATTCTACATATTTTTCTATATATATAATTTGAAATATTTATTGAAGAGTATAAATTTTACCAAAGTATGAAACAAAATTTCGAAGTTATGGTAATATATTGATAAGAGGAATTAAAAACTGTAGAATTAATGTATAGATGGAGGTTATCTTATGAAAAGTGTAGTTGCAAAATTACAAGATTATGTTGATAAGTCTAGCGAAACTGAGAAAGTAATAATAGATTATCTACTGAAGAATCCGGAATTGGTAGTAAATAGTAATATATATCAGCTATCAGAGAAAACATTTTCGTCACCATCTACCATTATAAGACTTTGTAAAAAAACAGGCTTTAATGGATATAAAGAATTGATTCATGCATTGTTATATGAATTAGCAATTAGAAAATCAGCTGATGAAGAAAGGCTGAAAAGTATCAATAAGGAAGATAGTTTAGAAAAGATAATAAAAAAAGTTACACTAAAAAGTATTTCATCTTTAGAGAAGACAGAAAAGTTGATTGACAGTAAAGTATTAGAAGATTGTGTTGAGATTTTAGAGAAATCAAGGAATATTTGCTTATTTGGAGTTGGAGCTTCTTTATTAGTTGCAAAGGATGCTTATTTAAAATTTTTAAGAATAAATAAAGGATGCTGTATTAATGATGATTTCCATGCGCAATTGTTACAAGCTATAAATATGGAGAAGAATGATGTAGCTATTATCATAAGTTACTCTGGATTTACAGAAGAAATGATTAAATGTGCCGATATAGTAAAGAAAGTAGGTGCTCCTATTATAGCAATTACAAGGTCAGAAAAATCTCCTATTGCTAAAATAGCAGATTATAAGTTATTAGTGGCGGCAACAGAACATGTATTTAGAGAAGGTGCAATTTCATCTAGAATAGCCCAATTAAATATAATAGACATACTGTATATTGCTTTTGTAAATAAGAATTATGATTCGAATATGAATCAATTTAATAAAACTCATATAGAAAAGCCTAATTTAAACATAAAGTAAACGTTATCCATTTAAAAGTAAAATTGATATATGTATTATGAAAATTAAATTAACAGTAGAAAATAGAAATAAAAATACTATGAATTTTGATAATATAGTTTTAATAAATTGCTATAGCAGTAAATAAGAAATGAGAAAACGTTATAAGTATTAAAATGATTTACCTAAAATTTTAGAAATAAATACATAGGTGCAGAAATCTTAAAAGGGGGTGAAGGATAGGTTAGATTAGTTTAGGCACAAACGAAAGTCTAAAATTATTGGATGCAAGTGATAATTCTTAATTGTAAGTATGATTAAGCTTAAAGGATTAAAAAGCTTTGAATAGCATATAAAATTTGCTATAGAAAATATTAATTAAGGGAAAGAGGGAATTATATGACAAACTTAGAATTAGCAAAGGTTATTATTGAATTAGTTGGTGGAAAAAGCAATGTTTTAAAAGCTGCAAATTGTATGACTAGACTTAGACTTACAATAAAAGATATAAAAGTAGTTAAAATGGAAGAATTAAAAAATACAGAAGGTGTATTAGGAGTTGTTGAAGCTAATAATTATTTACAAGTAGTATTAGGTCCTGGTAAAGCAAAGAAGGTTATGGATATTTGTACAGGTGAGTTAGGGCTTCCAAGAGATGGAGTTGTAACAGAAGATTGGAAGGATAATAAGCAAGCAATTAAAGATAATCAAAAACAGAATAAATTTAAGAAAGTAATCAATGTAATTGCTAATATCTTTATACCTTTAATACCTGCAATTATTGCAGCAGGTATTTTTAATGGCTTGGGAAGTTTAATATCTACATTACAGGGGCAAGGTACACTTCCAACAGAAGGTTTTTGGCAAGCTATACAACTAATGTTTTCACTAATAGGTGGAGGATTCTTATCATATTTTGCAATTTATACAGGTATTAATTCAGCTAAGCAATTTGGGGCAACAGAGGCTCTTGGTGGTATGATAGGTGCTATTTCTATAAGTGGTAATATTGTAGCTTTATCAACTATGCTAGGATTATATGATGAAGCAGTACCTCTAAATTCTATTTTAACAACAGGAAAAGGCGGTATTATAGGTGTTATTATTGGTGTATATATACTTGCTAAAATAGAAAAGGCAATTCGCAAGAGAGTACCAGATGTTTTAGATTTAATTTTAACTCCGTTATTAACTTTACTTATAACAGGAATAATTTTTGTATTTATTATTATGCCAGTAGCTGGATTTTTATCTGATGGGTTAGTTTCTGCATTAAGCGTAATTATTAACTCTTCAAATCCAATTGTAAGTGTTATTAGTGGATTTATATTGTCAGCATTATTTTTACCAATGGTTTTACTAGGGTTACATCATGGATTAATTCCAATATATGCAATTCAATTGGAAGCTATGGGTGGAGTTTCATTATTTCCAGTACTTGCAATGGCAGGAGCTGGACAAGTTGGTGCTGCAATAGCTATTTATTTAATAGCAAGAAGAGTTAAAAATATTAGATTACAAAAGGTTATTACTGGAGCTCTTCCAGCAGGTTTCTTAGGAGTTGGGGAACCATTAATATATGGAGTTACCCTTCCTATGTTTAAGCCATTTATTACAGCTGGTATAGGTGCTGGTTTTGGTGGAGCTTATGTAATGCTAACACATGTATTAGCTAATTCCTGGGGACCATCTGGATTAGTAGCTATTCCTATAATGAAGCCAGAAAGTATGATGAATTATTTTTTAGGTTTAGTAATTTCATATATAGCAGGATTTATTATAACTTATTTTGTAATTAAGGAATCAGATGTTAAGAATGCTTAATTTAAAATAGCTTCATAGATAAATTGAGGGGATAAAATAATTTTTCATGAAAGAGGTAAGGTGATAAATTTGAGAACAAAAAAGAGGTTATTCAGTATTGCTATGGCGCTAACATTTACTTCGACAATGATAGGTGCACCTACAATTAAAGTGAGAGCAAGTGAAATTAGTAATGGAAGTATTAGTGTATTAAATTCATCTGTTAATGAAGCAGGACTACAAGCTAATTTAACTTTTCCAGATTGCTTGAATTATGTAGATGATACTTTAATAGTTAATAATATGTACACTTTCAAAGGGTATAAAGGTCAGGGGAAATTATATATTACATGTACTGATGGGTTAGAGAGTGTTAGAATATTTATCAATGGTAAAGAGATAGATGTTAGTGCAGCTTGTAATAACAATGGAACAACATATGAAGTAGACATATCAGCATTAACAGTAAATGACAGAAATACAATACAAGTTACAAATTTTGTTCCAGAGACTGGTAAAGTAAATGTAAAAATACCATATCCAGTAGTACTAGAAGGTAGTGCTGAGATAGTTGGAATGAACCAAAATACTTTAGATTTAATTGACACTTTAATAAATAATGATATTAAAAATGGATTTACAAGTGCTCAATTAGCAGTTATTAAAGACGGTGTCATGGTAAAGAATAGCGCTTATGGAACAGTAAATGCTTATAATCAGGATGGAACACCAA
>NZ_JAGHFX010000105.1 GCF_017888565.1 Clostridium sp.
ATTGACTGTCTACATAATGGGGGTAAGACCATTTCGTTAGCCCTTTATAAAAATAAGATATTAACTTTTTTAAGGCAATAAAGCTTACTTGAAATTGAATAAATTTTATATTAAATAGATTTCTGAGGCTACGCCTTTTATTCAATTTTAAAATCTTATTTATATAAATTGACATAAATATATGCTATAATCCTAAAGAAAATATTTTAAAGGGGAGATTCTATTTTGAATAAAGTTGATTTTAAAGGAAGCGTTGTTTTAAACCCTGTCCCTGTGGTTTTAATTACATCTAGAAATAAGGCTGGAAAAGATAATGTTTTTACAGTAGGCTGGACTGGAACAATCTGTACAAAACCTCCAATGCTTTCTATTTCTATTAGACCTGAAAGACTTTCTTATGAATACATATGTGAAACTATGGAGTTTATTGTTAATATGCCCTCTTCTGATATGGTTAAAGCAGTAGATTACTGTGGAGTTAAGCCTGGTAGAAAATTCGATAAAATAAAAGACATGGGATTTACAATGAAAGAAGGAACTAATGTTAATGTTGCTTATATCAACGAATGTCCTGTTACTATCGAATGTAAGGTTAAAGATATAGTAAAATTAGGCACACATGATATGTTTATCGCAGAAGTTGTAGGATCTCATATAAATAGTAATTTAATAGATGAAAAGGGGAAAATTCATTTTGAAAAGGGTGATTTAATTTCCTATTGTCATGGAGAATACTTTAAGCTTCCTCAAAATTCTATTGGATCCTTTGGATTCTCAGTTTCAAAAAAAATTACTGGCAATAAGAAATCAAAAGATAATAAACTAAATACTAATAAAAAATTAGATCAAAAATATAAAACTAATTCACCAAAGAAAAAGAAAGACTCTGATAATAACTTAAAATTAAACACTAAAAAAGGTCATAAGAATAAGTCAAAAAAAGTTACTAATTCACTAAAATCTAAAAAGAAAAGCAAATAACATTTTAATAATTTATTAAATTCATATTTGGTTAAATTTACATACAACATTCTTTCAATATAAATGCTTATTATTCCAGTAGATTCCTTGACATTAGCTAAAAATCTATCTATACTCTATAATGTTACAATGAATTAGATTCGGGGGATTAAGCTATGTTTATATTAACCTATACTATTAAATATGAAGAATTAGATGAAAAAATTGAAAAATTGCAAATTAATGATATTTTTAATGTATTTTATGAAAGTCCTTTGGAAATTACTACTGATGAATATGGATATGGCTATCTAGAAAAATCAGTTTCTACTATTGATATTAAAGTTTCTTATGAACTAGATAAAGATACCTTATCTTCATTTAAAGATACTGTTTCTTCTATTTTGGGAGCAGATTGTACAAATATTGAAGAAGTAAATTATAATTATGAAAATTATAACTTCCCTATGGTACATATAAATGATAATTGGGTTTTAGCTTCCCCTGATGAAGTTATTAATGATAAAAATACACATAAAATTTCTTTTATATCTCAAGGTGCATTTGGTACTGGATTACATGAAACAACAAAAGACTTATTAAATATTATTTTAACAGAAATTGATTTATGCAATAAATCAGTACTGGATATAGGCACTGGATCAGGAATTTTATCAGTTGCATCTGCTATTATCGGCGCATCAAAGGTTACTGCTTTAGATATACGAGATGTAAGAGAAGAAGTTGAATTAAATGCTTCATTAAATGGATTATATAATATTGAAGTTTTAGTTGGTAATGCACTAAATGAAGAAGTTAAGATAAATGATAAATATGATTGGATTTACATAAATATAGGTGGAGAAGAAACTGAATTGTTTATGAACTTTATAAAAGAACATTTATTATCCAATGGAAAACTTCTTGTATCTGGACTTGTGGAATGGAGTTTTGACAAAGTAAAATCCATAGTTGAAAGTCATGGATTTAAACTTGAAACAAAATATCAAACTAATGAATGGATAACAGCTATATTTAATTAAAAAAGGAAAAAGCCTATATACTTGAGATAAACTTTCGTATATAGGCTTAATTATAATTATTCATTTTTTATTTCTCATGAAGGTATTTGTATATGTTATAATTCGCTTTAACTTTATCTACATACTTCTTTGTTTCTGGGAATGGTATATAATCTAAATTTTCACCATCTTGTGAATACTCTTCATCACTTAGCCACTTATTAACATTTCCACTTCCACCATTATAAGCTGCTAATATCAAATCTAAATTTTCGTTAAATTCATTTTCTAAGTTTTTTAAATACCAACACCCCATTTTTATATTTAACTCTGGATCAAAAAGCATAGATGGCATAAAATAATTTATTCCAATTTCTTTTGCAGCCCATTCTCCTGTTGTATCCATAATCTGCATTAATCCTTTGGCATCTCTCTTTGAAACAGCTTCCTTATTAAAATTACTTTCTGTCTTAATAACTGCTAATACAAGATACGGATCTACTTCATATTCTTCACTATACTTATTTATATAATCGGCATATTTGTATGGATATACATAATTCTTCATTACTAATGTTATTCCAATATAAGCAATAAATACTGTAATTAGAATAGTCAAGATACGTTTAAACTTCATTACTTTCTCCTTACTTATTTAATTACCTTAAAAAAATCCACTACCTTATCAACTTGATTTTTAGTTTTTAATAAGTCACCATTATTATCAATAATAATGTGTGCATACTCCTTTTTCTTATCCAGAGATATTTGTGCATTTAGCCTATTTACAGCTTCATCTCTAGATAATCTATCTCTATTTTTTAATCTCATTATCTGAGTGTTATTATCTACCCATACTACAATTATATAATCCATATAATCATGGAGGTTATTTTCTATCAAAGTTGGGGCATCTAATATCACCATTAATTCTCCACTTTTTTCATACTTATCTAACGCTTCAAAAATTTCAGCTTTTATATATGGAATAATTATCTCTTCATATTTTTTTCTCTGTTTTGGAAATCTAAAAATATGATTTCCAAATTCTCTTCTTCTAAATTCCCCTCTCCAATCGAAAAAACCTGATCCAAATTCTATTTTTATCTTATCTAGAATTTCAGGGTATTTAATAAGGACATCTCTAGAGATTGTATCTGCATCTATTATTTTAAATCCTTTTTCACTAAGCATTTTTGATACAGTGCTTTTACCAGAACCAATTCCTCCTGTTAACCCTATCTTAATCATTTTCAGTTAAGCCCCCTTATTTAGCCTCATACCATGTTTTACCTATATTAGTATCTACTTCAAGAGGTACTTTCATATCTAAAACTTTTTCCATTTCATCTTTAACTATTTGTTTTACCTCTTCAAGTTCATTTTCTTTAACATTCAATATAAGCTCATCATGCACTTGTAAAATCATTGTACTTTTCAGCTCTTTTTCCTTTAATTTATTATAAACATTAACCATAGCTAGCTTAATTATGTCAGCTGCACTTCCTTGGATAGGAGCGTTCATCGCCAATCTTTCACCTAAAGCTTTCACTATTCTATTAGAAGATTTAATTTCTGGTATAAATCTTCTTCTATTTAAAATAGTTAGTACATATCCATTTTCTTTTGCTTCTTGCATTACACTATCTAGATATCCTTTTATCTTAGGATATCTTTCGAAATAAATCTCCATATATTCAGAAGCTTCTTTTTTAGTTATGTGTAAATCTTGTGAAAGACTAAAATCACTTATTCCATAAACTATCCCAAAGTTTACAGCCTTAGCTCTACTTCTCATTAGTGATGTAACATCCTCTATTGGCACTTTAAATACTTCAGATGCAGTTTTAGTGTGTATATCACTATGATGCTTAAATGCATCTATCATATTTTCATCATTTGACATATGAGCAAGAACTCTTAATTCTATTTGTGAATAGTCACAAGATAATAGAATGTCACCTTCTTCATCAGGTATAAATACCTTTCTTATCTCTCTTCCCATTTCATATTTTATAGGGATATTTTGAAGGTTAGGCTCTGTACTTGATAATCTTCCTGTAGTAGTTACAGTTTGATTAAAGCTTGAATGAATATGCCCATCACTGTCTATAACATTTTTTAATCCTTCCACATAAGTAGAATTAAGTTTTGTTATTTGTCTATAGTAAGTTATCTTTGGTATTATTTCATGTTTGTCTTGAAGCTTTTCTAAAACCTCAGCATTAGTTGAATAACCTGTTTTTGTCTTCTTAATTACAGGTAAATCTAATTTTTCAAAAAGTATTTTTCCTAATTGCTTTGGTGAGTTTATGTTAAATTCCTCTTCTGCCAAAGCAAATATTTCTTTTTCTGTTCTTGTAATCTCTTCTTTAAATTTTATTGCTAAGTCATCTAGCATATTTTCATTTATATTGAACCCTAAAGCTTCCATAGAAGAAAGAACAAATATTAATGGATGTTCAACTTTATAATAAAGTTTTTCCATTTTTTCCTCCTCTATTTTCTTCTTTAACAATTCATATATATCTCTTAGTTTAAAGTTTACCTTTCCTTCTAAGATTTCACCTTCTCCAGTAACATCTTCACCTAGATACTCATTTATTAATGTTAATAAATCATATGATGATCTAGCTGAATCTATTAAATAAGCCGCTATAGCAGTATCAAATTCAAATGCCTTTATGGATATATCTAGCTTATTTAATACTGTAACTAATGACTTTCCATCATGAATTATTTTAATTAATTCTTCATTTTCCATGATTTCCTTTAAAGCTATATTTGCTTCATCTTTATTAACACTATAAATATTCTTAAAATTAATTAAATATACTTTATCATCATTAGATAAATATATTTTACTTAGTTCTATTTCTGAGTATTTTGTACTATTTATAACATCATACGTTATATAGCACACCTTATCTAATGACTTTGATAAATTAAGTAATTCTTCTAAGTTATTTATAGTAATCAAATTTAAAGCTTCTTCAGTTACTTCTAAATCTTTATCTGATTTAGGAAGTTTATCAAACATCGACTTCATTTGCAGTTTAAAGAATAGTTTTCTTAATCCTTCTTTATCATATGATTCTTGACTTTTTATCTCATCTAAGTCAAATTCAATAGGTACTTCAGTTATTATAGTTGCTAGCTTTTTACTAAAAATAGCTTGCTCTCTAAAATTCTCTAGATTTTCTTTTAACTTTTTCCCACTAATATTATCTATATTATTTAATACCTCTTCTACAGAACCATAGGTTTGAATTAATTTATAAGCTGTTTTTTCTCCAACTCCCGGAACTCCAGGTATATTATCTGACTTATCGCCCATAAGACCTTTTACGTCTATAAATTGAGTTGGCGTTACTCCAAATTCTTCAATAAAAGTTTTATGGTCATATACCGCTGTTTCAGTAACACCTTTTTTTGTAATAACAACATTTATATTATCTGATGCCAACTGAAGAGCATCTCTATCTCCAGTAACTATGAAAACTTCAATGTCATTTTTTTCTGCATACTTTGCTAAAGAACCAATTATATCATCTGCTTCAAATCCATCAATTTCATATTTACTTATAGATAATAAATCTAAAAGCTCCTTTACTATAGGAAATTGCTCAGCAAGTTCAGGTGGCATTTTCTTTCTACCTGCTTTATATTCTTCATATTCTTTATGTCTAAAAGTTGGTCCCTTTTTATCAAAAGCTGCAACTATATAATCTGGTTTTAACTCTTCCTTCATTTTAAATAGCATATTTGTGAATCCATAAACTGCATTCGTATGAATTCCATCTGTAGTTGTTAACTCTGGAATCGCATAAAATGCTCTATTTAAAAGTGAGTTAGAATCTAATATCAATAATCTTTCCATATTTTCCTCCAAATTAAGGAGCTTACTCCTTAAATTTATGTTTATTATAAATTATACTATTTTTATAGTAACAAATCATTACATTTTAATTAATATATCTATTTGAATTAAAATCTATATCTAAAATATTAAAAAATACTTAAGTCTAATTCTTCTGATAAATCTTTAATTACATGTAATCCTGATATACTATTTCCTTTCTCATCTAATGATGGTCCATAAATACCTATTCCATATTTTCTTGGAACAGTGGCAAGAATACCTCCTCCTACCCCTGATTTTGCAGGAATTCCAACATGAACTGCAAACTCACCAGATGCATCATACATTCCACAAGTAACCATAATAGTTTTTACTATTCTACATACCTCTCTCGACATTACTCTTTCATTATTCCAAGGAATAACTCCATCATTAGCAAGGACTGATCCAAACCTAGCTAAATCCCTTGCAGACACTTCTATTGAACATTGCTTAAAATACAAATCTAATATTTCCTCTACATCACCATCTAATATACCACTACTCTTCATAAAATATGCTAAGGCCCTATTTCTATTTCCTGTTTCCTTTTCTGATAAGTACACTCTTTCATTTACTGATATACTTTCATTATTTGTAACAAGCCTTATAAAATCTAATATTTTTTGAAACTTTTCATTAACATCTTTACCATCTATTAATGATGTTGTAACTATAGCCCCAGCATTTATCATAGGATTATATGGTCTTCCTGTATCTCTAACCTCAAGGTTTACTATTGAATTAAATCCCATTCCAGTTGGCTCCACATTAACCTTCTTAAAGACATTATGTCTTCCGTTATCTCTAAGTGCTAAAATTAATGTAACAACTTTTGATATACTTTGAATAGTAAACTTCTTATCACATTCTCCTGAATAATATTCCTTTCCATTTAAATCAACTACACATATTCCTAAATCATCAGGATTTGCCTCTGATAATGCTGGAATATATGCTGCGAGTTTACCATTACTTCCATATTTTCTATTTTTATCAACTAATGTATCTAACAACTTAAACATTTATATCACCTCATGCTATCTTTTGTTTTATGTTAAATCCTTTTCCCCCACATCTAAGTATTTCTATTATATTAATAATTATTATTATACACAAGGGAATTTATACCTCTATATTTTTAACTAGACTATTTTTCTATATTATGTAAAAATAAATAATATAAATTATAATTGAGGTGATTTCATGGATATGAAAAATATGTTATTAAAGTATGCAACTCTAGCAGTAAAAAAGGGTGTTAATTTGCAAAAAGACCAGGTTTTACTTGTTAATTCACCAGTAGAATGTATAGATTTTGCAAGAGCTATTGCAGAAGTTGCTTACACAGAAGGCGCTAAAGAAGTCGTTGTTCATTATGGAGATCAAAAATTACAAAGACTTAAACTTGAATATGCATCAATAGATACATTAAAAGAGGTACCAAATTGGATAGCTGAATCATATAACTCTTATGCTAGAGAAGGCTGTGCAGTTATTTCTATTTCTGCCTCAGACCCAGATGCTTATAAAGATATTCCTATGGAAAAAATATCAACCTTTCAAAAACATCGTCAATTAGCTTTAAAAGAATACTATGATTATTCAATGGCAAACAAGATACGTTGGACTGTAGTATCTGTCCCAACTGAGGCATGGGCATTAAAAGTATTTAAAAATTCTAATTCTGAAGAAGCTGTATCAAAACTTTGGGATGTAATATTTGATGTAGTAAGATTAAATAATGATGATCCAATCAAATCCTGGGAAAAGCATAACAATAATATAGCTAAAAAACTAGAATTTTTAAATTCCAATAAACTTCAAAAAATTCATTATAAAAATTCTAAGGGTACTGATTTAACTATAGAACTTCCTAAAGATCATATTTGGCTTGGAGGCTCAGAAAAATGTACTTCAGGTATAGAATTTAATGCTAATATGCCAACTGAAGAAGTTTATACTCTTCCTAAAAAGAATGGAGTTAATGGAACTGTTACTTCCTCAAAACCTTTAAGCTATGGAGGTAATCTAATAGATAACTTCTCTCTTACATTTAAAGATGGAAAAGTAATTGATTTTGCCGCTGAAGAAGGCTACGAATCATTAAAAGAATTATTATCTAGCGATGAAGGAGCTAGTTATTTAGGAGAAGTGGCATTAGTTCCTTTTGATTCACCTATTTCAAATTCAAATTTGATTTTTTACAATACATTATTTGATGAAAATGCAGCTTGCCATTTAGCCTTTGGTAAAGCTTATCCAACTTGTATAGTTAATGGAGAAAATCTAAACAATGAAGAACTTGCGGCTAAAGGTGCAAATGATTCAATAATTCATGTTGATTTTATGATTGGAACAGATGATTTAGATATAACAGGACATACTTATGATAACACTGAAATTAAAATATTTAACTCAGGAAACTGGGCATTTTAGTTCTTCTTAATATTTCAAAACCTTTAATCATATATTAGTACATATTGAAGTATTTTACTTTATATATATTAATTACTTAAATTTGTTTATACTATGAAAATATTGTATATACTATATCTATGGGAGGGGTTTGTTATGTTATTAAAGGAGGAAAAAATGGTTAAAGTTTTAGTATTAGGTGGAAGTGGATTTGTTTCTGAATCTCTTGCAACCTATTTAATTAATCGTGGCTATGATATTGATATTTTAACTAGAGGCTTAAGAAAGGTAAATTATTCAGGATACAAAGATCATATTATTTGTGATAGGAAAAATACAGAAGCTCTAAAAAATGCTTTAGCTAATAAGAAATATGATGTGATATTTGATATTTCCGCTTACTCAAAAGATGATGTTGAAATTTTATTTTCATGTATTAATCCATCTTCTTTAAAACGATATATTTTCTGTTCATCTGCAGCAGTATATATTCCAAGTGCTGAAAATATTAAAGAAGATGCTAATAAAGGAGAAAATTCTACTTGGGGTAGTTATGGATATAATAAATTGCAGGCTGAACATTATATAAATGAATTAATAAAAAATAAAGGGTTACATGCAACAATATTTAGACCTAGCTATATTTATGGTGAAGGAAATGATTTATATAGAGAATGTTTTTTCTTTGATAAAATAAAAAATGATGAGGTTATATTAGTTCCAGAAGATGATGTTAAAGTTCAATTTATTCATATTCAAGATTTAGTTAAGGCATTTGAATGTGCAATATATAATGATAATGATAATAGATCATATAATTTAACTAGCCCTGATTTATATTCTTGGGATGAAGTAATTAAATCCTGTGCATCTATTTTAAATAAATAAGCTAAAATAAAAAAAATTCCTTTATCTAATTCAGAAGTTAAAAGTTACTTCCCTTTTAGAAGCGCTAACTTTAATTTAAATATAATGGATCTTAGAGAAAATGGATTCCATTTACCAGTTATATATTTAAAAGAAGGATTAGAAATGTCATATAAATGGTATCTTAATAAAAAGCCTTTTTACCAAGACTCTAAACTTATGAAAGCATTATAGTAAAAATAATTTGTCTCAAAACTATAATTTACTAGTTAATCTTTTACTTTATAAAGTAAAAGATTAACTTTTTTATTGCAATAAAGCTCACTTGAAATTTAATAAATTTTATATTAAATAGATTTCTGATACTGTGACTTTTTGTTTATTATTATAACTTATTTGACCTCGCTATAAATAAAGTTATTAGTTTTATAAATAACTATCTAAAGATATAATTTTTATTCTATTTCATTTTTAGAATCATTATTTCTTCCATCTCTTCTTTCTAATTCTTTTTCTAATACTTCCTTTATACCCTCCATTTTAGCTTTTAATTTTTTCTTTGCATTAAATTTTTGAAATAATACCGTTAAAGATGATGTGAATCCCATCATTTCTTGTGTTTCACTTAACAATATCTCTGTAGAATTCGAATCTATTTCTTTAAATTCATATTTTGAAATATATTTATCATTACTTATTATATTAGTTACTTCATATAACTTATTTTTTTCATATCCAGTTATACTAGTTTCCATTTCAATTTTTTGTTTTCCAACATATTTTATTACTTTTTTATAACTTACTTCTGTTGGATTTTTATCATTAAATTTAGGCATTTCTCTTTTATTTAAATCAATAAACACTTTAAATACTCTTTCTATTGGATAATCTAAATTTATACTTATATTATAATTACTCATGATAGTCCCCCTAATATTTATATTTCTACTCTTATTATTACATCTTTTCAAATAAATTTCTATAAAAAAATAAAAGGATTACATCCTTTTATTTTTTTATAGAAATCAACTTTTATCTTCAGACCTTGCTTTGTTTTTTCCAAGTTTTCTAGATTCCTTAGAATACCCTACTTCATCAGCAGTTTCCATTTGCATTTTTTTTAGTTCTGTTCTAGTTTTTTGCCCTGCCTTTTTATTTTTTTTAGAATTCTTATTATTTTTATGTGCCATATAAAAACACCTCCTATCTTATATATTTTTAAGATATTAACGTGTTTTTATGCTAAGTAATAACTAGAAATTTTAATTATTCTTCATATATGATATTATCGCAATTTTCTTTTACTTTCTCTAAGTCAGTTGCTGATTTTACCGTCCATCCTAATATAGGAATATTTCTATTACGTTGAAATTTAACTACAGCTTTTGGTAAATAATCAACTTCATAGGCTATAAAAGCTGGTTTACTTTCAAAATTTAAAAGCAAGTTTCTTAATACAAGCTTTTTATATCCTGGCAAATCAGAATCATCAAAAGATCCAGATAATTGTCCCCTAGGTATTTCTGGTGAATTCTTTTTAAACCATGATAAAACAAATGGATTAAAAGCCTGAATAGCAATATCTCCCTTATAATCCTTTATTATATTATAAACTTCACTTTCAAGTATTCCAACTTTATCCTCATTTTTTATTTCAATAAGCACTGGAACTTTTCCATCTATAAGCTCCAAAACCTCATTTAACGTAGGAATAACTTCATTTGTATTTAAAAGTTTTAAGTCTAAAATATCTATATAATCTAACTCATTTATATTTTTATTTGATTCTGTCATTCTTTCTAAATTATAATCATGAAACACAACAACTTTGTTATCTTTAGTTAACTGCACATCTAATTCTATAGCAACATTTTCATTGATAGAATTTTCAAATGCTTTTAAAGAGTTTTCAGGTATATCCTCATTATTATGTAGACCTCTATGAGATATTTTAGTATTCTTAATCCATTCTAAGCTTCCATCTTCTATTGGCGTTGCTTTAGTTAATAAAAATAAACTTATTAAACATAATAATACTATTCCTAAAACAATAGACGAAATTACAATTATTTTTTTCTTCATAACTCTTCTCCTCATATTCAACTTTAAACCCATTAATTACCACAATAAAATTATATCATTTAAAATTCTAAAAAACAGTAGCTGCCTAAAAATATAGACAGCTTATAGTACTATTCTTTATTTATTTTTATAAAAATCCTCTAACCTTATTCTTATTTGCTTTATAAAATCATAAGAATTAGTTACTGTAATGTCTTCTAAATGTGATAGAAGTGCTAAATCTTTTGTCATATATCCTTCATTAATTGTTCTTATAGATGCCTCTTCTAGTTTATTTGAAAACTCTACCAGATCATTTAAGTTATCTAGTTCTCCCCTTTTTCTTAATGCACCTGACCAAGCAAATATTGTTGCTATAGAATTAGTAGATGTTTCTTCTCCTGCTAGATGGTTGTAATAATGTCTTTGTACAGTTCCATGTGCCGCTTCATATTCATAATATCCTTCTGGTGAAACTAATACAGAAGTCATCATTGCAAGAGATCCAAAAGCTGTTGCAACCATATCACTCATAACATCACCATCATAGTTTTTGCATGCCCATATGTACCCTCCTTTTGACTTTATCACTCTTGCTATTGCATCATCAATTAATGTATAAAAATATTCTATATTAAGCTCTTCAAATTTCTCTTTATACTCTTTGTCAAATATATCTTGAAATATATCCTTAAAAGTATGATCATATTTTTTAGAAATAGTATCCTTTGATGCAAACCATAAATCTTGCTTTGTATCAACTGCAAAGTTAAAGCAACTTCTAGCAAAACTTTCTATAGATTTATCTAAATTATGCATTCCTAAAACTACTCCGTTACCATCAAAATTATGGATAAGCTCTCTAGTCTCTTGTCCAGATCCATTAGTAAAAACTAGTTCTACTTTTCCCTTCTCTTCAATCTTCATTTCTACATCCCTATATACATCTCCATAAGCATGTCTTGCTATAGTTATAGGTTCTTTCCATGTTCTCACATAAGGTTTTATAGAATCTATTATTATAGGTGCTCTAAAAACTGTACCATCTAAAATAGCTCTTATAGTTCCATTAGGACTTTTCCACATTTCCTTTAAATTATATTCTTTAACTCTTTCTGCATTAGGTGTAATTGTAGCACACTTTACTCCTACACCATATTTCTTTATTGCTTCTGCAGCTTCTACAGTAATATAATCATTAGTCCTATTTCTATACTCTAATCCTAAATCATAATATTCTGTCTTTAAATCAATAAATGGATTTAACAATTCATCCTTTATCATCCCCCATAGAATCCTTGTCATTTCATCTCCATCAATTTCAACCAATGGTGTTGTCATCCTTATTTTGCTCATGTTTAGCCCCCCAGTATTTAATTTTTAATAAGCTAATTATACATTATAAGTTAGTTTTTTACAATTAAGTTTATTTTTTATGTCTATTTATATAGAATATTTATTTTCTTTAAACAATTAATAATTCAAATACTTTATAATAAATAAAAAATCTGATACTAATCTATTTATAATTTTTAGTATCAGATTATTATTTTATTTAATCTTTATTTTTAAAAGAAAATTGATATTAATACTATAGCAAATATTATCTGACAAACTCCTACTGCTCCTCCATATAACATTGCTTTTGGCCCTTCTTTTATTAAGTCATTTATTTTAACTCTCATTCCTATTCCTGCTAATGCTATAATTTCAAAATTACTGCTAATCCATTTAAACATAGAAGATATAACTTGCGGTACAACCCCTATAGTGTATAATATACAAATTATAAAGAATCCATTTATGAACCATGGAATATTAATTTTTCTCTTTTTGCTTACCTTTCCATTATTCTTATTTTCTTCTTTACTAACATCAGTATTTGATTCTTTCTTAGTAGAAGACTCTTTAGATAAATCTATTTTTTCAAAAACTAATACAACTGCTACTAATAATATTATTCTTATAATTTTAAATACTGTTGCTAATTTTACAACATCATCTGAAACAAATTTTGCTGAGCCTATTACTTGACCTACTGATTGTAATATCCCTCCCATCATTGCTGATGTTTGAAGTGTTTCATTCTTATATAATGCTGCAGTTATAAACGGAAGTAAAATCATTAAAATAGTTCCTATAACATTTACTATTGTTATAGATATTACTTTATCCGAATCATCAGCATCTATTACTGGAGCTGTTGCACCTATTGCAGAGGATCCACAAACTGCATTTCCTGATGACATAAGCAAGCAATATTTTCTATTAAATCTAAGCTTTCTTCCTATCCAATATGTTATGCTAATTGTTAAAGTCATTTGTAAAATAACAAATATAAGTCCATTAAATCCAAGGCCTAATATCTCACCTAAATTTAAATTAGCCCCCATAAGAACTATAGAATAATTTAAAAGGTCCTTTTCTGCAAATTTAGTACCATTATCATATTTGTTCCCCTTAAATATTGTATTTCCTACTATTATACCTATAAATATAGCAAAACTTGCAGCTCCTATCGTAGAAAATCTTTTCCCTAATATTTCTGAAATAATACCTATAATTAAACAAATTATCAATCCAGGTAATATACTCTTTAATTTTTTCACTATATATTCACCTCAAACTCTATAAATTTAAATTATCTTTCTTACGATCTTATTATAGATATTATTTACTTAAAGGTGAAATACTATTATTTTATTATTATAATAACTATTTGCTTATATGTATTTTTTATCTCTTGTGTATTCTATAAACATTTTCATATTATTAGAGAGAAATTTATCTTTATGCATGATTAAATATAAATTTCTTTCAATTTTGCCTTCTTCAAGTCTAAAAGAAAATAGCTTACCTGCTTTAATTTGCTGGTCTACAACCCTATGTGAAACACAGCCTATTCCTAAATTTGCTTCTACAGTTCTTTTTATTGCTTCTGTATTACCTAATTCTAAAAAAGTGTTAAACTTTATTTTATTTTTCTTTAGAAATAATTCTGTATGTTCCCTCGTTCCACTTCCTACTTCTCGCATAATTAGTTTTTGATCTTCTAGCATTTTTCCTGTTACTATTGTTGAATATCTTAATTCATTTTCATCCCCACAAATAAATATCAATTCATCTTTCCATTCAATTTCTCTTAATATTTCATCTGAATGGATTTCTCCTTCTACAAATGCAAAATCCACTTTATTTTCTAATATTAATTTTTCAATATTTTTTGTATTTTCGATTATTAAGGATATTTCTATATCTCTAAACTTACTAGAAAAATCCTTAATTATTTCTGGAAGTATATATATC
>NZ_JAGHFX010000106.1 GCF_017888565.1 Clostridium sp.
ACATTAGCTAAGCAATTAAACTTAGATGCAATCCATGACACAGTTCATGAAATGTGTAAAGATGAAGCTAGACATGGACAAGCATTCAAGGGATTATTAGACAGATATTTCGGACAAAACTAATTTATAAATAGAAAAAGGTTTAGTATTAATTTACTAAACCTTTTTTATTATTCAATTACATTTAAACTTTCAGTTTCCTGAGCCCTTTTATCAATAAATATATTATAGCTTAGTCCAAATAAAATTAATAATCCACCAAGTATTTTTCCAATAGAAATATTATTAGTAGTAAAGTAATCTATAATAATTCCAATAGATAGTTGGCCTATAAAAACTAAAAGCGATAAGGAAAAAGATGATACTTTTGGGGTGATGTAATTAAATATTAAAACTACTAAAATACCAATTGTCCCTCCTAGGTATGCATAAAATGGAATTGATAATTCATTTATATAAATATAGTCCTTAGTAAGAAAGAAAAATATTAATGATGTTATGAAACCTGTTAAATAATTAAAAAATGTTCCTTGAAAAGTTCCTATTTCTTCAGCTAGCTTAAAATTAACTATTCTTGATAAAACAACAGAGACTCCAGATAAAATTGCTAATAAAATATATAACATAAAATCCTCCTAAAAAAATGTCATAATAATTATTCCAGATGTTATAATTATTAAACCAAATATCTTTTTATTTTCAAATCTTACTTTTTTCATTCCCATTAAACCATAACTATCTATTATGAAAGAAGATATAGTTTGTCCGAGAAGAGATAATGATATAGTTAAAGAAGCTCCTAATCCTTTAAAACTTATATTATTAAAAATTACTGTAAAAACTCCAATTACTCCAGCACTATACAATATAATAGGAAGTTTTTTTTCAAAGGATATCTTATATTTTTTTAGTAACAGAATTAGTAGTAATATAATAAATCCACTTAGATGAATAATTAAAGATGAAGAATAATTACCTATGGCTTGTGATAAAACCCCATTAAAACTAACCATTATAGTAATTAATATTCCTGTAAATAAAGATAAAAAATTATACATATTGATTCTCCTTAAGCTTTTTTATAAATTTAGCATAAAAGAATTATATTTTATTAGGACATATGTCATAATTAGCATATATTTTACAATAAAGTTTATATTTTAATTGCTTATAATAAAAAAATAAATAATATATGTTGTCAATTTAAATATTTTACTTAAGTATATTAAATCTTTAATATACTATTGATTTTAGTTATGTTGAATATTAATTGAATCATATACATTATTTATTTAATATTTAAATTTATGATTTAAGGAGAAAAAATGAAGAGAGTAAAGGATATTAGTTTAATAGAAAAATATATAAAATTTAATAATATTGAAAGCTTATTTAATGATGAAATTAAGAAGAATTCTGAAATCCTATTTTTTAATAAGCGAGAATTAATTTTTCAAGAGGGGGATGGGGTAAATTATTTAATGTTTTTTATAGAAGGAAAGGCAAAAGTTTATACAACATTAAAAAATGGTAAACTATTGTTGTTAGATTTTTATAAAGAGTTAGACACATTAGGGGACTTAGAACTAATTACTAATGATTTATCTAGTTGTAATGTTGAAGCTATAGAGCCTTGCATCTGTATAGGGATACCATTAAAAGTATTAAGAAATATTTATTACAATGATACAAATTTAATGAATTTCTTATGCAATTCATTAGGAAAAAAGCTTAAAAGATCATCTAAAAATGCATCTATAAATTTAATGTATCCATTAGAAAATAGAGTTGCAAGCTATATAATTTCTATAGGTACAGATAAAAATAGTAAAATCATTAAATTTGATGAAACTTTAACTGTAATATCTGAATTGTTAGGTACAAGCTATAGACATTTATTAAGAACATTAAATAGATTATGCAATAAAAATGTTTTAAAAAAGGAAGAAGATTATTATATTGTTATAGATTATAAAAAGCTTGAGGAATTATCAGCAGATATATATAGCTAATAAGAGTAATATTGTTTTAGATATTTTATAATGTTTATCTTTAAGTTTAAATAGAGGGGTGTATATAATGTTTATGTAAAGCTATTATGTTATAAACTTATATAAATATTGAAGAGCATACATTATTTTTTGTGTTATGTTTTACTTAAATAAATTTTTAATTATTTAAATATTATATTATTGTTAATTATGTTTATTATTAGGTGAAACATATATATTAGAAAATTTACATATGATATAATTAAATTAGTATATCATAATTATTAAAAGCGAGGGAGAACATATGAAAATTAAAAAGTTATCAGCAATAGTAGCAGCAGTAGTTATAACAGCAAGTTTAGCAGGATGTACTGCAGGAGGGGCTAAATTACCAGAGGGAGATGTTAAGATAGTAAATCAGCAAGTTCAAGGTGTTGTTGAATTATTATTAGAATCTGCAAACTATGGTGAAGACAAAAGTACTGTTGCATCAATGGTATTACCAAAAGATTCTCAATATGATGTGAATTTATCTATGGAAAAATATAATAATGGTGAGTTAGTTGAAACAAAAGAGTTAACAAAATATACAACTGAAACTATAGAAAAAGACTCAATAGTACATATAATAATGAATATAGCAAAAACAAATGATGAAGAAGCTGATAAATCTATATATTCTATTGCAGAAGTAGATAAAGAAAATACAAAGGATGCTAAGAATCCAGAATATAAGATAACTAAAACTTATGGAGAAAGCATAGATTTTGATTCAAAGTCAGAAGTAAATCAAGTAGGAAAGAATTTAGATGAAGAAGCTACATTAATTGGATTAGTAAAATTTAAAGAAGAGGATTCAGAAAAAGTTGCAATAAATTTAGATTCATATAAAGATGAAGTAGGAAAATATGAGGCAGTTAATATAATAAAGATTAAGGTTACTAAAAAGTAAATAGATATAGTTAATAAGCTTAGGAAGTATCCTAAGCTTATTAAGTTAAAAATAAAGTTTGATAGAAACCTTATAAATCTGTATAATGATTATGAATTATATTATATGGAGTGAAGAACATGAGATTAAGAAAAAAGCCATGGGCTAGACCAGAATTAGAAGCATGTAATTTTTTTATAACTAATCCAAGTGAAAATAAAGGAAAATGGAAACAAGCATTTGCTAATGATAATCCTATATACTTAGAGCTAGGATGCGGAAAAGGAACGTTTATAGCTGTTCATGGATCAGAAAATGAGGATATAAATTATATTGCTATTGATATCAAAGATGAAGTATTAGTATTAGCAAAAAGAAATATAGAAAAAGCATATGAAGATAAAAATAAAGAAATAATTAATTTGAAATTAATGGCACAAGAAATTGCATTAATTAATGATATTTTTAGTGAAGAAGATGTAGTAGATAGAATTTACATAAACTTCTGTAATCCATGGCCAAAGGAAAGACATAAAAAAAGAAGACTTACTCATAATAGGCAGTTAGAAAATTATAAAACCTTCTTATCACAGGATGGGGAAATATACTTTAAGACAGACGATGATGAGTTATTTGATGAATCAATAGAATATTTTAAGGAGTCAGGATTTAACATTGACTATATTACATATGATTTACATAAAAGCGATTTTGTAGGAAATGTTAGAACAGAGCATGAAAATATGTTTAGTGAACAAGGGATAAAGATTAAGTTCTTAATTGCAACTAGATAGAAAATAATAAAAAGTTAAGTAAAAAAACCTCATTATAAGAGGCAGTGTAATTTAAAGTTTAATTACATAACTTTTACTTAACTCTTTTTATTATAAAAATTTAATTTTTTAGTTTACATATTAAATCAACCGTATTTAAGAATATATCAACTTCTTTTATTGAGTTATATAATCCAAAGCTTGCTCGTACCATACCAGGCATTTTACAACTTGAATCTACTAAATGCCTACTTGCTTCTAAATCTGTTAATCCTAATAATCTTTTTACATAAGGATGGGCACAAAAAGCGCCTTGTCTTACAGCTATTGCTCTAAGGTTTGCTAATAATCTAGCTACTTCAGCGTTGTAAATTCCATTTATATTAAAAACTGCTATACCTAATCTATCTGATATATTTTCATTATCACCATAAGTTATGACTCCATTAATACAGCTTAAACCTTCTAGTGTTCTCTTCAATAGTATTTTTTCATTTTCTTCAATTGCATCAAATCCTATATTTTTTAATTCTTTCATTGCCTGAACTAATGCAATTGCACCAAAAAAATTAGGGCTACCAGCTTCGTCTTTTTCAGGCGGAGGTAATAGAACTTCTGAGTTATCTAATACGGCTTCTACAGTTCCTCCTCCTTTAAAATCAGCTGATAGTCTTTCAAAGTCTTCTTTTAGTCCAACAATAGCACCACTTCCAAATGGAGCATACATTTTATGAGCAGAAAAAACTAAAAAATCTATTGAATCAGCATTTATATCAATTTTTTTATGAGCTACTATTTGAGCACCATCCACTATTAGTTTGGCGTTATAACTATGCACAAGTTTAGAAATATAAGATAAATCATTTATATATCCAGTTACATTTGAAGCAGCAGTAATTGTAACATATTTAACTAATCCATTATATTTGTCTAGTAAGTATTGTAACTCATCTAGTTTTAGTCTTCCATTTTCATCTACTTCAATATATTTTAAATTACATTTTCCTCTCCAAGGGAGGTCATTAGAATGATGTTCCATTCTTGTAGTGATAATTATATCATTTTTATTTTCTATTAATATATTAGATAGCCTATTAATTCCTTCCGTAGTGTTATTTACAAATATAACAGTATATTTGTCTTTTGATGCATTAAAAAAATCTAATATATAATCCCTGCAGTTACAATATTGCTTTGTTGAGTATTCAGACTTTTGTCCAAGTCCACGACCAATTGATCCATATAATTCGCATGCTTCCGTTATTTTATTTATAACACTATTAAAAACGGGTGTTGTTGCAGCATTATCAAAATTTATTGGTATTATTTTATTATCATCTAGTATAGGAACTCTTTTATTGAGACCTATAAATAAATCTCTTAAAGAATTATCTGTTGAATTACACATAGCATTACCTCCCATATATTCTATTCACTTACTTTACGTATTGTGCTATTAAAGTAAAAAGTAGAGGGTTCTAATGTGATATGAGGGAACATATATAAATATATAACATATAAATATAATGAAATATTTTTTGGAGGAAATATATGTATTATAATAATTTAAATAGACATCGAGAAGAGGATGAAGATGATGATCTAAAATTTATTCCTTTAAATATAAAAGAGCCTTTTTCAGAGAAAGATTCTAACTGGTTACCAATTGTAAACATGAATTCACCAAATATAAATCATATGACTAATAATTTTATATTAGGATTTTCTAATTCAGCAGACGGTGAAATGTTAGATGAAAACTTTTTAAAAACAATAGATTATGTACCAAACGTTGATTATAGTTATGCAGATGAAAATTACTTTAATACTTACGAAGCAGATAATTTGTCAAGCAATATGCCAGGTAGCATGACAGGTAGCATGACAGGTAATATGCAGGGTAATATGACAGGTAATATGCCGAGTAATATGACAGGGAATAATTATAATCAAGGATTCTCTCAAGGTAGTGGATTTTTACCAAGTAATATGTTAACTAATAATAATATTAACGGGATGAATAATCAAAGTGATACTGATTTTAGTAATAACTTCAATTTAGAATATCCATCAGAAACTCAAGCAGAAGCTTTATATTCATATAATAAGGAAAAAAATTGTAATGGTGATGCTTTAGGTAGTGGTAATATTGAAAGTGGTGGTAGTGCAGGTAATATTAATACCGGAACTACAGGAATAAATAACAACATGGGAAATATGAACACTGGAACTGCAGGAATGAATAACAACATGTGGAATATGAATTCTGGAATAACAGGAATAAATAACAACATGGGAAATATGAATACTGGAACTGCAGGAATGAATAACAACATGTGGAA
>NZ_JAGHFX010000029.1 GCF_017888565.1 Clostridium sp.
TAATATTAGATTTCAAAAAAGGTTAAAAAATATGGCTCCAATTAAATATCGAAGCCATTTTTGTAATTCACAATGATATATCCCTTTTAACAATGTCTACTTTTTAGGGGTCAGACCAAAACGCGACTCCCTTTTAAACCATTGATTTCACTTACTTGAATACGTTTTCCAATTAAAATAAAAAATTTTTACCTATTATTTATATATTAGCAAAAATAAAAGCTTGAATTAGAACTTCCCTTTTTATTGGATAAAATCGAAGCCTATTTTGTTACAGCGCTTTTATATATTTATATTTTATAAATTTAAGTTATAACAAAAGTAATATTAAGCTAAGCAATAATTAATAGAAACATATTAGAGTAAAGTTAATTTCATAAATAAGATGGTATAATATATACTATAACAGTATAAACAGAATTAAAAATGGAGTATTTCAATGGGAAAATTTAAAGAGTTATATATAAAATATTATAATTTAGATGAAGAAACAAAGAAAATTATAAATTCTTATCCTCAAGAATTTATAGCTGATAAAAATGATATAAGATTATCCTTATTACATTATATTTTAAGATCTAATAATTATATATATGAGCTTAAAGCAACTAGTGGAACTGCTCACCTTTGGACTTGGAGTGATTTTAGAAGGGAAGCAAAAGGCAGAGTTCTAAGCTATAAAACTGAAACTAATATAGTTTTAAGTCAAATTCTTGAGTTTTATAATGATATAGATATGAATTTATTAAGTAAATATGGTTTAGAAATAGCTAAAAGAATAAATTAAATTATAACAAGTATATAAATGTTTTAGGATAAATAGAAATAAAATATTGAATTAACATAATTAGAGAACTGTCACTTTGATTGTAATAAATTGGCATAGATTAATTTGGTATAAATTGATATAATTATATATGCAAATGAAAAATATTATTAATTAGGTGATTAAGTGAAAATAAAGTACAAAAATACAGTAGACGATTTAATAGAACTAAATTTTTATTTAAATACTAAATTAAAGAATAGGAGAGTTAAAAATTATTTTTTTAAATATGGGTATATATTCCTAATACTCCTAATTTCTATATGGTATTTTAAATATAATTATGAGGATAAATATATGTTTTTAATTATAGTAACAATTTTAGGACTAGTGTGGTTAGTACTTCTACCTATTATTGTTAAAATAGAATTAAGACATAGGTTTAAAGATAAAGATATTAATAATGAGTATTTATATAATGAAACAATATTAAAATTAAAAAATGATAAAATAGTTATTTTAAAAAATGATAATAAAAGTGAATTAATTTTTAAAGATATATCTAACATAATAATTTATAAAAAAAGAATTTTTATCTTTAAAGAAAATTTTAATATATTTGCAATAGTACCTGTTAAAGTATTTTTAAATGATAGTGAAAAAAACAAATTCCTAAATATAATAAAAGGTAATTTATGTTACGGTTGAATTTAATGTAAATTCTTTTAATTTTATTTATCTTAATTATGATTTTGAATTAAAATTTTTGGTTATCAAACATAGAGATTTTTTTATTAATAATTAATTACTACTCACTATTTATGAAAAATAAAATAGTTTACTTTAGCTTAATCATTATTTAGTTTGTAAAATATATTAAAAATATTTTCTGGGAAATAATGGAAAAGGTGTTTGATATTTTTATAGAATCATTAAAAATCCTCCTATATATAAAGAATAGTAATATAAAATTATTATAAATGTACAAATATTATGTTAGTAGTTCAATTTAATATAATATTATTATAAAAGTATTTTAAGTATATTTGTCTTTAATATTATGAAAGAATGGATTATCCATGTGTAAGCTAAAAATAAGTTATTAATTTTATTATATTTTATAATAAATATAATTTTACTATATGGTTGCACAAAACAACCTATTGAAATTTAAAAAGAGCATAAGTCTCCTAATGGTAATTATATTGCTTATACTTATACATTTACTGGAGGTGGAGCAACTGTTCCATTTAGACCAGCAGTATCTATTATTGAATCTAAATATTATGAAGATAAGATAAACGAAATATTATTGAAAAATTCACCAAATGTTTTTCTTGCTACTAGATTAACTAATAAATTTATTGACGTTGAATGGATAGATGATGATACATTAAAAGTTACTTTAGATAATTTAGATGATATTTATTTAAAGGTAGATGTATTTAATGGGATTAAAATTGAATATGATGAAAAATAAAAGTGAAATATTTATAGATATATCAGATAGTTATAAATATTTCACTCTCTTTTTCTTTATGACTTGTTAAATAAAATTGTGTTTACGATTAAAAGTTAACTGCATTTAATTAGGATTATTAAATTAATTTTGATCAGCATATTTCATTATATCTTTTAATGCTTTTTCTCCATTCATAGTTCCAAATGTTTTCATATCTAGAACATCACAATTTATATTATAAGGTGATGTAAGCTTTTTTATAGATGATAGTAGGTATCTTACTTGAGGACAAATTAAAATTAAGTCAATTATAATATTCAGATTATATTCTTTTATAGAAGATTCTTTTATAAATTCAGCAGGACCATAAGCAAGTATAAATTTGTATTTTTCATTGTAGTCTTTAAAATTTGATATAATTGTCATAATATCATCAACTAAAATGGTATTTTCTTTTGAAGCTTTTTTGATTTTAGAGCAGAATAAGCTAGAGGTTGCCCCTCCAGCACAACATATATATACTAACAATTTAAATATCCTCCCAATATAATAAATGTATACTAATAATACTCCAAATTGTTGGTATATTATATATTTTTTTCAATAATTTATTTTTATAAAAAGATTTTAAGATAACTTTAAAGGTTCACTACAAATTTTATTCCTATAAATACAGCTAATAAATAGGTTTATTGAAAAATTACTTAGGTCTTAAATGTGTTATTTCTATTGAATGAAACATAAAAAGAATCTATTATACATAGGAAGGAGGGATATTTTATGAAAGAAAAAAGTTTGCAAGCCCACGAAATGTGGAAAGGAAAAATAGAAGTTATAAGTAGGTGTCCTGTAAAAAATAATGAAGATTTAACAATTGCGTACACTCCAGGTGTATCATATCCGTGTTTAGAAATTGAAAAGGATAAAGATGCTTCATATAAATATACAAGAAGATCTAACTTAGTTGGTGTAATTACCGATGGAAGTGCTGTATTAGGACTTGGAAATATAGGTCCTTTAGCTGCAATGCCTGTTATGGAAGGAAAATGTGTGTTATTTAAAGAATTTGCTGGTGTAGATGCTTTTCCTATTTGTATTAACAATAATGATGTTGAGGTATTAGTTAATACAATAAAATTAATAGAAGGTAGTTTTGGTGCAATTAATTTAGAAGATATAAGTGCACCACGTTGCTTTGAAATTGAAGAAAAACTAAATGAAATTTGTGATATACCTGTTTTTCATGATGATCAGCATGGAACTGCTATTGCTGTTTTAGCTGCACTTTTAAATGCTAAAAAGGTTGTTAAAAAGGATTTTGATATTAAGATAGTAGTAAATGGAGCTGGAGCGGCAGGAATTGCTATTGCTAATTTAATTTACGATGCAGGATTTCATAATGTTGTAATTTGTGATAGATATGGTATAATCACTAGTGATAATGCAAGTAATAAATATCAAGAAAAATGTGCAATTAAGTTCAATAAAAATAAAGCTGGGAGTCTTAAAGATGCATTAGTTAATTCAGATGTATTTATAGGAGTAAGTGCAGGAAATATATTAACAAAAGAAATGGCAATGTCAATGAATTCAGATTCCATAATATTTGCACTAGCTAATCCAATTCCAGAAATAATGCCTGAAGTTGCTAAGGAAGCTAATGTAAAGGTTATTTCTACCGGAAGAAGTGATTATCCTAATCAAATAAATAATTTATTAGTTTTTCCAGGAATAATAAAAGGAGCTTTAAAAGCACGTGTTAATAAAATTACTACAGAAATGCAGCTAGAAGTTGCTAAAGGAATTTCTAAATGCATAGATGAAGATAAACTAAATAGTGAAAATATTATTCCAAGTGTATTTGATAAAAGAATAGTAGATTTAGTTTGTGATATAATTTGTAGTTTCAAAAAGTAAGGAGTTTTTATGGAGAATTTAGCTAAATTATTTAACAAATTAACTAATAGTGAGCAGAAAGTATTTACATATATTTATGCTAATCAACAGAAGGTAATAAAAATGAAAATAAATGATTTAGCTAAGGAGACATTTACTTCTAAAACTGTAATTATTAATTTATCTCAAAAATTAGGATTTGAAGGATTTTCAGATTTAAAATATTATTTAAAATCAAATAATAGTGCTGATGATGATATAAAGGTTTTAGAAGATTTACAATATGGATTAAAACAAAATATTGAAAAAACCTTTGTAGTTATAGAAGCTGATTTATACAAAAAAATTTCTAGAGAAATCATTGAAGCAAAAACCGTCTATGTTTTTGCAAGAGGTACAAGTAAAGCAGCTGGATATTATTTAAATCATCTATTATTAACTTTAGGAATTAAGTGTATTTTTGTTAAAGACTATAATTTACTTACTTTAGTTGGAAATACATTAGAAAGTGATGAGTTAGTTATTTTAATTTCATTATCTGGTAATACAGAAAAAATATTAGAAGTTGCTAATATTGCAAAAGTTAAAGGCTCTAGAACTATTGCAATAACCTCTTTTGGTAATAATGAATTGTCAAAGATAAGTGATTATACTCTTCATTGTGTCTCTAATGATACAGAAACTAAGTTTAATGATAGTATATCTAGAATTGGTATGTTTATAGTAATTGAGATGTTAGTAAATTCAATTAAGGAGTTTAGTTATAAATAGCTCGCAAAATGCGAGTTATTTTTATTTATGACCTAAGTCATTTCTTGTGACCTTGGACTTCATAAAAGAAAAGAGTATCACCTTAGGTTATTGCAACATTGCTAAGCACAACGTAAAATGATTATTAAGAAGAGCGCTCTTTTAAGAAAAGGTATTCATAAGTGTATAATTTAATAAATGGAGGAAGACGAAATGTCAAAAGAGTTTAGTCAAAAGATTCAACAATTTGGTAGAACATTATTGTTACCAATTGCTGTTATGGCACCAGTTGGAATGATCCTAGGTATAACGGGAGCCCTTGTCCAATCTTATATGATAGCAAGATTTCCGTTTTTAGGAAATGAAGTACTTAATACTATTTTAGTTAATATTAGAACTATAGCAAGTGCTGTATTTGATAATATTCCATTAATGTTTGCAATGGGTGTTGCTTATGGAATGTCTAAAAAAGACAAAGGAATTTCAGTATTTGCATCAGTTATAGGATATATAATTCTAATTATATCTATGAATGTTTGGCTTACTGTAACTGGAAAGCTAGCAGATCCAGAAGTTATGAGTCAATTTGGACAAATTAAGGTATTAGGAATACAAACTATGAATGTAAACGCTTTAGGAGGAATCGTAACAGGTTTAGTTGCTGCATGGGCAACAGATAAATTCTATAAGCTTGAGTTACCAATTGCATTTGCATTCTTCTCAGGTAAAAAATCGGTTCCAATAATAACAATGGGAATCATGGTTGTAATTGGTTTAACAATACCATTTATATGGGAAGTATTAGTAGCTTTACTAACAAAGTTATCAGTAGTTTTTTTAAGCCCAGTAGGTCCATTCTTTACGGCAGCAGGTGAAAGATTATTTATACCTTTTGGACTACATCATCTTTGGAATGCTTTATTTAGATTTACTGAAGCTGGTGGATCTTATGTAATAAATGGAGAAACTTTTGTAGGTATTGTTCCAACATTAAATGAAGTTTTATTTAATCAAGGTCCAACTAGTGAATATTGGAGTATGATGCCATCACTAACAAGATTTATGGCTCAACAACAAATGTTGTGTACTTTATTTGCTTTCCCAGCTATAGGTCTTGCAATGTATAAAACAGCATATAAAGAAAATAAAAAACTAGTTAAATCATTAATGATTACTTGTATATTAACAGCACTTTTAGGTAATGTAACAGAGCCGTTAGAGTTTTCCTTTGTATTCATTGCACCATTATTATATGTAGTTTATGCATGTATTATAGGTGTTGGAGCAGTTGTATTATCTTTAGCCAATGTTGCAATTGGATATATAAGAGGTACAGTTTTCGATTTTGCAATATTTGGGCTACTTTATGAAAATACTCATTGGATTAGCTTTATAATAATTGGATTAATTTTAGCAGTTGTAATTTACTTTGTATTTAAATGGGCAATTTTAAAATTTGATTTAAAAACTCCAGGAAGAGAAGATTCACCTTCTGCAGATAATACTCTTATAAAAGAAAAGAGATATGATGAAATAGCAAAAATAGTTATAAAAGCTTTAGGTGGTAAGTCAAATATAAAGAATGTAGATAACTGTATAACTCGATTAAGAATAGATTTAGGTGAAGTTAATATAGTAGACCAAAAGCTTTTAGAGACATCTGGATGTACAGGAATCTTCTTCCCAGCATCTAAGCATATTCATATAGTTTATGGGCCTTTAGTTGAGTTTGTTAGAAATGCAGTAGATGATGAATTAAGTAATATGTAATAATGTGTTAATTTAATAGTTAAAAACAAGAAAATATTAATATATACAAAATTTAAAATAAGAAAACTTTAAAATTATAAATACAGCGGAGGGATAGATAATGAGAAGTAGTAATATAATCACAATAACTGGAGCAGGAAGTGCTAGAACTCCAGCCTTAGTAGGAAGTTTAGTGAAATTAAAGGATAGATTTCCACTAAAGAAAATCATTTTTTATGATATAGATAATGAAAGAACATCAAAAATGGAAGACTATATTAGATTAGTTTTAAAAACTTATTGTAATGATACAGAAGTTGTTTTTACAACAGATCCAGATGTGGCATATGAAAAAACTGATTTTGTATTTTGCCAAATGCGTGTTGGTAAAAATGATATGAGAAGCTTTGATGAAAAGATTCCACTAAAGCATGGATTAGTAGGACAAGAGACCTGTGGACCAGGAGGCTTTGCTTATGGAATGAGATCTCTTGGAGCAATGGTAGAAATGGTTAATCAGGTTCGTAAACATTCAAAAGATACATGGATACTAAATTATACAAATCCTGCTGCAATAGTTGCATTAGGCCTTGATAAAGTCTTTCCAGATGATAAGAGAATCTTAAATTTGTGTGATCAACCATATTCACTTATGAGATCTTACGCTAAAATATTAGGAGTTGAGCAAAAAGATTTAAGAGCTACTTACTTTGGATTAAATCACTTTGGATGGTTTACAGAGCTTAAAGATGTAGATGGAAATGATTATTTCGATAAATTAAGAACTTATTTAAGAGATTATGACTTTAAACCTTATAATGCAGAGCAACGTTCTAAATCTTGGCTTGATACATACTTAAGAGTAAATAAATATATGAACTTCTTTGATGAATATATTCCAACAACTTATCTTCAATATTATTTCTTTGCAGAGGAAATAGTAGCTGAAAGTGATCCTAATTATACAAGAGCAGATGAAGCAAAGGACTCAAGAGAAAAAGAAGTTTGGGATATATGTTCTAAAGCTACTAATGCTAATTCAATAGATGATGTTGAAATAATTACAAATAGTGTTTTTGGAGACTTAATGATTGAACTTGCTGAATCTATAGCTTATGATCTTCATAATGAATTTATCCTTATGAGTAGAAACAATGACATTATAACTAATTTCAGTAAAGATGCTATAGTTGAAGTTTCAGGAACAGTAGGAAAGGATGGAGCACATCCTTATAAATATGGAGAAATCAAGCCATTTTATAAAGGATTAATGGAAGGACAACATGCATATGAACTTCTTACAGTTGAAGCATTCTTAGAAAAAAATTATACTAAGGCATTACAAGCATTAACTTTAAATAGAACTATTGTAAATCCTGAAAAGGCTAAAGCTGTATTAGATGATTTAATGGAAAAGAATAAAGATTTTTGGTATTTAACTTAGAATAAAAAAATCAATCTTAGAATAAAAAAACTCAAATAAAGGTTTCTAAACTTTTATTTGAGTTTTTTTATATATGTAACTTTAAAAGTATAATTTATAAAATTATACTTGATATCTTTATTTTGGTTCAAAGCTAATATAGTAAAAAATAGTTTTATAGTCTTATTTAAAATTATTATTAATTTTAAAAACTTATATTAAGAAAATTAATTCGAAATGATTAAAAATAACGCCTGCTTGTCAATAATTTAAATAGTTAAAGATAAGGGGGAATAGGCTATGAAAGTTAGTAAAAAGATAGCAATTATAATTTTAGCGATAAGTATTTTTCTAATAAGTGATATAATAAGAGTTTCTGCAAACACATCAAAGGATATTCAATCTATAGGATTAAATAGCGAAAATTTTGTGGAATATATGAATAATCTAGATATAAGTAAGCAAGAGATTGAGGAAGTAGTAGATAAGGGCAAAGAGTTATCAGAAAATATTAAAGGTAAAATCAGTATTAAGGATTTTAAAATAAGCGAATTAGTAAATATATATAAAGAAATAACCTCAATCGCTAATAATTTAAATCTTAATATAGATTTCAGTTTTAAGGACGGAAATTTTAACCTTAAAGACAAAAATAAAAATGATGTAATATTTAATGGGAATATAAATGATTTGGGAAAATACTTTGAGTTTTATAAAAATAATACTCAATTATTAGCCAAAGAAGTATTAGGAAATATTGAAAATAAAGAAATTCTTGAGAATATAGGAGAAGTCGTAGAAGAAGAACTTGGAGGATCAAAGGAAACATTAAAAAACGTCTTATTGAAAGATGAAAATAAAGATATTAATGATTCAAGTAATAGTAAAGCTCAAAATAAAGTTAGTATAAATAATGAAGAGGTAAATAACGAAGCTAATTATAATAAAAGTAAAAAAGGTAATTTTGGGGTAGTATTTTCTATTTTTATTTTGATTGGAGCATTTTTTACAATTATGATTTCTTATATAAAGTTTAGAAAATAAAATATATCTGTATATCTAATTTATTTTGATAAATTACCCAGTAATTTTAAAAATAGAAATTAATAAACTATAGAAAATTCAAGAATAAAAAACTTTTTAATATTTCTATTTGCCCAAAATATTAAAAATAAGGCTATACTTAAAAATACTATTGAAAAAACATATTCTTTAATAGTATTATTAATCAAATTTTTTATAAATATATTTAATATTGAAAACCCTAAAAATTTTCAAATACTATCTCTAATTCAATAGAATTAAGTTTAAAGTGATTAAAATATGAAATAATAACTTTTTTAAACGATTCAACTTTTAATAATGAATACTTATTTACATTTATTAAAAATCATCATATAAAAAAGGAATATATAGTAAGTTTATAAGAAAAATAAAAAATACTTCTTTAGTTAGAAAAAGAGTAAGGATATTAAGTATTGATAGGATATAAATTTTTTTTATAACAATCACCTTCTAAAGTAAAATAATGTATAATTAGTAAATAATATATATATTATATCATGAATTAATTGATTAGTAATGTTTTAAAAGAGGTTAATGGGATAACAATAATTTTTAATTATAAAATTGAATAAGACTTTATTAAAAATAAATTTGAAGTAATAAAAAATACTGCCAAGTAAATAGAATATAGGCAGTATTTTTATGCATTTTTAAAGTTTTATTTATCAATAATGTTAAAGTAATTTCCTTCAATTATATTATCTGCAATTTTAAATACATCTTTTAAATGTTTTTCTTCATTTGCATCTTTTGGAGTACCAATAATATCTCCATTGTTTAATATTGTTGCATTTCTATTTGTATTAACTAGAACTCTACCCATAGATGTATTATCAAATTTAGATCTTTCAACACCTAAAAGATAAGAAATTGTAGGTAAGAAATCTACTTGTCCACCTGCTTTAGAAATAGTAGTAGCTTTTATATTTTTATTATAAATTATAAAAGGTATTTTCTTATCATTTTCTTGCCACCAGTCTTCATTTAATGGAGCATCTTTTATTTCTTCTTCATAGAATTTATGAACACCACCATGATCTCCATATATCATTAAAACTGTATTATCTAATTGGCCATTCTTTTCAAGTTCTTCAATAAAAAGTTTTATTGCTTCATCTGCGTACCTTACACTTTGGAAATATCCTCCTAACATATTATCGTCTAATTCCTTAGGTAGATCTAATAATTTTTTATCTTCTGGCATTTCAAATGGACCATGACTTGTTAAAGTAGCAATGAAAGTATAAAATGGTTGACTTTCTGATTTAATCTTATCTGCAATTTGTTTTAAGTATGATTCATCAGATAACCCTGGTCCAATCACTTCATCAATATTAAATTCATTTATATCCCACAATTTATCGGCACCAAAAGATTTATGAGGTTCTGCCCAGTTCCAACTTCCAGGTAATTCTGCATGAGTTGAAATTGTTGTATATCCTTCGCTATTTAATATATTTTGTAAACTATTATATTTGGTCCAAGGATATGTTGGGAACGTACTAGTCGCTCTGATAGGGAAAATAGATGTATTAACCATCAAATCACAATCAGAACTAGTACCAGAATTATTTTGTTCATAAATATTATCAAAATATAAACTTTCAGAAAGTAATTTATTTAAAGTAGGTGTAATTTCTTGGCCATAAACCTTTTGATTGATAACAAAGTTTTCTAAGGACTCAACTTGAATTGCAATTAAGTTTTTATCCTTAAGCATTCCGAAATATTCATTATCTGGAATATCTTCTTTATTATTATCAAGCCAAGCTTGTACATCACTAACATCTGAATTTGATAATTCTTTATTTCTTCCTATAAAGTATTTTAAGTCAAATCCATGATATCCTAAGGGGCTCATATCACTAAATGTTTGAAAAGGAGCCCAAGATAATCTTAAAAATGATTGTCCCGGTATTTTACCTTTTATATCAATTATATAGTGAGAAATAAAAATAATAACTGCACTTAATGAAAATACTATAGCAGTTTTTAGAATTCTTAATGATAATCTTGAATTATCGTTGTACTTTCTTAATTTATCAAATTTAAATAAGATAAAGAATACTATAAAATCTATAACAAATAATAAATCTACAGCTCTAAAGTTTATTAAACTCTTACCAATAGGATTAAATATTTCTGGATGAAGCAAATGTCTAATTGATAAGAATGTTCCATTATTTCTGTAGTACCATATATCTGCAATAAATAATACTGTAATAAGTACATCAATTATTAATGCTGACCAAATTTTACCTTTGTATTTAAATAAGAACATAATGCTTAATATTAATGTTATTATAATTAAATGTGCGCCTATAGCAGGAACCCCAAAATACATAGTGGCAAAATTTATACTAGATGAATTTGTAGTTCTAAGCATTGACAGTAAAAGCATGGATTTTGCTTGAACTATCAATACCATAAGTATAAATAGCCAATTATTTAATACTATTTTTTTAAATTTGTTTTTCATATGATTTCCTCCGAAATAAACTATTTCTTCTCAACTTATTTTATCTTAAATATAGAATTAACGCCATATAAAAATTATTATGTCAAAAAAAAGTAATAATCAACTTTAACAATCATTCTATTTACTCTTTTTATCAACAAATGTATAATTATTCTGAAAGGAGAAAATTTTTAGAATTTTTAGAAAATAATAGTATATAATGAGGGTGATAATTAGTAGAGTGAGAAAAGGAAAGTCAATAAATTTTTGCCAAAAGAAACAAAAAAATTGCTAGAATATACAATACAATGTGACTTATAAAAATTAAAATTAAGTAATTTAATTTAGGGAGGAATCATTATGTCACAAAAAAATAAGCTTTCTCATGAAGCTTATGGTGGAGTAAATGGAGAAAATTACACGCCTTATGTTTCAGTTAAGGATGCGTTGCCAGAATTAACTATTGCATCCATAATAGTTGGATGTATATTTGCAGCAGTTTTTGCAGCTGCAAACGTATATTTAGCATTAAAGGTAGGGATGACTATTGCTGCTATAATACCTACATCAATACTTGGGACAGCCCTACTATATGCCTTTGGACGAAAAAGTATTTTAGAATCAAATATGGTAGCGGGAATAGCAGGAATAGGAGAATCTTTAGCTGGGGGGATTGTATTTACATTACCTGCTATTGTTATATGGAATGGAAATATTACATTATTACAAATAGTTACTATTACTATACTAGGGGGAATCTTAGGAGTTTTATTTGTTATTCCTCTAAGAAAATATCTAATGGTTGAAGAACACGGAAAACTAGCCTTCCCAGAAAGTATGGCTGCATCTGAAGTTCTTGTTAACTCAACAGTAGGTGGGACTGGACTTAAAAGTGTTATAACTGGTTTAACTGGTGGTGGAATATATAAATTTTTATCAGGTGGTTTATTATTATGGTCTGAAAGTCCAACATGGATGATAAATATATCACAAAATGGCAAATCTATATTTCAAAGTATGTTTGGTGTTGATGCTTTAGCTTCACTTCTAGGTGTAGGATTTATAGTTGGAATAGAAGCGGCTCTTTATATGTTTGCAGGCGGTGCCATTGCTTATTTTGGGCTTATACCATTAATTAAATTCTTTGGTGATGGAGCTGCATCAGCAGTTTTCCCAGCAACTGTTCCAATTGCAGAAATGACTGCAAGCGCTATAAGGGGAGAGTATATAAGATATATCGGCGCTGGAGCTGTTGCAGCAGGAGGATTTATAAGCCTTGGAAAATCGATTCCAATAATAGTTAAATCAATGAAAGCTGCTTTTTCAGGAATGAAGGCTTCAGGGGAAAATATAAAAAGAACAGATAAAGACTTACCGATGACTTGGGTAATTGGAGGAGCTACACTAGTATTTTTATTATCATGGTTGTTACCGATTACAGGGATTCATCCGGTAGGAGCTTTATTATCAGTATTATTTTCATTTTTATTTTCTGTTGTATCTGCAAGAATATGCGGAATTATTGGAGCATCTAACAATCCAGTATCTGGTATGACAATAGCAACTTTATTGTTTATAACTGGAATTTTAAAATCTATTGGAGTTGTTGGCAATAGAGGTATGATAATGGCTTTACTTGCTGGTGCTATAGCTTGTGTTGCAACTGCTGTTGCCGGAGGAACCTCTCAAGCTTTAAAAACTACATTTATTTTAGGGGGAACTCCTAAGAATATAGAAATTGGATTAATTATTGGATTAATAGTATCAGCAATTGCTGGAGGAGCAGCAATGCTATTACTAATCAATATTTATGGTATTGGTGGAGAAGCTGGTCTTCCTGCACCACAAGCGACTCTAATGTCAATGGTCGTACAAGGTGTTATGGATGCACAATTACCATGGACTTTAGTTCTAGTAGGAGCTGCAATAGGTATTGCAATTGAAATATTAGGACTACCTGTATTACCAGTTGCATTAGGTATATACTTACCAATAAATTTAAGTGTTGGTATTTTAGCTGGTGGTATAGTTAGAGTAATAGTAGATAAGAAGTTTAAAAATAATGAAGAAGTAAAGAAAGAAAAAGTTGAAAAAGGCATATTAATATCATCAGGATTAGTTGCTGGAGATGCTTTAATTGGTATTTTAGTAGCAGGCTTAACAGGTTTTGGACTTAATGAAGTTGTTGGCATAGGACCAAAGTTATTACCTGTATTAGCTGAAAGTAAAGAGTTTGCTTTAGTTATGTTTTTAATTCTAACTTATTTAGTATATAAATATATTATAAGTGATAAGAAAAAGGAAAGTAAGGCTAATTAAATTATTGGAGAATAATAATGTTTAATAATAGAACTAAAAAACAAGAAAATTTCTTGCTTTATATACCAGTAAAAAATCATAAAACCTTTGAGGAAAAAAACAACAGAGTATATTTAATATTTCATCATGATAAATTAATAGAGAAAATGGCTAGAAAGCTATTTAAAAAGCCTGATATTACTGATATAGAACTAGATGAATTAGGAAGTGAAGTCTGGAGATTAATTGATGGTGATAAAAATATTCTTCAAATAGTTGAAAAAATGAGAAAAAAGTTCGGAGAAAAGTGTGAACCTATTGATGAAAGATTAATTTTATTTATCCGTTATTTAAATAAAAGAAACTGGATAAATTTTAAGAAAAGTATAAAATAAAAAGAACTATAGGTAAATGCTTTATCCTTTCAAAATTTATGTTGCCATAAAATGGTTTATACTATATAATTATTATAACAACTAAATAAATCTTATTAAGAGTGGTGGAGGGACTGGCCCTAAGAAACCCGGCAACCTACTAAAGTATAATTTTACTTAGTGTGGTGCTAATTCCAACAGATAATCTGAAAAATAAGAGTAAATTGTACAATTAAATAATTTTGTATATAAGAATTCTTTCTTTTTTGGAAGAATTCTTTTTTTTATTTCAAAAGGGGGCTATAGAATGACACAAAAAAATTATAATTTACAATTCGAAACTTTATCAGTAAGAGGTGCAAGTGGTGGAGATAACATAACTGGGGCAATAAGTTATCCAATATATCAAAGTGCTACGTTTAGGCATCCAGAGCTAAATAAAAGTACTGGATATGATTATTCAAGAACAAATAATCCTACAAGAGAAGAAGTTGAGAAAACATTAAATTTATTAGAGAGAGGCTTAGGTGCATTAGCTTTTTCTACTGGGGTTTCAGCAATAACAGCTTGCATACATTTATTTAGACCGGGAGATCACATTATAGTTTCAGAAGATCTATATGGTGGAACTTTTAGATTATTTAATGATATTTATAGTATATATGGAATTAAATCTTCATTTGTAGATACTTCTGAAATAAGTAAGATAGAAGATGAAATAAAAGAAAATACTAAAGGTATTTTTATAGAAACGCCATCTAATCCATTAATGAGAGTTAGTAATATATCATTGATTAGTGATATTTGTAGAATAAAGGACTTAATATTAATTGTGGATAATACATTTTTAACTCCATATTTTCAAAAGCCACTTTTATTAGGTGCTGATATTGTAATCCATAGTGGAACTAAATTTTTAGGTGGGCATAATGATGTTTTAGCTGGGTTTATTGTTTCGAATAACGAAAATTTATTGAAAAAATTAAAAGTAATTCAAAACTCAACTGGAGCTACATTGTCATCATTCGATTCTTGGTTAATATTAAGAGGTTTAAAAACATTGCACATTAGATTAGAAAAATCACAGGAAAATGCAATTATGCTATCAAATTATCTTAGAAAAAATAAGAATATAGAAAAAGTATATTATGTAGGGCTTAAAGATCATGTAGGATATGAGGTAAATTCTTTGCAGGCTACAGGATTTGGATCTATGATTTCTTTTAGGGTAAAGGATATTACTATGATACCTAAAATATTAAAGAAATTAGAAGTTATATCTTTTGCAGAAAGCTTAGGTGGTGTTGAAACATTAATTACTTATCCTCATACTCAGACCCATTCTGAAATGCCAAAGGATTTAAAGGATCGATTAGGAGTGGATGAAAAATTACTTAGGCTTTCAGTTGGTATAGAAAATATAAATGATTTAATAAAGGATTTAGAAAGAGTATTGGGGGAATAAAAATGAAATTTGGAACTAAGTTATTACATGGAGAAAATAGCATAGAAAAGCAAAGTGGATCAGTAACATTACCAATATACCAAAGTTCTACATTTCATCAATTTGATATAGATAATTTTGGAGAGTATGATTATGCTAGGTCAGGTAATCCAACAAGAAATTTATTAGAAAAAGATTTCGCAAAATTAGAAAATGGTAATTATGCTTTTGCATTTTCATCTGGAGTAGCTGCAATATGTTCAGTAATAAGTATATTTTCATCTGGAGATCACCTAGTGGTATCATCAGATGTTTATGGAGGAACATATAGGGCTATTACAAAATTATTTAATAGGTTTAATATAGAATTTACTTTTGTAGATGCATCAAATTTAAATGAATTAGAAAATGCAATAAAATCTAATACTAAAGCCATTTATTTAGAAACGCCTTCAAATCCTTTATTAAAAATAACAGATTTAAGTAGTGCTATAAGTATAGCAAAAAATCATGGAGTTTTGACAATTGTAGATAATACCTTCTTATCTCCATATCTTCAAAGACCTTTAGATCTTGGAGCAGATATAGTTGTTCATAGTGCTACAAAGTTTATTGGTGGGCATAGCGATGTTATTGCTGGTTTTGCGGTAACAAAAAGTAAAATTATTGCAGATGAAATATATCAGATACAAAATAGCTTTGGAGCAATATTATCACCACAAGATTGTTATTTAATATCTAGAGGATTAAAAACATTAAAAGTTAGGATGGAAGAATCACAAAAAAATGCATTAAAACTTGCCGAGTGGTTAAATAATCAAGATGTTGTTGAATGTGTATATTATCCTGGACTAGAAGGTCATAAAGATAAAAAAATTCATGATAAACAAGCATTTGGTCCAGGCGCAGTATTATCATTTAAGTTTCAAAATTTAGAACAAGCTAAGTTCTTTTTAAATAATGTAGAAAATGTAGTTGTGGCAGTAAGTTTAGGAGCAGTAGAAACAATTGTATCTTATCCTATAAAAATGAGTCATGCTGCGATGCCAAAAGAAAGTCGAGAAGCATTGGGTATAACTGATACATTAGTTAGAGTCTCATTAGGGCTAGAAGACATTGATGATTTAATTAAAGGATTTAAAAAAGGATTTAAAAATTAAATATATAACAATAATATTGAACTATCAATATAATATATTATCAGTAATTAAAAGGAGTTTTATTATGGAAAGTCCCTAAGCTAACACCTTTAGTAATATTTATATTTTGTTCTGCTATAAATGATAATTTAAACTATATAAATTATTTGTATACTAGATATAGAAAAAGGATAGATAACATAAATAACAATGAAAAAGTTATTAAAGTAAATAAAAATATTCAAGAAGTTTTAAAAGATTTATTTAAATAAATCTACAAATGGCGCAATCTTAGAAGTTTATTTAATATAAAACTTATTCAATTTCAAGTAAGCTTTATTTCATTAAAAAAGTTAACTCCTTTTTATAAAGGGGGTCGCGTTTTGGTCTTACCCCCATTATGTAGACAGTCAATAAAAGGTCGTGTACAATCTACATAATGGGGTGATTTTTTATGTCAATAAAGCACAA
>NZ_JAGHFX010000107.1 GCF_017888565.1 Clostridium sp.
AGAATTGCACACAAGTAAAGATGGAAAGAGTAGATCAGTTAAAGAAGTTGAAGCTGAAAGTATTGCATTTATAGTTAGTAATTATTATGGAATAGATACATCTGATTATAGTTTTGGATATTTAGCTTGGTGGAGTAGTGATAAAGAATTAGGAGAACTTAAAGAATCTTTAGATACAATTCAAAAAACTGCTGCTTCTTTAATAGATAAAATTGATAGTAATTATAAAGATTTATTTAAAGATAAAGAGGTTAAAATAGAAGATGCTAATAAATATATTAAAGAAATAATTTCAGATGCTAGTAAAAAAGCTGAAGATCATAACAATAAATTAGAGAAGAAAGAGGGAAAAGTAAATGAAAAAGAGCTTTAATAAAGAAGAATTAACTATTATGAGTTTTTATAATTGTGATAATAGAAATGGATTAATTAATGAATTAGAAAGTGTCGTAGAAAATATAGATGAAATTGAGGTTAAAACTGAAGTAAGGGGAATTATAATAAAGCTTAAAAGTATGTCAGATAGTGAGTTCAAAGAAATAGATTTTAAAAATATTATAGAGATTGAAGAAGATTTATAGAGAAATTTAAAAGTAGCAGTAAATAAAATTTACTGCTACTTTTTGCCTAAATTATATTGTATTAATTGTTAAAATGTAATATAATTTAGAAAAAAGAAGAATTTTTTTCTTCTCATATTTTAATTCCGAACGATAAAATTAAATGCCTAGGAAACATTTAATTTTATATAACTGAAACCTGGTACTAGGAATACCAAGAAGCAGAGTGTTGGAACTTTAACTCTTTTTATGCTTATATAATAGCATAAGGAGAAAAATTGTGCAATATAAATTTGACAGGAGGAAACCAAAAGAAATTTTGGTGTAATTTAAAAGTTGGATTTGCATAACATAAGTTTTGATATATAACTCTTAGGTATTTCTACCTAAGAGTTTTTTTGTTATCGGAAAATATTACGGAACAATTTAAATAGATAAATTGTGGGGAGGGGGGAATTATACCAAAAATCATAATTTATCAGATGAAAGGAGGGAAAGACTTTGAAGAGTAAAGGTAATTTTATAGAGCAAATGTTTATATATAATTTTATAAATAAATATGGCGAAGTTCAAAATTATTTTGGGATTAATGAAGTAGTTTCAGGAGAATTTTCTCAAAATAGAGCTGAAAAAAAATATGAAACACACATAGAAAAAGTATTAGAATATCCAATAAAAAATAGATGGAATAAAGAACTTAGTCATATGAGCCTTCAAAGTTTTTGTACCTTCTTAAATAAACAAAATAGAAATTTAAGAACTGAAGAATTAGATGATAGATATTATCCATTTACACTTGAATTTGAATCATCAAAAAAGAAGGAACAGATTGATGTATTATTTGAAGTAGCTCAATATCTTCAGTATTTAATGAAGGAATTAAGTGTAAATGAAGAAGATTTTACTATTATAATAAATAATTCAAAGTCAGTTTATATAATGGTTAACCCAAGAGTATTTGGACTAAAGCCAAGTAAATATGTACATAAAATATATACAGAAATGTATAAAGAAATAAAAGAAGAACTAGGCTTAAAATTTGTAGATGAAAGCATAGTTAATTCAAGCTACAGATTAATAAAGACTCCAGGATCTTATTACAAAGGTGGATATGTTAATTATGTTTCAGTAGACGAGTTTATGCATTTAATGACAAGTTATTTAACAAGAGAAAAGTTAACTAAAAAACAAAGGGACATAAGAAACTTAATGTTACCTGGTATTCAATCAGTTCCAATGACAAGATTATATGATAAGTCAAAAAAGAATGTTGAAAAGTCTATCAAGGAATATAAAAATAAAGGTAATAAAGAAAATAAGGTTTTAAACTTACCAGGAGAGGAATGTACTAGAGAATGTGTGAAAGCATTAATAAACATGCCAATAATGGATAAAGGTAATAGAAATAACTTCTTAGTAAGTATTGCATTAGGACTAAGTGAAGCTAATTATAGTGAAAATGAAATTAAGGAAGTCCTAAGAAGAAAAGCTATAGAATGGAAGCATGATGAAAGTTTAAGAGCAGTTGAAAATAAGTATAAATCATTGAAAAGAAATGGGACTAATTTTTCTTGTGATAAAGCAAAAATGCTTTTTGAAGAAGAAGAGTTAAGTCTTGGTTGTAATGTCTGTAAAAAGGCGATAAATAGTATATATATTGCAAGAAATGTAATTGAATCTATTTATAACAACAAGGGAGCAGTACGCCATTATAGAGCTTATTTAGAATTAGAAAAACAAAATCTTTTTGGTAGATACTTTAATATAGCTGAAGCTGGAATAAAAATAGCAACTTTAAAAGAACTAGCAAATAAAGTGAATGGAAAATTAGAAAAGAAGGAAGGATTATTTAAGTTAACTATAAAGAGGGGAAAAGCAATATATAGATTACCACTTAATTATATAGAAAATGCAGTTGATATATTAGATCAAAAAATAGGAAAGGTATTAATGTTAATAGTTAAAGCATATTCAAGTAATACTTATGGAGCATTTATAAGTTTAGGTGTTGCAAAAATTGCTGAATATTTAGCCTTCAAAAATGAAAGAAGTGTATATAATTTTTTAAAAGAATTAGAGAAGTTAGGATTTTTAACTAAAAATAAAAATGGAATAACATTATATTATAAGAGTAGAAAAGTAGTAAATTTAGAAGAAGAAAGAACAAATAGAAAAGAAAAGGCAAGAGTTATAGAAGTAACTAAAGTAGTAAATGGACTACAATTAAAATTTGAATTTGAAAAAATAGAAGCTGGTGCAAATCTACAACAAATAAATTTTGAAAATTATAAATTCAATAGAATTGAAAATAATAAGGAGATTAATAGAGGTTCACCACCATGATAAAAAATTAATGTTCGTGTTTTATGGCTAGAAGTTTCATGGCCATAAAACTTTTAAAGAAATATTCCAGGATAATTTTAAT
>NZ_JAGHFX010000108.1 GCF_017888565.1 Clostridium sp.
GATTTAGTTATAGTAGATGCTGGAGATGTTATTCTTATAATGGACAAGAGTAAGGATCAAGAAATAAAGCATTTATTAAATGATCTGACTAATAAACCTGAATATGAAGACTACATTTAGAGTGAAATAGTGAAAAAGTTAAAAGTGAAAGAATTAAGGAAAAAATTCCATAGGAATTTTGATATAATATTTAAATTTAGCTTAGCTGAATTTATTTCTTAATTTTCAATTTTAAATTTTCAATTACAAAATAGAGTTATTGCATTAGTAGCGAAAGAATAAGCTAGCGATAACTCTTTTTTGCATGTCAAATAAACCTGATAAATATTATTAAATAAATTTTAAATTAATAAGAATTAGTTTATAAATTAATTGTATAAGAATAAAAGAAGTTAATGGAAAAGAGGTGAATTATATTGGAGATAGATATATATTCAATAGTTGAGAATGAAGAAATAGAATGTAAAGAAGCATCCGGAGGTTACCAAAGGATTTGTGGGAAACTTATTCTGCATTTTCCAATACAAATGGAGGAACTATTTTATTAGGAATAAAAGAAAAGAAGGGTGTATTTAGTGTTACAGGAATAGAAAATCCTGATAATATACTTAAAGATTTATGGGATAATTTAAATAATCCTAAAAAAGTAAGTTCTAACATATTAAATAATTCACTAATTACTATAAAAGAAGTCCATAATAAGAAAATAATATTAATTAATGTTCCAAAAGCAGAAAGAAGAGAAAGACCAGTTTATATAGGTGAAAATCCTTTTAATGAAAGTAAGCATGCAGGAACTTATAGGAGAAATCATTCAGGAGATTATAAATGTTCTATAGAAGAGATAAAGAGAATGATAGCTGATCAGTTAGATGAATCACAAGATAGTATTATTTTAGATGGATTCTCTATGGAGGATTTAAATAAAGATACTATTGATAGTTTTGAAATAGATTAAGATCAGTAAAACCAAATCATCCATGGGTATCTCTTGATGATAAGGCATTTTTATATAAGTTAGGTGCTTATGATAAGGATAGGAAAACAGGTAAAGAGGGAATAACTGCAGCAGGACTTTTAATGTTTGCTGAAGATAGAACTATAACAGATGAGTTTCCTAAGTATTTTTTAGACTATAGAGAAAAAATGTCAGAAGAGATTAGATGGGATTATAGAGTAATATCATCAGATGGGACATGGAGTGGGAATATATTTGATTTTTATTTTAAGATTATAAATAGAATAACAGATGATTTAAATGTACCTTTTAGAATTGTTAATGGAGTAAGACAAGAGGATACTAGAGTTCATGAGGCAGTTAGAGAAGCTGTTGCTAATGCATTGATACATGCAGATTATAGGCTTCCAAGAGGAATTGTTATAGAGAAAGGAAAAACTTTCTTTAAAGTTAGTAATCCGGGAAGTTTAAGAATTACTAGAGAAGAAGCACTAAAAGGTGGAGTTAGTGATCCAAGGAATGAAAATATATTTAAAATGTTTAATCTTTTAGGTGTTGGAGAAAGAGCAGGATCAGGTCTTGAAAATATTCAATTAGCATGGAAGGTACAAGAATGGCTAGCGCCAGATTTAGAAGGGTTATATGATCCGGATAGAATATTACTAATATTAAGAACAGTATCAATGTTACCAGAAGAAAGTATAACTTTGATTAAATCAGCATTGAAGAATAAATACAATGAATTAAGTATAGAAGAAGTAGTGGCATTAGTAGCAGCACATCAAGAAGGATATGTAACTAATAATAGACTTCAACAATTACTTCATACTCATTCTAGAAATAGTAGTAAAATACTAACATCTTTAGTTGATGAAGAATACTTAGAGACTGATGGTATAGGGAGAGGTACAAAATACTATTTAAGTGATGTATTTAAGTATGAATTTATTGAGAATAATGAGTGGTGTGAGGAAAATGATGTAGAATTGTCATTAAATGAAAAGATAGTTTTAGATTTTATAAATAAAAATATATTTATAACTACTGAGTTATGTATTGAAACATTTGGTTTTGGAAAAACAAAAAGTGTATCAATATTCAATAAATTGATAAAATTAGGATTAATAAAGAAAGTTGGATCAGGTTCAAAAATTAGTTATATATTAGCTGATGAAGATTAAAAATTACTATTAAAGAACGATTGCGAACGGTTGCGAACGATAGATTTTAAAAAATATTAAGGTTGTAATTTAAGTGTAAGTTTAAGTTACAACCTTAATTTAATTTTAAATCTTTATAGGCTTATCTAATTAACATAGGATATAGAAGTTATGATAAAATATATTTATATAGTCCACAAGTACATCTAAGATAAAGTGGTATTAAGAAAGAATAGGAATGGAGATATGACTATGGCTAAACTTATGTTACAAGAATTAGAATCAAAGCTTTGGCAAAGTGCTGATATATTAAGAGGAGAATTAACAGGTGCAGAGTACAAAGATTATATATTTGGAATGTTATTTTTAAAAAGAATAAACGACGAATTTGATGAAGAAAGAGAAATTAGAAAACAAGAATTCATTGAAAATGGATTAGAGGAAGATGAAATTTTAGAACTTTTAGAAGACCCATCTATTTATGAAAGTTTCTTTGTTCCGGAGCAAGCAAGATGGGCAAAACTTAAAGATTTAACGTTAAATATAGGACCTGAATTAGATAAAGCTTTTAAGGTTATTGAAGATGAGCCTAAGAATTCAGAGCTTATAGGAGTATTAAGTACAACTAACTACAATGATAAGGAAAAGGTGCCAGATAAGAAGTTATCTCAGCTTTTAATACTTTTTAGCACAATAAATTTAGCAAATTCAAACTTAGCATCAGAGGATATGCTTGGAGATGCTTATCAATATTTAATTAAACAATTTGCAGACCAAGGTGGTAAAAAGGGTGGAGAATTCTATACTCCAACAGAAGTGGTTAAGGTATTAGTTAATATATTAAAACCAGAAGAAGGGGATAGAATCTATGACCCTACTTGTGGTTCAGGTGGTATGTTAATTCAAAGTATAGAATATGTTAAAAAACACGGTGGAAATCCAAAGAACTTAAGTCTTTTTGGTCAAGAGATAAACCTTTCTACATGGGCAATATGCAAAATGAACATGTTATTCCATGGTGCAAAAGGTGCAGATATACAAAAAGGTGATACTATAAGAGAACCTAAACATACTGAAGGTGGAGCTTTAAAGGTTTTTGATAAAGTACTTGCTAATCCACCATTTTCATTAAAAAACTGGGGGGGTGAAGAAGCTCAAAGTGATGCTTTTCACAGATTTAATTATGGAATTCCACCAAAATCTTATGGGGATTTAGCTTTTGTTGAGCATATGTTATCAAGTTTGAACATGAAAGGAAAAATGGCATCAGTAGTACCACATGGAGTATTATTCAGAGGTTCGGCAGAAGGAAAAATAAGAGCAGGATTTATTAATGATGATTTAATTGAAGCAGTAATAGGAATACCACAAAATATATTCTACGGAACAGGAATTCCAGCAGCTATACTTGTTTTAAATAAAGCTAAATCAGAAGAAAGAAAAGGAAAAATCCTATTTATAGATGGAAGCAATGATTTTGTTAAGGACGGAAATAAGAATAAACTTAGAGATAAAGATATAGAAAAGATAGTAAAAGCCTTTGATGCATTTGAAGATTTGGAAAAGTATGCATCGGTTGTGGACATTGAAACAATAAAAGAAAATGATTGTAATTTAAACATAAGTAGATATGTTGATACTACTGAAGAAGAAGAGCAAGTAGATATACAAAAGGTTTTAGGAGAAATAGCAGAACTTGAAAAGAAGGAAGCAGAAACTAAGGAAAAGATTAATGGATATTTAAAAGAACTTGGCTTTGATGTACTGTAAGGTGGTGATTTAGTGAAGAAGATTAGAGAAGGATACAAAGCGTACGAATTTGGAGAAATACCAAGCGATTGGAAAGTTAAAAAAATAGGTGATATATTTAGTGATTTAAGAGCAGGTTCAACACCTAGTAGAAAAATTGAGGATTATTTTACTGGTGATATACCATGGATAACAAGTGGTGAACTAAAATATAAGGTTATTTATGATACTTTAGAAAAAATTACTGAGGAGGCGGTTAAAGATACTAACTTAGAGTTATATCCAGAAGGAACATTTTTTATAGCAATAACAGGATTAGAGGCAACAGGTACAAGAGGAAGCTGTGCTATTTCAGGGGTTGAAGCAACTACTAATCAATCTTGTATGGCTTTTAAGCCTAAAGACGGGTTTTCTAATAAGTATCTATATCATTGGTATAGACTATATGGTGACTATATAGGGCTTAAGTACACTCAGGGAACAAAACAACAAAGCTTAAATAATAAAATTGTAGCAGAATTAGAAATTCCAGTACCTAAATTAGAGGAACAAGAAAAAATAGCTTCAATTCTTTCAACAGTAGATGAACAAATAGATAATGTTGATGGACTTATTAATAAAAATAAGGAACTTAAAAAAGGATTAATGCAGCAACTTTTAACTAAGGGAATTGGACATACAAAGTTTAAGAAGACTGAGATTGGGGAGATTCCTGAGGAGTGGGAAGTTAAGACGTTAGATTTAATAGGAGAAATAGTCACTGGCAGTACTCCTAAAACATCTGAAAAAGATAACTATGGAGATGAATATTTATGGGTATCACCTGGTGATTTAGGAATAAAAAAATATGTAACTGATACAGTGAAAATGTTAAGTCATAAAGGGTTCAGTAAAACAAGAAAGTTACCTAAGGGGGCTATATTAGTAACGTGTATTGGGTCAACAATTGGAAAAATGGGAATATCAAGAACTGAGTTAAGTACAAATCAACAGATAAATTCAATAATATGCAATGATAAGGCAAATAGTGAATTTATATATTATGCTTTAAATTATAATTTTAAGATGTACACAAGTTATATTTCGACACAAGCAGTACCAATAATAAATAAAACTACATTTGGAGAGTTTTTAATACAGATTCCAAGTATCCAGGAGCAAACTAAAATAGCTTTATTATTATCAGAGGTTGATAAAAGAATAGAAGAATATGAAAATAAAAAACAAAAGCTAGAAGAACTTAAAAAGGGGTTAATGCAACAAATGTTAACAGGAAAAATTAGAGTTATTTAAATTATTTTATATATAAATGGGGGAGAGTTTATTGATTATATCTAGTCCAATTAAGGAAGTTACATTTTTAATGTCTAAAGATGAGTTAACATATGAAGAAGTTTTAAATGATTTTAATAATGCAAATAAAATATTTATATTAACTTATAATATATCTAAAGAAAAAAATAGTTTATTAAATTCTTTGAAAGAAGCTGGAGAAGATACTGAAATAAAAATTATTTCTAATATTCCAGGAAGATGGAAAGATTATTTTAAGAGTAATTATGAGCAAATAGCAAAAAGAAATATATATGTTTATAAGAATAAATTGAATCCAAAGCAAATATCAGAAAAAACACAAGTATATTTTTGCTTTTCCAATCATTCTAAAATTATTATGACTGATAATATTGCATATGTAGGTTCTGCTAATTTTTCTGAAGAAAGTTCAAATAATTTTGAAGCAGGGTTTATAACTAGAGATAAAGAATTTATTGAATTTTTGGAAGAAGAAGTTTTTCCATGGATTATTAATTATTCAAGTGAATATGAGATAGATGATAAATTTTTACTTCTTAAGACAGCTGTTTATAATAGTGTATCTATGTTTGAATCGATATATGAAAATTTTCATATGAATTTTTATTTATTAGCTGACCATAGAGGAGAAGAGATATGGTATTATAATAAAACTGAAAATACTATGTGTATTAATGATTTAGAAGAGGCTGGGGAACTTTGTAATAAGTATTTAGAATTATTAGAGAAAATTAATAATTTATTTCAAAATCAGAATATAATAGAAGCTGATATCGATGGTATTGACGATTTGATAGAAGAATCTAATGATATAGTAAATGATATTGAGGAAATATTTTCTGGAACATTATATGATTTAGCTACGTTTAGTAAGCAAAATTATATAAATGAATATTTAGATGATAATGCTTCTGAAGCTTATGATGAAAATTTAGATTATTATGTAGAAAAAGGAATGGATATAGCTGATGAAGTATTTGAGGAATTAGCTGAAAGAGCAAAAGAGGATGCGGATAAGTTACTTAAAGAATTGGTTGCTATGAAGGATATAAGTAAGTTAGTAGTTAATAAGTTTAATGAAATACCAGAAAATTTAATAAAGATAGATAATACTAATTAGAAAATAAGGTAGAGAAATAATATAATAAATATTTATTAGGTCATAGAGGAATCTATGGCTTTTTTCATTTATAAAATAATGTTAGTAATTGTAAAATAGTGTATAATTAAGAATAAATATTATAAAAATTTAGGGGGGTGAGAATGTCGTACTTAGGAAATGAAGAGAGCTTAGTAGAACTACCAGCAATTGAATATTTAGAGAATAAGTTAGGGTACAATTTTATTCATGGAAAAGAATTGACTCATGAAAGTGGAGCTAGGGATTCTTTAGCTGATGTTGTATTGGTAGATAGATTGAGAGCTGTATTAAAAAGCTTAGCTCTTAGATGGATGAAAGTAATTAAGATAGAGCAATAAGTTATATTAGTAGAAGTAATAGTTTAGGAAGAGCTTGAAGTAGATAATAGTTAATCGATAATAAAATAAATATGTATAAAAATGTAAAGAGATTATTATGAGATAAGCTATATTAAGTACAGTATAATTAAAGAATATAGAATAAAGGGAGAGAATAAATGGAGAATAACCTTACTAAATTGGAGCATTACACGAATATTGATTCTTTAGAAAAAATATTAGAAAGTAAAAGTATAAAATTTAGTGCACTAAAAAATATGAATGATAAATTAGAAGGTAAAGCAAGGGATTATATGGGATTTGATAATATAATATTTTGTAGTTCATGGACAAAAGATTCTTCTAAAAAAGGAAGAAAGTATATGTGGGATAATTATACTAAAAAAGAAACAGGAGTAAGAATAACGATGCCAAGTAATCCATTTAAACTACATAAATATAGAGGAGATGGGATATTAGAATGTGAGTCCAAAACTATTTTACCTCCTAAGTATTTTAGTGTTTTAGTTCCCAATGATTTGATTGAATTCAACAAAGTATTAAATAAAGTAGTATATACAGACGATATAGAAAATTGTTTTCCTAAAGTTGTTAGTGAAGATTTTCTGAAAATAAATAGGTTGGGATTACATAAAACTACTGAATGGAAACAAGAAAAAGAGTGGAGATATTTATTAAGATGTATTCCAAGGCAATGTATAAATTTCAATAAAGAAAGTCTGGAGGTATTATTAAAATCAATAGATATTGATGAAATATTTATTGATTTAAAAGATGAGATTATTCCACATATTGAAGTTACTGCATCACCCACTTTAAATAAAAATAATATAGAAAAGTTATTAGATATAGGAAATGAGTATAACATTAAGATAAATATTGATTATGGAAAAGCGTGACATATTATTAGATAAATTAAAGTAGATTAGAAAAGAATATCAAAAGAAGAAGTAATATAAGGCTATAGTTTTAAGATAATATCATTAATAGTTTGAAAATATTATGATTATATAAATATTAAAGGATATTAATATGTTAGATTTCTATAAAAAATATATTTATTGTGAAATAAAAATGTTAAAGAATAATTAAAATAAGTGTGAAGATAATCTGGTTGAGCAATAGGTTGTGGTAAAGCAAGGGATTTAGTTAATAAGTATATTTATAAATTTAGGTACTAAATAAAAGATTAATGATAAAAATAAAATTATAAAGCTAGTGATTATAGAATCACTAGTTTTTACATATATGGAGGGGTTATATGAATAAGAATGTACTAGAGTTTTTAGAATCGTATATTGGGTTGGAAAGTAATCCAGAATATGCGGTAATGTTAAAAGGAAAATGGGGATGTGGGAAAACATGGTTTATAAAAAGGTTTATTGAAAAAGTTATCTCAGATAAGAAATTAAAAAAAAGTGAGCTTGTGTATATTAGTGTGTATGGAGTACAAAATATTGAACAACTTGAGATGGAGTTTATAAAAGCTATACATCCAATATTTAAAAAACTGGATTTAGCATTGTTAGCACTTTAGCAACTGGACTTACATCAGGCAATTTTGATATTAAAAAAATTACAACAGAGCTAGCTGGTAAAAGAATAAAGAAGTCAGACTTAATTAAGAAACTAATAATTATTGATGATTTAGAAAGAAGTGAATTGCCTCCTAATGTCATCTTGGGGTATTTATCCAATTTAATAATAGAACAGGGTATCAGAGTTATATTAGTAGCAAATGAAGATGAGTATATAAAAAATAATTCGAAAAATGAGAAAAATTATTTAAAGGTTAGAGAGAAGTTGATTGCATATAGATTTGAACTTAAACCTAATTTAGATGAAGCTATTAAAAGTTTCTTAAATGATATTGATTTAAAAGAGAGTAAATATTTTGATATTGCTAGGGATGTAGTTAAGAAATTAGATATTAAAAATATGAGGATAATTAGACAAGCGATAATAAATTATAATTACATATTAATGAAGATTTCTAAAGAATTATTAAAGGAATATGAAGATTATATGTATAAAGTGTTTGAAATTAACCTAGTATTATTTACTCAGTTTGCATCTGGAGAACTTGATATAAAGGATAAAGAGATAATATATAAGGTAATAAGCTGCTATTATAAATATAATATAAGTTTAAATAAATATAATGAAGATAATAAGGATAAAGAGAAGGATATATGGGCTTTTATGTATTTTGGTAAAATTCCATTAATTGATAGCTGGGAAGATATAATTATTAATGGGATTTTTGATAATAATTTAATAGATAGGAATATCAAAGATGATAATGTAGCTACTATTGAAGGAGAAAAAGATAATGTTTATTTTATACTAAATAATTTTTATTCATTAGCTCCTAGTAGACTTAAGGAAGTAATAAGTACAGTAGAGAGAGAGTTTGAACTAGGGAAATATGTGGATATTGGAGATATACTACATATTTATAATTTGTGGTCATTATTTGCAAGGGAAGGAGTTATCAATAGAGACAAGCAAGCTTTAGATGAATGGTTTAATAAAATCATAAATAAGAACAAAAATTTATTATCTGGATATAAAAAGGACTTATGGTCAGGTTATAATGGATTTGCGTATGATGAGACAGAAGAATTTAATCAACTTAAAAATAGGTTAATTAATATTGCTGAAGAGAATCATAAGTTAATGGTAAGACAAAAACTAGAAAAGGAAATAAATACAGATTTCAATTTGAAGACATTTATTGATAATTTAAATTTGGATAATAGTAATTCGGAAGAAAGTCTTAAATATTACGATATGCCAATTTTAGATATGATTCTAATAGATGAATTATTTAATAAACTAATAGAGGATACACTTGAAAATCAAGATTTATTTATCTATGCTCTTAAGAAAAGGTATGGAGTGATATATGCAAATGGTACTCTATCTAAGAAATATGTTAGTGAATTTGAAGCAGTAAAAAAAATTTATAAGCAATATAATGATTATTTAAACAATACTAGTTCTTTATACAATACTAAAGTAATTAGATATAGATATTTTATACAAGAGTATAAGGAGATAATTGATTATATGAAAACACAAATAGATGAAATATTAGTGAGTTCAAATGCTTATTCTTAGTAAAGTAAGATTTAGTTACTATCTAATGAAACTATTAAATTAAGAAGCTGTCAACTGAAAAAATATATATAATTAACTAGAAAGTCATAGAGAAATCTATGACTTTTTTTAGGTTAATAATTGTAAAATAGTGTATAATTAAGATTAAGTATTATAAAAATTTAGGGGGATATAAATGTCGTACTTAGGAAATGAAGAAACCTTAGTAGAGTTACCAGCAATTGAATATTTAGAGAATAAGTTAGGGTACAATTTTATTCATGGAAAAGAATTGATTCCTGCAAGTGGAGCTAGGGATTCTTTAGCTGATGTTGTATTAGTAGATAGATTAAGAGCAGCATTAAAAAAGCTTAATCCTTGGATGGATGAAGGTAATTTAGAGAGGGCGATAAGATATATTAGTAGAGCTGATAGTTTAGGTACAAGTTTGTTGGAGATAAATGAAAAAATTTATGATATACTTGTAGATTTAAATTTTACAGTAGAGCAAGATTTATATGGAGATGGTCAAAAGAAGAAACATACTGTTCACTTTATAGATTGGGAAGATGCTTACAATAATGATTTTTTAGTAGTTCGTCAATTTGAAGTTCAAACTTTAAGTGGAAAATCCATTTTTCCTGACATAATTATTTTTATAAATGGGATTCCTGTAGTGGTTTTAGAAGCTAAGTCTCCTTTTTTAGAAAAAGGCAGCAATGAAAGTATTGGAAAGAAACAAGCTTTTGAGCAATTAAGAAGATATATGAATGTTAGAGATGAAGCTTTAGGGGAAGGAGCTCCAAGATTATTTTATAGCAACTTCTTTACTGGAATTTTAAATAGATACAATGCTTATGTTGGAACAATAAGTTCAAAATATAATCATTATTTACAATGGAAGGACCCATATCCATTTAAGAAAGAGAAAATAGAAAACTATAAGGATTGTGGACAAAATATTTTTATTCAAGGATTTTTAGAAAAGAAAAATTTACTTGATTTAATGAGGAACTTTATTGTTTTTGAAGCTGATAATGGAGCTATTATTAAAAAGGTTTGCAGATACCAACAATTTAGAGCGGTTAATAAAGCTATAGATAGAATTGAAAATGGTAAAGACAAGCTTTCTAGAGGTGGTGTTGTTTGGCATACCCAAGGCTCAGGTAAGTCATTAACTATGGTGTTTTTAGCAAGGAAGATTAAGAGAACTAATGGGTTAAAGGATTCTACTATAGTAGTAGTTACAGATAGAATAGACCTCGATAAGCAGATATTTGGCACATTTAATAGAACTTTATCAAAGATTACAACACCAGTTAGAGCTGATAAGATTGAATATATGAAAAATTTATTATCTAATCCACAGCCACAAATAATAATGACAACTATTCAGAAGTTCCAAAATGAAACTGAAGAGAAAGCAGTATTATTTGATGGTAAGAAGACTATTCAAAAATATGCTGTTGAGTATCCTGTTTTAAGTACAAAACAAAATATTATTGTTTTAGCAGATGAGGCTCATAGAAGCCAATATAAAGATACAGCATCGAATATGAGAATAGCATTACCTAATGCTGTATTTATTGGATTTACAGGAACTCCAATAGATAAAGAAGATAAATCAACAAAAAGAACTTTTGGAGAATATATAGATAAATATTCTATTAAATCAGCAGTGGATGATGGAGCTACGGTTAAAATTGTATATGAAGGAAGAAGACCAGACTTACAGGTAGTTGGTGAATCTTTAGAAGATTTATTTGATGAAGCTTTTGATGATAAAAGCGATGAAGAAAAAGCTGAAATAAAGCAAAAATATGCTACTAAAAGGGCTATTGTAGAATCAGAAGAAAGAATAAATGATATAGTAGTAGATTTACTACATCATTATAAAGAACAAATACTTCCTAATGGATTTAAAGCTCAAATAGTATGTGTATCAAGAGAGGCTTGCGTTAAGTATTATAATGCTTTAAATAAGCATATGAAAAATATATTAGGAGAAGGCTTTGAAGCTAAGGTAATATTCTCAGGTAATAATAATGACCCAGTGCATTTAAAGAAGCATTTTTCAACAAAAACACAGCAAGATGAGTTAGTGAATCGCTTTAAGCAACCATTAAATAAAGATAAATTAAGTTTTTTAATAGTTAAGGATATGCTATTAACAGGATTTGATGCTCCAATTGAGCAAGTTATGTACCTTGATAGACCATTAAAGGAACATACTTTATTACAAGCAATAGCAAGAGTTAATAGAACATTTACTAGAGAGGTAGACCCAACACTTGAGACTAGCATAGTGAAAAAAGTAAATATAACAAAACAATGTGGATATGTAGTTGATTACTATGGAATATCTAATTATCTTGAAGAAGCATTAGCTATATTTGATAAAGAGGAATTAGGTAAGCCTATGGATTCATTAGATGATTTATATAATGAGATGCTAGCTTATAGAGAAGCTATAATGAGCATGTTTAGAGGAATAAATAAAAATGACTTAGATGCATTAGTTAATAAAATTGAGCCAGAGGATAAAAGAGCAGAATTTGAACTTATGTATAAAAAATTCTCTGGAGCAGTAGAGAGTTTGTTACCTAGACATGTAGATACAGATATATTAAATGATTTAAAATGGCTTTCATATATTAGAGCAGCAGCTAAAGCTAAATTTAATCCAAGTGATTCAATAGATATATCTGACTGTGGAGAAAAAGTTAGAGAAATAATAGGAAATCACTTAACGTCATTAGGAGTTAAAGCCTGGATTGCTCCAATAACTTTATTTGAAAAAGACTTTAAGGCTAAGATTAATACATTAAAGTCAGATGAAGCTAAAGCATCAGCTATGGAGCATGCTATAAAGCATACTATAAATATTAAAATGAAAGAAAATCCAGCTTATTATGAATCATTATTGGAAAGACTTCAGAAGATATTAGAAGAAACTAAAATTAATTGGATTGAAAGAAAGAAAAGACTTGAAGAGTTTATAAATAATGATGTAGAACAAGGTACTACAGATGAAGCAAGTAATTTAGGACTTGATGAGAAAGAATTTGCTTTCTTTAAGATAGTTAAAAAGTACCTAGACGAAGATAGTGATGGAGAAGCTGATTTTGTTGCAAAGGAAGATAAGGAAGCATATGTAAGTAATGAAACTATAGAGTTATCTAAAGAAATAGCTAAGGATGTTAAAAATGTAGTTAAGGATAATTATATGATTGATTGGGTTACTAACCCTACAAAGACAAATGATATTCAAAGAGCTATAAAACTTATGTTGATTAAGAAGTATGCTAAAAAGTTATCTAGAGATGTCAGAGAAAAAATAATGGAACCATTATTAAATTTAGCTAAGATACATTTTGATGCTTTAAATTAGAGAGATGAGGAAAATAATGAGGTACAGTATTAAGTACGGAACAAAAGATATAGAATTCAGTGTTGAATTTAGAAATAGAGATACAATGAGTATTTCAGTAGAGCCACCTAATGATATTTTAGTGGTAGCTCCTACAGGAATTCCAGAAGAAGAAATAAAAAATATAGTAAAATCAAGAGGTAGTTGGATAGTTCAAAAACTTTTTGAATTTAGGAACATAGAAGCTAAAAGGGTTAACAGGGAGTTTGTAAATGGAGAATCTTTTATGTACCTGGGAAGAAATTATTCTTTGCAAATACATGTAGATAAAACTTTACAGAATAACTCAAAAGTTAAACTTTTCAGAGGAAAGTTCCATGTTTATGTTAAAGAGAAAAGTGATGAACTTATTAAAGAAGTTATGGAGGCTTGGTATAGAGAAAAGACTGAAGAGCAGGTAAAGAAAAGAATTAAATATTATCAGAAGTTCTTTGATATAAAACCAAGTGATGTTAAAGTTAAGGAACAGAAGAAAAGATGGGCTAGCTGCACATCAAATAATGAACTCCTATTTAACTGGAGATGTGCAATGGCAAAGGCTACAGCTTTAGATTATATAGTGGTACATGAGATGTGCCATATGTATTATAAGAATCATTCACAGATATTTTGGGACTTATTAGCTTCTGTTATGAGTGATTATGAAATCAGAAAAGAATGGCTTAGGGATTATGGGATAAGAATGGATTTATAAAAATAAAAATTTAAATAATTATAAATGGGGGGATTTTAATGTATAAATGTTATAGATTAGAGAATAGTGAGGAACTTAAAGATTTAGTAAGTTCTTATGAGGAATGTGGAAAACAAATAATGGAAGGTAAGAAAGCTAATATACGTAAAGACCTGGATGAGTATTTAAGAAAAGACGGATTCATAGATTTTACTAATATGCAAGAAGATTGGTTTCCAGCAATAAGTGCAGATGTTTTTATATCTCATTCTCATAAAGATATAAGTCTTATAAATGCTTTAGTTGGATGGCTTACAATTGAGTTTAAAGTAGATGTATTTGTAGATTCTTATATTTGGGGCTATTGTAATGATTTACTGAAGGAAATAGATGAAGAATATTGTAGACATAGTAATGGAGTTTCTTATGATTATGATAAACGAAATATATCTACAACGCATGTTCATATGATGCTTTCAAATTCATTAAACAAAATGATAGATAAAACAGAATGTGTACTTTTTGTTGAAACTGATAATTCATTAAGTGTTAAGAATAATATTGAGACAGGAACAACTTCAGCTTGGATTTATTCAGAACTAATAACTACTAGTTTGATAAGTAGAAGAATTCCAAAGAGACTTAATAATAAAAATGTTGAAATAAGAGAAAAGTACTCTGGTATTTTCCATAATGAAATTAATTCATTATATAGGGTAGACCTAAGTCATCTTATAAAATTAGATATAAGTGATTTAAAAGAGATAAGCCAAAAAGAATTAAAGGGAGAAAAGCCATATCTAGATGAGTTATATAAGACTGTAAATGCAGAGAGGGTATTAAATGGATAAAGATTTTAAACCGAAAATTGATTTGCACAATGTATTAGAAAAGGAAATTAACTTAATACAATCATGTATAAATAGGATGTCTCAAAATTCATTTTATTTAAAAGGTTGGTTAGTCTCTCTTGTAGGTATATTATTGGCTCTAAAACCAACGAATTTAATTTTAATAAATATTTGTTTGATAATAATTTCAATTTCTTTTTGGTATTTAAATGCTACATATTTACGTTATGAAAAGCAATATAGAGAATTATATAACTGGGTAATCAAAGAAAGATTAAAAGGAAACAATAAATTTTTATATAGTTTGGATATAAATAGATTTGATAAAAATGTAGATAGTAGAATAAAGATAATGTTTAAAAATACAACACTATGTTTTTATGGAACAATAACATTAATATTATGTTTATTATTAGTAATATTAATTTACAATCAGGGGGGAACAGGTGTGGAAAGCTTTATAAAGTGGATTAAAGTTATACTTAATTTCTAATAATTATTAAAAATTAGGCAATTAAGCGGTTGTGGTATACCACAACCACTTAATTACCTAATAATAATTAATAAAATGAAGAGAAAATAGACAAGAATTTACCTTGAATATTTTCTCTTTTTAACATTAAATATATAATTATTTGTCGATTTTATGGACTCATTATTTTTTTTAGTTGAGTAAATTGACTTCGAGTAGGATATTTTTTTTATTTTCAAAATAGCCTATTGTAACTGGACTAAGCTTAGCTAATTTAGCAAAGTCCTTCTGATTAAGATTTAATGATTGTCTGTGCTTAAGTATTATCTCTGAGTAATTTTTACTAAGTACAAATCTATAATATTTGTCATATAATTTGTTTGGTGATACTTTTATTAAATTACAAAACTCCAAGAAGTCAGGTGGTCTTAAATAACCTTCATCAAAACTTAATTTGGGGTGACTATCAAGAAATATATTTATTCCTTGATAAAAATCTTCTAATGTTACTCCAAGAGCAGAAGCTTTATCAAAATACTTTTCGTAAAGGTTGAGTCTATTAGCCTCTTGGAAGAGATTAAATTCTAGGTGTACAAGCATCTCAAAGGGGTCAAGCGAGCAGATGTGATATTAAGAGAGATAGAAAAATATCTTCCTCAATTATATAAATCATTAATGGAGATATATAAACACATTGGAGAAGATGATGAAGAGGAAGTTATAAATGAGCAGTATTCATTAATAGATGGCATATCAATAGATTTTGGTGTTATGCAAAAGACCAGAAGGGGTTTTGTTATAAAAAGTGACTTTATATGGGATGACATAGGAAGTTTTTCAGCATTAAGCAGGTATTTAGAAGAGAAGAAAGATAATA
>NZ_JAGHFX010000030.1 GCF_017888565.1 Clostridium sp.
TAATAATATTAGATTTCAAAAAAGGTTAAAAAATATGGCTCCAATTAAATATCGAAGCCATTTTTGTAATTCACAATGATATATCCCTTTTAACAATGTCTACTTTTTAGGGGTCAGACCATTTCGTTAGCGCCTTTTAAAATCTTCATTCACTTCTTCCATTATAATCATTTGTAAATTCTATCCTTTTAATAAATTATTAAACAGGCTTAAGGATTTTATTATCCTTAAGCCTGTTTACTTTAATCACTATATAATATTTTACACTTAATAATTTGTACTAGAATATTGTATTTTGTTCTTCTTTATCAAAAATGTGGATCTTATTAGAATCAAATCCAAATTCTATTGGATCTCCGATCTTATAATCAGCACCAGTTCTAGATTTTATTATAAAGTTTGCCCCATCCTTTTTAACATGGATATATGTTTCTGCACCTAGGTTTTCTTTTAAATCAACCTCTCCTTTAAAAGTAACAACTCCTTCAGCAGTTAATTCTTCTTTTGAATGATAGATATTTTCTGGTCTTATTCCAACTATAACTTCTAAGTTTTCAGCATTCTTTTCTTTTACTATCTTAGCTTTTTCAGCTGGAACTTCAACTAATTTATCAAATACCTTAACATAGTTTTTTCCATCCTTAACAAGGTTTTGTCCATATGTCATGTTCATTTGAGGACTTCCTATAAATCCTGCAACAAAAAGATTAGCTGGGTGGTTATAAATTTCAGTTGGTGAAGCAACTTGTTGAATAACCCCATCCTTCATAACAACTATTCTTGTTCCTAAAGTCATAGCTTCTGTTTGGTCATGTGTTACATATATAAATGTAGTATTTAATTCATTATATAACTTTGAAATTTCTATTCTCATTTGAACTCTTAACTTAGCATCAAGGTTTGATAAAGGTTCGTCCATTAAGAATACTTTAGGACTTCTAACTATAGCTCTTCCCATAGCAACTCTTTGTCTTTGTCCACCTGATAAAGCTTTTGGTTTTCTATCTAAAAGATGTTCTATATCTAATATCTTTGCTGCTTCTCTAACTTTAGTATCTATTTCTTGCTTTGGTAGCTTTCTAAGCTTTAATCCAAATGCCATATTTTCATATACAGTCATATGAGGATATAATGCATAGTTTTGGAAAACCATTGCTATATCTCTATCTTTTGGAGCTACATCATTTACTATCTTATCATCAATGTATAATTCTCCTCCAGATATTTCTTCTAATCCTGCAATCATTCTTAATGTAGTTGACTTACCACATCCTGATGGTCCAACAAATACTATAAATTCCCTGTCCTCAATCTCTAAATTAAAATCTTGAACTGCCTTAAATCCATTTTCATATACTTTTTGAATATTTTTTAAACTTAAACCTGCCATAATCTTCTCCTCCAAATTTATATATTAATAAAATGCTAACGGATTAACTCTTTTTATTAAATTTGTTAACTTTTCATCCATTGCCAATTGAAATCCTACAACTCCTTGAGATGTTTTTGCCATATACACCATGTCTTTTAATCCAGACTCTTCTAAATAAGCTTTTATAATTTTACTATTACTCTTTCCAAGTCCTTCTGGACTTTTAACACTTGATATTTGTCTGATATTAAAACTTCCTATTTGCTTTCTTTTACTCTTATTCATTATTTTGAATATAACTAACTCATCTGCTGTAAGCTCATATTCATACTCAACTATAAGATTTCTAGACAAAATGAAGATTACTAAGTATATTAAAGCAAAAACTGCTGTAAATACTAAATTCAACATTGATGCAAACAATATTGCAATAACTAATGAAACCTTGGATGAAATATTTAGTATCTTTTCTAAACTTCCGTAATCTTTAGTTTGAAATTGTTCATAAAAGCACTCCATACCCTAACCCCTTTATTGAATATCGTTTACAAAGAGCTTATGATTTTATTATAGTATCTTTTTTCTTTATTTCAATGTTATTAACTTCAATATACACTTTTCTTAAATTATGACTAATAAAAAATTAAATATATTGTGAAATTTCACAAATAATTTTTTTTAAATTTAAACCTCAAAAAAGAAAAAAGGGCTATCGCACAATTAAATAGCTTTCTGCGATAGCTCCTTTTTAATTATATTCATATAAATATATAAAATTTATCTTACTTTAACTACTGACAATCTATGCAACGCTCTAGTACACATTATATATTTAATTAAATTATCGGTATTCTCATCAAAATCAACAATTATTACAGCATCAAATTCTAACCCCTTAGCATAATAGGATGGTATTAATACCTTTCCACCTTTATACACTACATCTCCACCATTGAATGCCAATATATTTGTGTATTTTTTAAGTTCTGGAGATATAAGATTTAATTTTTCCTTATCCTTTGTTATTATAGCTATATTTTCATACTTTTCTTCTTGATAGTCTTCTAATAAATTTAATATTACATCTATTAAATCGTCCTTATCATCTTTTGGTACTATTGTTTCTAGTACATCAAATTCACCTTTTCTTACAAATGGAACAACTGCATTTTCATCTAAAAGCTTACTTGCATATTCCATTATTTGATAAGTTGATCTGTAACTCTTCTTCAGCTCAAATAAACTAAAAAATCCGCCAAAAAGTTCTTTTAATTTTAGCATAGCTGGGACTTCTTCTGCTTTTATAAGTCTTTGATTTGAGTCTCCAACGATAGTATAACTTCTACATCCTGTTAATTCCTTCAAAACTAAGTACTGTAACATGTTGTAATCTTGAGCTTCATCAATAACTATATGCTTTATTTCTGTATTAGCTTTCTTTCCATCTAATTTTATCATTAAGTATAAAATACCTGCTAAATCTAAATATGAAAGACTTTGGATATTAATAAATTCTTTATATATATCTACAATACCTTCATTTTCTATCCATTTTTCTATTTCAGATTTAGATTTCATAACTTCTCTTACTATATCTCTTATAGCAATTCTTCTTCTAAATTCAATATTGTTTTCTTCAATTACTAGTTCATCAGCAGATAGCTTCGACTTTTCTTCTTGCGCTTTTAAATTAATTTCCCTTACTTTCTCATCTCTTTTATCTTTTATTTTTGAAAATAATATTCTCTTTATCTTTTGGCTTCTTCTAAATATAGGCATATATTTATAATGTTTCTCAAAAAGCTCTTCTATTTCATCTATAGAAACTATTTCTTCATCTAAAAATCTTACTGATTCTATTCTGAAATAGTTTTCTTCTATATCTTCTATTTTTTTATCCAACATTTCTATAAATTTATTTGATGATTTATATTTTATATCTTCAATTATCTTTTCATTACCTTTTAATACTTCTTCTAAATAAGATGTTATATCTCTTACAGGCTCATTTAAGCCTATTTCCTTATATGCAAAAGATAAAAATGTTTCATTAACAACTGCCGTCTCTCCTAAATTAGGTAACACCTCTGAAATGTAGTCCATGAATATGTCATTCGGTCCTAAAATAAGAACTTTATCTGTTAGTTGTTCCCTAAAATTATATAAAAGATATGCTATTCTATGAAGAGCTATAGTAGTTTTTCCTGAACCTGCAACTCCATTTACAACCACAACTTTATTTCTATCAGCTCTTATTATTTCATCTTGTTCTTTTTGTATCGTATTTACAATATCCTTAAGTTTCTCTCCTGAATTAGATGATAGAACCATTTGTAATATTTCATCTTGTATATTTATATCCGAATCAAAATATCCTTCTAACTTAGCCTTTTTTATAATTAATTGCCTTCTTGATAATATATCTACTGGTATTTCCCCTTGCGGACTTTTATAAGTAGTTTCACCTAGCATCCCTTTATAAAATAAAGATGCAACTGGTGCTCTCCAATCAACTATAACTGGATCATAACTTCCTTCTGGAGTTAATCCATATCTACCTATATATAACTCCTCTGAATATCCATCATCTATAAACCCAATTTTTCCAAAGTATGGAGACTCTTTAAGCTTAACAAATTCACCTAATTTTTTATCTATCATTTTATATGACTCTTCTTTAATATATCTTTCATGATCAAAGTATTCCATTAACTTATCTTCATCATCTCTATATTCTTCTATATATTTTTTTCTATAATCAAGTATATATTCTGAAATACTTTTTCTCTTATCTATATATTTTAAAGTTTCTTCACTAAGAATATTTAACGTATTTTTTAAGTTTTCATCTTCTTTTAATAGTTCTATTTTATCCAAGAGCTAATCCCCCTTTGATTTTTAATTTATATTATTAAGAAAGAGTGTAACAATAAATCATGTACACCCTCTCATTAATTTATCCATTTTTCGTTATTTTAAACTTCTGTTATTTCTTCTACTTCTATAACTTTACTTGAATCTTCAATCTTTTTCTTTTTCTTATCTCTTAGTTCCGGATATTTATCATATACAAATTCCATAAATTCATCACCAAATATCGTCTCTTTTTCTAATAAGTACTCTGAAATCTTATCAAGTAAATCTCTATTTTCATTTAATAACTTTCTAGTATTTTCATGACAAGTTTTTATAATTTTTAATATTTCTTCATCTACTAAAGTTGAAGTTTCGTCACTACATTCTCTTACTGCTCTTCCATCTAAATATCTATTTTGAACAGACTCTAAAGCCATCATATCAAATTTATCTGTCATTCCATAAATAGTAACCATACTTCTAGCTGTTTGTGTAGCTCTCTCTATATCGTTAGAAGCACCTGTTGAAACCAATTTAAATACTTCTTCTTCTGCAGATCTACCACCTAACATAACCATTATTTGACTTGTTAATTCATCTTTTGATACTAAGTATTTTTCTTCTTCTGGCAATTGCATTGTATATCCTAGTGCTCCCATAGTTCTAGGAACAATAGTTATCTTATGAACTGGATCTGTTTTTTCTAATAATGCAGCAACAAGTGCATGACCTACTTCATGGAATGCAACTACTCTCTTTTCCATAGGAGATAGAATTCTATCCTTCTTTTCTTTTCCTGCTATTATAACTTCTACAGCTTCTCTTAAATCTTCTTGCATTACAAATTCCCTGCCATGCTTTACTGCTCTTAAAGCTGCTTCATTTACTATATTAGCAAGATCTGCTCCTACTGCCCCAGGAGTACTTTTTGCAATTTCTTCTAGATTTACATCATCTCCAAGTTTTACTCCTTTAGAGTGAACTTTTAATATATCTATTCTTCCTTTTAAATCTGGTCTATCTACTATTACTCTTCTATCAAACCTTCCAGGCCTTAATAATGCTTTATCTAATATTTCTGGTCTATTTGTAGCTGCTAAAACAACTATTGCTTTAGTTGAATCAAATCCATCCATTTGTGTCAATAATTGATTTAGTGTTTGTTCTCTTTCATCATTAGTTTGAAGCTGAGAATCCCTACTTTTACCTATAGAATCTACTTCATCAATAAATATGATACATGGAGCATTTTTTTCTGCTTCTTGGAAAAGATCCCTTACTTTTGCTGCTCCCATTCCCGCAAACATCTCTACAAAATTTGAACCTGATATGGATAAAAACGGAACATTTGCTTCTCCAGCTACTGCTTTTGCTAATAATGTCTTTCCTGTTCCTGGTGGCCCAACTAAAAGAGCTCCTTTAGGAAGCTTAGCACCTATTTCTGTGTATTTACTAGCATTATTTAAATAATCTATTATCTCTTTTAATGATTCTTTAGCTTCATCTTGCCCTGCAACATCATCAAAAGTTATTTTTATATCATTTTCCTTATAGATCTTAGCATTACTTTTTCCCATCCCCATTCCCATCATAGGAGATGAGCCCATTTTCTTACCAATTCTTCCAGCTATAAATCTAAATATAGAGAAGAGTATAAGAGGCATTATTATCCAACTAAAAATAAATTCTGCTATGAAATTATTTTGTACTGGCGCTCCTTTAAACTCTACTCCTGATTCATTTAAAATATTTATTAAATTAGGATCATCAACATTGCCAGTATATAATATTTTGCCTGTCTCTTTACTATCTTCATCACTCTTAGGTAATATTTTTATTTCTGTAGATGAAATAATAACACTTTCCACTTGCTTATTCTCTACCATATTTAAGAATTCATTATAACTTATCTCTTGAGTTGTCATAAAATTTTTAGTTGAAGTAAAAGCGTATAAAAATAGAAATGCCATTACCGCATAGAATAGAGTATGCTGCTTTCTATTATTATTATTTTCTTCTGTATTTTTATTTCCCATAGCTCTTCCTTTCCTTACTTTATTTTATTTTACCAATTTGATCAAAAGGATATACTTTTATTTGAGCCTTACCACTTATATCTTCACCATCAATATATGGATTAATCCAATATCTTGAATCTTTTGACCAAAGTCTATTATCTCCTAAAAAGAAATATTTCCCCTCTGGTACTTCATACTCTCCATTAAAATTATCTTCAGCACCTATATAATCTTCTTGCAACTCTTCTCCATTCACAAATACTTTACCATTTTCTATATTTATTTTATCTCCTGGTAATCCTATTAACCTTTTTATTAATGAATCTTGAAGTTCTTCTGAGTGAAATACTATAACATCCCCTCGTTTAAGCTTTTCTAAGTTATATACTCTTGTAACAAAAAGCCTATCACCAACATTTAGTGTAGGTACCATTGATTCTGATGGAATTAAAACTTTAAATAATAAGAACTTATTTATAAGAAAAGCTAATATTATCGCTGAAATTATTGGAATTCCCCATTCACTAATAAAGCTTTTTTTAGAATCACGCTCTTTCTTACCTTCTTCTAGATCAATTCCTTCATTTACATTATTACTATCACTCATTCTTCCCATAGTCCTTTCATCATAGTATTGATATTTTCACGTCTTAATTTACTAGCTTCTTCATCTATAAAATAAAAGTTATCTTTCTTAAATAAAATATCTCCTTCTTTTACATTTCCTATTATATCACTTTTTTTAACACTAATTAATTCATTGGATTTTATTTCCAATACAGCGTAATCACACTCAATTCTATCTACTATATATTCCCTTTTCTCCATAATAATACTACTTTTACTCACCTCGCTTTTTTAGCTTATATTCTAGTATATCATATTTATGAAAAATTTAAATAGAGTATATATTATTAAAAATAGGGCAAATGAATTTCATTTACCCTATTTTTTATTCTAACATTATATTTCATTAATTAATAATTCTTCATAACTTTGTCTTTTGCATACAACTTTTGCTTCACCATTTCTTACAAATACTACTGCTGGTCTTAAATTTTTATTATATCCACTAGCCATTGAAAATCCATAGGCTCCAGTTGATAGAACTGCAAGTATATCTCCACTTTCTGCTTTTTGAAGATTTATATCTTGTAATAAAATATCCCCTGACTCACAGCACTTTCCAGCTACAGTAACTCTACTTTCTATATTTTCGCTCGCCTTATTAGCTATTATGGCCTCATATTTTGCTTCATATAAAGCTGGTCTTATATTATCCGTCATTCCACCATCTATAGCTAAATATTTTCTTATACCCGGTATCTCCTTTATTGAACCTATTGTATATAATGTTGTTCCTGCATTAGCTACAATTGATCTTCCTGGCTCTATTGTTAAGATAGGTTTTTTAAGTGATAACTTATTACATACTTCATTAACTCTATTTAATATAATATCACAATACTCTTTTGTTTCCTTTGGCTTATCTCCCTCTGAATAATAAATGCCAAATCCTCCACCTAAATCTAACTCTTCAATCATGTGTCCTGTTTCCTGTCTTATATTGTTTATAAAGTTTATCATTACTTCTGCTGCATCCGCAAATGGCTCTGTTTCAAATATTTGTGATCCTATATGACAATGAAGACCTACCAACTCTATACTCTCTAATTCTAAAGCTTTTTTTACAGCATCCATAATTATATTTCCTACTGGTGCAAACCCAAACTTTGAATCTATTTGACCTGTTTTAATATATTCATGAGTATGAGCTTCTATTCCCGGTGTAAGTCTTAAATAAACCTTTTGAACCTTATTATATTTTTCAGATATCTCATTTATCTTTGCCATTTCCCATAGATTATCCACTACAAATCTTCCTACACCTAGTTTAATTCCAAACTCTATCTCTTCTAAAGTCTTATTGTTTCCATGAAAATATATTTTCTCTACAGGAAAGTTAGCCTTATATGCTGTATATAGTTCACCACCTGAAACAACATCTAAATAAAGTCCTTCGCGTTCTATAAGTCTACACATTTCTAATGTTAAAAAAGCTTTCCCTGCAAAAGCTACTCTATTATTCTCTGAATTAACTTTAAAGTATTTTACATAATCTCTACAATTATCTATTAGAAGCTGTTCATCCATTACATATAACGGAGTTCCATAATCTTTTGCTAAGTCTCTTGCCTTTATACCCCCAATAATTAAATTATTTTCTTCTATTTTACTTGCCCCAAAAAGTATCATATAATCTCCTCCAAAATATACTTATATTATTATAAAAATAAAACCACTATGGCTTTCCATAGTGGTAGATCTCCTTAAGTGAAATTAAAGGCTATAGGTGTATTTAGCATATAATAATAAAATTTATAATTATTGCCTTGTAGCCCTCCACTTACGTGACAGTGATACACATATTATATGCATCCCCAGAAATAAATCCTTGCAATGATATATTCCTTCGGCTGTTAATCCTTTCTTTATAATTCATAACTTTGCAAAGCTCATTATAAATACTATTAATAACAGCACCTCTACCTTGGTCATTAGTCCTATATATATATATTATACACCTTTTCTATTATTATTCTATATTTTTATGGATTAAATATTCTAATTAGTTCTGGTCTCTGTATTTATCCATTAAACTTCCCATAACATCACCAGATGGTGGTGGAGTATATGTTATTGCATTAGCCCCAGCCTCTATAGTTCTTATTATAGTTTCCTCTGTCGGTCCACCAGTTGCTATTATAGGGAAAGTCGGAAATTGATCTCTTATTTTCCTTACAATATTTGGTGTATTTTTACCTCCAGAAACATTTAGTATCGTTGCTCCAGCTTCAATCCTCTCAGCAACATTTTCACATTCTGAAACTACAGTAACTATTACGGGTATATCTATAGTTTCACGTATTTTCCTTATAATATCATTTGCTGTAGGAGCATTTACAACTACTCCCATTGCTCCTTTAAATTCTGCATCCAAAGCTAAATTTACTACTCTTTTCCCTTGAGTTATTCCTCCACCTACCCCGCAAAATACAGGTACATCTGCTGCCATAACTAAAGCTTGTGTTATAAGTGGTTGAGGAGTAAAGGGATATACTGCTATTATGGCATCTGCATTGGTATTTCTTATAATGGCAACATCTGTAGTAAATAATAAAGATTTTATTCTTTTTCCAAATATTTTTATTCCACTGCAATCTCTTATGCAAGAAGGAACTTCTATTACATGACTTCTTAATAATCCTTTTATCTCTGGTACTTGTTTTATTTTCTTCCCATCCATACCAAACTCCTCCTATTTTATATTCAACTCTAATCATTTCTAAGCTATAATTATATTATACTACCTTAAACATATATTAAGATATACATAACTAAATAATTTTATTAGATTAAATTGTTTTTATCAATATATTTATTTAAATTTTATAATATAAATAATAATTTTTTTGAGAGGTGATTTATATAAAAAAGAGGAAATTTTATCCACCCTATGTAGTTTTACTGATAATGTATTTATTTTTTATTCTTGTTGCACTAATATTAGATTCTCCAATTGAAATATTTTATGGATTAAAAAGAATAATCTTAAGTCCAGATATTTTGATAACTGATTATGTTGAAATTGGTGGAATCGGTGCATCTCTGTTCAATTCCGCTTTGACCAGTATTCTATCCATGTTACTTTTAATATTTATAGGGGTTAAACCTAATGGGTCAACTATTATGTCATTATGGCTTATGACTGGATTTGCATTCTTTGGTAAAAACTTATTAAATATATGGCCAATAATAATAGGTGTCTATCTTTATTCAAAATATCAAAAAGAACCTTTTCTTAATTACAGTTTAGTGGCACTACTTTCAACCACATTAGCTCCTACTGTGAGCCAACTTAGCTTTACAGATAACTTTTCACCCTTATTCGGAATATCACTAGGCTATGGAATAGGGATACTTACTGGATTTGTATTAGCACCTATAGCTTCCCACTGTATTAAATCTCATAATGGATATAATTTATATAACGTAGGATTTGCTGCTGGATTATTTGCCACACTCTTAATGTCTATACTACGTGCTGTAGGCATAGAATTTGAAACTAGAATGGTATGGAATACTGGGTCGAATTATATTTTCTCCATTCTTTTATTTATAATTTCTCTATATTTAATAATCCTCGGTTTACTTCATAATCCTAGCCCTAAAGAAAAATTATCCTCCTTATTTAATCAGCCAGGTAGATTAGTTAGCGATTTTTATTTATTATTTGGAGATACTTGCTATATTAATATGGGTGTACTTGGATTTTTATCAACCTTTCTTGTAATACTTCTAAATGGTGATTTAAATGGACCAACTATTTCTGGTATTTTCCCCATAATTGGTTTTGGAGCCTTTGGTAAGCATATAAGAAATATAATTCCTATTATATTAGGTGCGATTCTAGGGGCATTAATGAATATTAATCCGATTAATTCTCCATCATTAATATTATCTATTTTATTTTCAACAGCTCTTGCACCTATTGCTGGAAAATTTGGTTTTAAAGCAGGTATATTAGCTGGATTCTTACATGTAAATATGGTTACTAATATAGGATACCTTCATGGTGGTCTTAATTTATATAATAATGGCTTAGCAGCTGGATTCGTTGCAATGCTTTTAATTCCAGTTATTAATATCTTTAAAAAGGAGATTATTTAAAACATGAAATTTAAATTTGAAAAAAACTTAAGAATAGTTAATGAAATGATGACTTACCTTTACAAATCAGGCGCTAGTGATATTCATGTAGAATTGCATACTGAAGATGACTCTAGCTCCTTTCTGATTTGTGGTAAGATTAAAGAAATTGATGATATTGAATTATATAATTTAAAAAAGATACTAAATACTCCTCGCCAACATGAAGTTGAAGAATATTATTGGCACTTAGGCGGAGAATGTGAATTAGATGGAGAGCTTTCTTTAGTTGGAATGATGATTGATAAAGCTGAAATCAGTTATAACGATAGCATTTTATCTATTAAAATATATAGATCTGATTGTTAAATATTGCATAATTTAAAACAGTAGATAGACCTATATTAAAGCTAAGTCTATCTACTATTTTTATTAAAGACCTAGTTTTGATTTAATTTCCTCAAAAGGAAAATTCTTGCCTGGGCACTCTGTATTTCTAACATCTTTATGTCTTTTTAAATCTCTAATATTATACTTTGTTATTAAGTGATTTGATAATTCAATAATACTGTTCATTTGATTTTGAGTTAGGTTTTCAATATTAAAATTACCTTCTATGGCAATTCCAAATGCTCTACTATTTACACTTGGCGCATGTGCACCTACAGCATTTTCAGGTCTTCCTCTATATATAGTACCATCTTTTCTTATATAAAAATGATACCCTATTCCAGACCACCCTCTTCCTTTGTGAATCTCATCTATTTTTTGAGGTGTCATATTATTATCTACTGTATGATGATAAACTATCATTTCAGGCTTAAAGTCATAATTTAAAGATGAAGACCACTTGTATTCAACTTCATTGATTTTAAACTCCCTATATAAAAATTCATTTCCAAACCCATTAACCTTATTTACTTTAAACTTCATTTTTTCCCCTAATTTATTACTATATCTTAATTATATGCCAACTATTTTTATTTTGTTAATAAGCAAATAGTAGATAGATTTCAACTTATTAAATCTATCTACTATTTCCATAATCATTTATATACCATTAGCTTTTCTTATTTCCAAAACCCTTTTTACAACTCTTGTTCCAATTATATCTTCTTTCATTTGCTCTAATGCATCTGCTAGTTTACTCCACCCCATGCCTTCAACTTCATCCGATTTATTAATTTTACCTGAAACAAAGTCAGCCATGAATGTTATCATTAAAATTTCTTTATCTTTAACATAATCGGAACCCATATATGTAATATTATTTATATTAATTCCAGCCTCTTCTTTTACTTCCCTATAAACAGCTTCTTCTGCTGTCTCATTATTATCTACATATCCTGTTAACAGTACTTTAGAATTTTTGTATATATAACTTTGCTTTAATAATAGTATTTCATCATCTTTAATTACTGCTACCATTATACATGGCTTTGGAGTATCAAAAAACATCACATCATCATGAGAACAATACGGTACACCGCCTTCATCCCAACTATACTTTTCTTCTAATCCTCTACCACATAAAGGACAAAATTTGTACTTCATAATACACCTCTTATTTAACTAAATAGCAACTTTATTTAAATATTATCTATTAATTATATATTTTAGTTAAATATATAATTTTTCTTTCAACTTATCTCTTATATAGTAATTATAATATTATATCAACTTTTTTATTTATTTCAATTCCATCTTTTTCAACTTTACAATTATATGCCATTATATCAACATTATTTTCTTTTGCTAGTCTTAATGCATTTCCAAATTCCGGATCAGTTGCATCATTAGGTGAAAATGTCTTAACATTATTTAATTGAATCAAAAATAAAATACCAGCACCAAACCCTTGTTTTTTTGCTTCTATAAGCTCTAATATATGTCTTGCACCTCTTTCTGTAGGAGCATCTGGAAATCTACAATGTCCACTCTCTTCTAAAGTTACACCCTTTACTTCTAAATAATATACTTCACTATCATCTTCTGTGGATAACTTAAAATCAAATCTGCTTTTTCCAAAAGTTTTCTCTCTATTAATTTTAGTATATTTATGTAAAGTATCAACCTTTTTATTATTTAAAGCTTCATTAACAACCTTGTTAGGTACTTGAGAATCTATACTAATTAATATATCATCTTTAATTGCTGCAACTAAATCATATTTTGTTTTCCTGCTAGGATTTAATTCTTCTCTTAAAAATACTTTTGTTCCTTCTTTTAATATCTCTCTGCATCTTCCTGTATTAGGAACATGAACTACTATATCTTCTCCATTTAATATAACATTTGCATTAAACCTATTAGGTCTACTTTTAAATATTGCTTCATATATATTTTTATTGTATCTCATTTTTTTCTCCTTAAATAAAATTGTAACCGTGATTTTCAACATTTTTTCCCATATATTTTATCCACAGTTCTCATAAAATCATAAGTTGTCCACAGGCTAAATTTTTAAAACACCTATTTTTCCTATATTTATAGTATTATTGTAACATTATCCACAGTTTTTATCCACATTTTGTACAAACTGTGCATAACTATATCTTATTATCCAAATCTTAAAAATATTACCTATTACATTGTACTACATATATTCGTCTTCTTCATCAAAAATCATCATATTGTTACAAACGTATATTCTTTACATATATATTGTGTCAATACCCTTTTTAAAAGTTTTCAACAGTTTTTCCAACTTGTCCACATTTTGTGGATAACTTTCCACAGTTTTAACACTTTTCCACGTCTTAATCTTTACTTATCAACACCTTAAATTTTTCTTAAAGTTTTTTTGGTAGCTTGTATTATGTAATACTATTTTTTATACTAATATCGAAAGTATGTAATTTTAATAATTTTATTTAGAATTTATATTTTTTTATGATTTGGAGGCATTATAATGACTAAAGAAACGTTTTTAAATATATTAAAAAGTGGCTTAAGTGACTTCCCAGAAGGAATATTAGGCGATATTTTATATGACTACAAAAAACACTTTGATCTTGGCTTCGATTCTGGAAAAACTGATGAGGAGATCATTAAAGAACTTGATAATCCATATGATATAGTAAATCAATATAGAAATGGATACCTAAAAAAATATGAATGTCAATTCTATGAAGAACCTATAGATAATGAGGAAAAAATAAATTCCTATACAGAAGACTTAAAGCAAGATTTTAATAATTGTAGTACTATTAATTATTCTAAAGATAAGAGTAGAGCATCAAATAATTTAATTATTACAATATTAATGCTTATTTTGGGTTTTATATTATTTGGTTTTATGCCTATAAGAATTATAGGCGCTATATTATGACTTTTTCTAACTTTAATAATTTCTAATCTTTCTATTCGTGTTATTGGAACTGGAATACATCTAGGCAAAGAAGTTACTAACACAATAGGAATTTTTGTTTTTCCTTCGTTTATATTAGATTTTCCTAATTCAGTTATTGCATTTTCTGTTTTAGGTATCATTCTTTTATTTATAATTTCATCAACAAATATTAACGGCACTGTAGACATTTCAACTATTGATGGAACTATATCAATTTTATCATCTGATAAATTAAAAAGTATAGATATAAATACTACATTAGGGCAAGTATCTTTCTCCCTTTCATCAAATAGCTATCCCCCTATAGATTATTCAACTGTAAATATAACTTTTTTAATAACTCTTCAAATCAAAATTATTTGATCAAAAAAATATTCTCTTAAAACTTGGTGATAGGTAAATGAAATCCAGTATAAAAACTGTTAATGGAGATTTAAACTTATCATATAAAACATTATTACTGAAATTAATATAAATAAAATTACAGTAGGTAGATTTGTATAAAACACTTCTCCCTACTGTCATTATTATCTAAATTATTATTTTTATAATTTAAATTACTTATTTTGAAGCATAACCTTTTTTATAATATGACGTCAAATATTGAATTGCTAGTATAAACGGTCCAACTAATGCAGTTATTACAGCCCAAATTAATTTATTTTGACCTTTTTCTTCTGCAAGCTTATATGATGCAAATACTGATACTATTAATAATAAAATAACCATAATTTTATTCATTTTCTCCCCTATAATTAATTACTTTCCTTACTCAATTTAATTTTACATAATTAATATATTGTTTTCAATAAAACTATATTGGCAAAAGGTAAACTCTTTGTGAATAAGTAACTTAATATTCACTTTTAATATTAACTATTACATTTATTTGATGCATAAAAATAGAGTAAGATATAAAAATATATAAAATTTTTATATCTTACTTTAGATTACTCTACTGTTGGTAATGAACTTAAATTATTATTTTCATCTTGATCTGGAAGACTTCTTAGATATTCTTCACCCTTCTTTGAAACTCCAACTGCTACACCAGATATTTGACCATTTTTAGCTAATTGAACACCTTCTTCTTTTGATACTCGTTCACCATTTGAAAGTTCATATCCTACTATCTCTCCAGACTTCTTAATTAAAGCTTTGATTGATTCTGCATCACTATTTGGTGTTGGTACTTCTTTATTAATATTTATTGGTAATCTTCCAATCATTCCATCATTTTCTTTATTCATAATAACACCTCCAATTGGTTATAGTGTTATTTTGTCCATTAGAAATTCTTTAATACAAATCTATTTGTATTTTTATTGTAAAATATTTTCTGCTTGATCTTTTAATAATTCTATATTATTATCGGCATCCACAGTAGTAAAATTATATACATCTTTAAAGTTATAAAAATAATTTGCAATGGCAATCTTCTTAGATCTAGGGATATTTAATTCATAAGCTAATCTTTCTAAGAAATCTATCTCTTCTTCTTCATACTCGCCATCAACTAAAGCCAATCCAACTAGTTCAAAATATATAATTGATTTTGATCTATCATTAGATTTTTTTATTAAATCTAAAACTTCATCATATTTCATAAGATATAACTCCGAATCAGATATTTCTAATTCTTCCTTATATTCCTCCAATAGGACTTTCTCTTCTTTAGCAAATTTGTTATCTACATCAGCAAAAATAGAAACTAAGTTTAGAAAAGCTGTAGACTCTTCTTTATTTAATTCTTTTAAAAACATCTTGTTTCTCCCTTCCTTCAATACAATTTTCCATTTAACAAAATTATCCTTTACTCAATTATATATGACTTATTATTGTTTTAAAACATATTATTTGAAATAAGTAATATCAAATAATAATATATAACTTTTATACTAGAATATATATCTTAGTATATTCTTACTTTTAATTATATAAATACAAAAGCTTAACATGCATATCTTTATATTTTAAATTTTATATCATACTATTTAAAACTTCTGCTAATTCTGATTTATTTTAAGTCAACTTTGTCACTTCTTCTATATCTAATATAGAATCATTTATATTAATAGCTATTTCTTGAGAATTTGCTAATGATAAAAGGAAAGTATGATAGAAGATATCTTAGTTTGTGCTCATACTCATATTCCTTCATATAAAAAGTTTAATGTCTTCTACTGTAGCTGAAACTGTTTCTATGTCATTATTTACCTGATTTAAATTTTCCAACATAAATTTTATAGCTTCTGCGATATTACTCGCCATATTACTTATTAAATAAGTTATATATATCTTGAAATCTTCGTTCCTCTACTTTATTTCCAATTAGTCCATTAAACTGACTTATCATTAAATATACTTCTTTATTATATGGATCCATTCCTATTACTTTCTTTAATAATTCATGTATTTTATTGTATTTATCAATATCATTCTGGGATAAAAGACTTTTCGCTTCAGTTATAATTAAATCTATATTACTTTCATTCTTATTAGGGATATTTTTGCTTTCTATTTCATCTAACACAATATTTATTCTGTCAGGCGAAAAAGGCTTTTGAAGATATACTACTGCACCTAATTTAGTGCATTCTATTGCGTTCTTTACTGTTGCAAATGCTGTCATTATAACAACAGGGCAACTCATTCTTACCTCCTTAATATTCTTTAATACCTCAGTTCCACTTATTCCTGGCATTCTAATGTCTAAAAATATTAAGTCTATTACTTCATTTGTATTTTTTATTATATTTAATGCTTCTACTCCATTATCTGCTGTGATTACCTCGTAACCCCTTAACTCTAAACAAGTACTCAATAATATTCTTATATTCTTTGTATCATCAATTACCAAAACTCTTTTCATATTATCACTCCTAAATTACTTCTCTAAGATAGTGGAATAGTAAATATAAATTTACTTCCATACCCAACCTCGCTCTCACACCATATTTTTCCTCCATGTATCTCTACAATCTCTTTTGCTATAGATAGCCCTAGTCCTGTACTCTCTTCTGGTATTTCAAACCCTTCTACTCTAACAAATCTCTCAAATACCTTCTCTAAATAATTACTTGGAATTCCTCTTCCTGTATCCGTTACAGATACCCATATATCATTTTCTTTAATATATCCATCTATTTTTATAGAACCATTCTCTGTATATCTAATAGCATTAGATAGTAAATTATTCAATACCCACTTTATTTTTTCTTCATCCATCATAGCATCAGGTAATCTTTCTTCTAAATTTACTTTCAATTCTATTCCCTTTTCTTTTGCTAGAGGAATAAAATTATATAAGCAACTTTTTACTAATTCTTTAATATCACTTTTCTTGATATTAAAAGAAGTCTTATTTGATTGAATATGAGATATCTTTAACAAATTTGATACTAGATCAGTTAATTTTTGTACATCCTCTCTTATGGTCTCTACAATATCTCTTTGCTTATCATTTAAAGAGCCTATATTTTTATCATTTATAAGTCCCACTCCCATCATTATTGATGTCAATGGAGTTTTTAATTCATGAGATATTGTTCCAATAAAATCTGCTTTTATAATTTCTAATTCCTTTAATCCAGTTATATTCTTAAATAATACTACTACCCCATCAATTTTTTCTTCTGATCCTTTTATTACAGTTGAAGTTATATTAAAAAAATATTTTTTATTATTTCTTTTTATTTCAATTAATTCCTCTCTATTTTCATTATCCTTATTAATAGATTCCTTTATATATTTGTAAACCTTAGATAAATTTATAACTTCAAAGAAACTTTTATCAATACAGCGTTCTTCATCAATATTAAAAAAAGCCTTTCCTTCATCATTAATAAATTTAATTCTAAACGTATCATCAAGTAATATTATCGGATCTGATATACTTTTAATTATGCTTAAAGATCTATTTTTCTCAGCAACTATATGACCTTCTGTACTTTTTTCAAAATCATATAATCTATTTGTCATATTATTAAATTCTTTTGCTAACAGTCCTATTTCGTCATCATAAATTACAGGTGCTTGCTTATTTAAATTCCCTTCCTTTACAGACTTTATCGCATTTACCAACAGATGTATTGGATTAAAATATCTATTGGTAAAGAACATAGCTATGGCTCCTCCAATTATCGCTCCTCCAAGTGATATAAATATAATAAAATATATGGATGATTCTGAACTACTTCTAAGAGCACCTTCTTTATTAAGCATAATATCTTCATTTAATTCAAATAATTTTTTCAAACTTTCATTTAATAAATCTATTTGCGGGGATATTTTTTTATAATAAATCTCAACTAATTCATCATGATTTTGACCATTATTATAATCTTGTAGTCCTGAAAATAACTTACTAAATTCTATATATTGAGAATTTATTATATCTACTAATTCCAACTCTCCAGGCTCTGTTATATTACTTTTTTCAATGTAAAACCATTTATAAAATTCATCATCATTTGCATGAAATAAATTTAAAGCTTCATCTTTATTTCCCTGTAGGTATATTAATATTGCCCTATCCTGATTATTAATACAATCAATCATCTTACTACTTGTATTAATACTTTTGTAATTATTAATAATTAATCCATTTATAGAGTTATTGATATTATACATATTAATAACAGAAGAAAATCCAACCAAAATAATTATTACTACAAGGATAATATATATAATTGTAAATTTTTTCTTTAAGGAGTTCACCATAATTTCAACCTTCCAATTCAAAAATATTCTTCTTTGATTATATTAATTATACATAATACATAAATATATATTCTATACTTATTTTTTCTTTTATAAAAATTGATGCTATATAATTTAGTTATTCCATAACCCAATTATTCGACTCAAACTTATAACTGTCATCTTAAAGTTTGAGTCGAATAATATATAAAACGAATCTGCTTTTAGTTACTTAGGTATTAAAGAGTTGATATACTCACATTTTTAAAATTTTATATTTTTATACATAAAAAGCTTAGGAATATTAATTCCTAAGCTTTTACATAATATTTTTAATAGTTTTCTACAAATACTTCAAAGTATCCTTGTGGATGTAAGCATGCTGGACATACTTGTGGAGCTTCTTCACCTTCAAAAATATAACCACAGTTAGTACATTTCCATAAAACTGACTCGTCCTTCTTGAATACTTTTCCTTCTTCAATATTCTTTAATAACTTATTGAATCTTCTTTCATGTCTATCTTCTACTTCTGTTATTCTTTCATATGCTACTGCTATAGCCGGGAACCCTTCTTCCCTTGCTATTCTTGCAAATTCAGGATAATCATGAGACCATTCTTCATGTTCACCTTTTGCTGCTGCTCTTAAATTTTTTGCTGTATCATCATATAAATCTACTGGGTAACCAGCATTAATTTCTATAGCCTCACCAGCAAAATCGTCTTTTAAGAATTTATAAAATCTTTTTGCATGTTCTTTTTCTTGTTCTGCTGTTTCCATAAATATGTTTGCAATTTGAACATATCCTTGCTTTCTTGCTACGCTTGCATAATAAGTATATCTAGTTCTTGCTTGTGATTCTCCTGCAAAAGATTTCATTAAATTTTCTGCTGTTTTAGTTCCCTTTAAACTCTTCAATTTATCCACTCTCCTACCTTATAAATTTTAATATTCGACCGAATTCCATTATATTACATATATTGTTAATTAGCAAATTATTTCATAACTAAATAATTAAAATAGTATTTTATTATTCTTTTTTCTAAATATTCCTCTAACTTATCTTTTATTCTTCTAATAGTTTACTTTGTTATTATTACTAAAAACATACACTTTTATTATAGTTATAAAAAAATAGCTATAAGTATGAACTTATAACTATTTTTTATGATTATTTTTTATTTTTCTTTAATATTGCTAATACTATCATTCCTACTAAAGATCCAATAACTAAAGATCCAAAATAACCTAATGGATTAGTTATAACTGGTAGAACAAATATTCCACCATGAGGTGCTCTTAATGCACATCCAAAGAACATGGATAATGCACCTGCTGTTGCTGATCCTACTACACAAGCTGGTATTACCCTTAGTGGGTCTGCTGCTGCAAACGGAATTGCTCCTTCAGTTATAAAGGATAATCCCATTACATAATTTGTTACAGCTGATTGTCTTTCTCTTTCTGTAAATTTCTTTTTAAAGAAAGTTGTACATAGTGCTATTGCTAATGGTGGAACCATACCACCTACCATAACTGCTGCCATAACTTCAAATTGACCACTAGCTAATGATGCTGTTCCAAATACATATGCTGCCTTATTTAAAGGACCACCCATATCAAATGCCATCATTCCACCTAAAACTGCTCCAAGTAATATTCTACTGCTATCACCCATATTATTTAAAACATTTGTAATTCCATTATTTAATGACGCAACAGGTGGATTAATTACAAAAGTTATTATAGCACCTATTAATAATATTCCAAATAAAGGATATAATAATACCGGTTTTAAACCTTCTAAACTACCAGGAAGTTTATCAAATAATTTCTTTAATCCTACTACTAAATATCCTGCAATAAAACCTGCAAGTAATGCACCTAAGAATCCTGAACCACCACTATTAGCAAGCATGCCTCCAACAAAACCTACTGCAAGAGCTGGTCTATCACCTATGCTCATAGCAATATATCCAGCTAAAACTGGTAACATAAATCCAAAAGCAGTGTCACCTACTGTTTTTAAAAATGCTGCAAAAGGTGTATTCTTACCAAAGTTTGAAGGATCTATGCTATAATCATCAAATAAAAATGCTAAAGCAATTAATATACCTCCACCAATAACAAATGGTAGCATATGTGATACACCATTCATTAGGTGTTTATATATTTGACGTCCAATACTTTCCTTGTCTCCTGATACTTCCTCATCTGAAGTCCTTGATCCACTATGATTATAAACAGGCGCATCTCCTGATATAGCTTTATTTATTAACTCTTCAGCTTTATGAATTCCGTTAGCCACCTTAGTTTGGATAACTTTCTTTCCAGCAAATCTTGCCATATCAACCTTTTTATCAGCTGCTATTATTATACACTCTGCTTCTTCTATTTCCTTAGCAGTTAATACATTTTTAGCTCCACCTGAACCATTTGTTTCTACCTTTATTGAAACTCTCATCTCCTTAGCTTTTTCTTCTAAACTTTCAGCTGCCATAAAAGTATGAGCAATCCCTGTTGGACATGCTGTTACCGCCAATACTCTGTATCCATCTCTACTTTCTTCTTTTACTTTATTAACCTTTTCATTTTCAAACTCATCAATTAATTTTATAAATTGCTCTGCAGACTTTGCATTTAATAATCTATTTCTAAAGTTTTCATCTATTAGCATAGTTGATAATCTCGCTAAAACCTCTAAATGAAGATTATTTTCCCCATCCGGTGCTGCAATCATAAAAAACAACTTGGCTGGTTGACCGTCTAAAGAATCATAATCAACTCCATCATTAACTACCATTGCTGCTAATCCAGCATCCTTGACTGCACTTGTTTTAGCATGAGGTATAGCAATTCCATCTCCTATACCAGTTGTACTAAGTTCCTCTCTAGCTAAAACAGCTTTCTTATATTCATCTTTATTATTTAAATTTCCTGATAAACTCATTAAATCAACTAATTTATCAATAGCGCCTTCCTTAGAAGTAACTTTAGGATTTATTGCTATAGATTTTTTATTTAATAAATCTGTAATTTTCATTTCAATCCTCCAAATTATAATATTTGATTCAACAATTCATAAACTTTTTCTTTTGTTGCTAACCCTTCTGAAAATGCACTTGCACTTCCAGTAGCGACCCCCATTTTAAATGCTTCTTCTAGTCTATTATTTTTTATATATCCAGCTATAAAGCCTCCTACCATTGAATCGCCAGCTCCGACTGAATTAATTAATTTCCCTTTAGGTACATCTGATTTAATTATTTCATCATTCTCTGTTACAAAAATAGCTCCATCGCCTGCTCTAGAAATTAAAACATTTTTCGCTCCCATTTCTCTAAGCTTTTTGGCATAACTCACTATATCTTCTTCATTCTCTATAGTGGTATTAAATAATTCTGCTAATTCATGATGGTTAGGCTTAATTAAAAACGGCTTGTATTTTAATACATTTAGCAAAAGTTCACCCGTTGCATCAACAATAAACTTTATACCTCTATTAGATAACCTTTCCATTATTAATTCATATATATTTTTAGGAAGAGTTGCCGGAATGCTACCTGCTAAGACTAAAATATCACCTGCTTTTAATAATTCTAGCTTTTCATATAGCTCCTCTAGATCTTTATCTGAAATACTAGGCCCCTGACCATTTATTTCCGACTCTTCATTAGATTTTAATTTAACATTTATCCTAGACATTCCATTATCTAGCTTTATGAAATCTGTATTACACCCAAAAGCCTTAACTTTATGCTCTATTTCATCGCCTGTAAAACCTGCTATATATCCAAGTGCTACATTTTCTACATCTAAATTCTTTAAAACTATCGAAACGTTTATACCCTTGCCTCCGGCATAAACTTCTTCATAAGAAGTTCTATTCACCTCTCCTAATTTAAAGTCTTTAACTCTTATTATGTAATCTAACGCTGGATTAAAAGTTATAGTATAAATCATAGCTTTAAAACCTCCACTATTTCTGCCTTATTACAATAACTAGTATTCTCTAATATTGTTGTTATTATCACTGCTTCGTCTATTTCTCCAAAAGTTATACAACTAATTTCATTAAACTTTGTTTTATCCGCCAAAATATATGGATTTCTTGTCCTTTTTAGTGCTTCTTCCTTAACTAAGGCTTCCTTTATATCAGGAGTAGTATATCCTCTATAGTCAGATATCCCATTTGTTCCAAAGAAACCTTTAGTAAAATTATATCTTTTCAAACTATTTATAGCTTCCACTCCAACTATAGCCTCTGTTGAATCTTTAATTTCACCACCAAGTATATAAGTTCTAAATCCATTACTTATTAATTTTTTTGCTTGATTTATTCCATTAGTAACATATATAGCTTCTTTCTCTTTTAGAAAATCAATCATTAAATTTGTTGTTGTTCCTGAATCTATATATACAAAATCATCTTTTTTAATAAGACTTGCTGCATATTTTGCAATAATAGATTTATCGTTAATATTTAATGTTTCTCTTATTGATACTAAATCATCTTTAGTATGAAATTCTTTTTCTAGCAGAGTTGCTCCACCATGGACCTTTTTAAGCTTTCCTGCTTCATCTAAATAATTCAAATCTCTTCTTATTGTAGATTCTGAAGTATCTAACGTCTTTACAAGTTCATTTACATATACTACAGAATTATTTCTAAGCTCTTCTAATATAAGTTTATGTCTCTCTTCAGTTAACACTAAAATCACTCCCAACTAAATAATACAACTTTTCAAAATCAATTTCAACCATTATCATTCATTTTCATTCATAAACAATCATTTTCATTCATTTTTAATAGATTTTATTAATATTTATTACCATTTAACCCATAAATACTAATATTTCATTTTTATAAAAAGAAAAACCTTAAGAATTTTCTTCCTTAAGGTTTATTTTCGTGTAATTAATAGCAAAATATACTTTATCTTTTTAATTGAATAATATTTTCGATCAATCCCTTACATCTTCCACATGTAGTTCCTGCTTTAGTTGCTTCCCCAACCTTTTCAACTGTATCTGCTCCATTATTAACTGCAATAACTACATCTTTTAAAGATACATTATTGCAACTACATACAGAATCTAAAATTTCTTGAACTTGGCTTGTACATCCCCCGCAACAAGTCGCAGCACCAGTTTGATCCATTATTTCATCTAATGTTCTAGTTCCACTCTTCATTGCTTTTCTTATATCTAAATAACTTACATTTCTACATCTACAAATCTTTCTATCCCCAGTCATAAACTCCTCCAGATTATATTTATTTCTTTTAACATTATATATTGATAATATTTATTATTCAATATATTTTATTAATTAATTTATTATATTTTTATTATTTTATTTAATTATTAATTTATTGCAATAAGAGAACTTTAATGTTAAAATTTACTTGATAAATATTATTTATTGAGAATTACTTCCAATATAAGTCAATATTTATAATTGTTAGAAAAAGGGGTGCATTATATGAAGCAAGAATGGATCAATTTTAAAGAAGGTCAATGGACTAAATCTGTTGATGTAAGAAACTTTATACAATTAAACTATACTCCATACAATGGGGATGATAGCTTTTTATCTGGTGCTACAGAAGCCACAAAGAAGTTATGGGATGAGGTTAGTGAATTATTTAAAAAGGAAAGAGAAAACGGTGGAGTTTTAGACGTTGATACTGAAACTGTTTCTGGTATTAATGAATATAACGCTGGATATATAGATAAAGCTTTCGAAAAAATAGTTGGTGTTCAAACTGATGCTCCATTAAAAAGAGCTGTAATGCCTTTCGGCGGTATCAGAATGGCTGAAAATGCTGCAAAATCTTATGGCTATGAAGTAAGTCCAAAAATTTCAGAAATATTTACTAAATATAGAAAAACTCATAATCAAGGTGTTTTTGATGCTTATACTGACGAAATGAGATTAGCAAGAAAATCTGGTGTTATCACAGGTCTTCCTGATGCCTATGGTAGAGGAAGAATAATAGGTGACTATAGAAGAGTTGCTCTATATGGAGTTGACAGATTAATAGAAGATAAAATTGCTCAAAAGAAGAGCTTAGAAGTTAGATGCATAGATGAAGATGTTATTAGATTAAGAGAAGAACTTTCTGATCAAATAGTTGCTTTAAAAGAATTGAAAGGATTAGCTGAAACTTACGGTCTTGATATATCTGGACCAGCTAAAAACGCTAAAGAAGCTATTCAATGGTTATACTTTGGATTCTTAGGTGCAATAAAAGACCAAAATGGTGCTGCTATGTCTCTTGGAAGAACTTCAACATTCTTAGATATATATATTGAAAGAGATTTAAAAGCAGGATTAATTACTGAGGAAGAAGCTCAAGAATTAGTTGATCATTTCGTTATGAAATTAAGACTTGTAAAATTCTTAAGAACTCCAGAATATAATGACTTATTCTCTGGAGATCCAACTTGGGTTACTGAATCAATTGGTGGTATGGGACTAGATGGAAGAACATTAGTTACTAAAAACTCTTTCAGAATCCTTAATACACTATATACTTTAGGACCATCACCAGAACCTAACTTAACTGTACTTTGGTCAACAAGATTACCTCAAGGATTTAAGGACTTCTGTTCAAAAGTTTCTATTGATACAAGTTCTGTTCAATATGAAAATGATGATTTAATGGCTCCTTACTGGGGTGATGATTATGCAATTGCTTGTTGTGTATCTGCTATGAGAGTTGGTAAGCAAATGCAATTCTTCGGTGCTAGAGTTAACTTAGCTAAAACTTTACTTTACGCTATAAATGGTGGAAGAGATGAAAAGTATGGAATGCAAGTTGGTCCAAAACTAGCTCCAATAACTAGTGAATATTTAAATTATGAAGAAGTAATGGATAAATTTGAAATAATGACAGACTGGTTAGCTAACCTTTATGTTAACACTTTAAATGTTATTCACTACATGCATGATAAGTATTCTTATGAAAAATTACAAATGGCTTTACATGACAGAGATGTATTTAGAACAATGGCTTGTGGTATAGCTGGATTATCCGTTTGTGCTGATTCACTTTCAGCTATTAAATATGCTAAAGTTAAGCCTATAAGAAATGAAGAAGGAGTTGCTATTGATTTTGAAATCGAAGGTGATTTCCCTAAATACGGAAATGATGATGATAGAGTTGATGATATAGCTGTATATCTTGTTGAAAATATGATGAACAAGATCAGACAAAACAAGACTTATAGAAATGCTTATCATACTCAATCTGTTTTAACTATAACTTCAAATGTTGTTTATGGTAAGAAGACTGGTACTACTCCTGATGGAAGAAAAGCTGGAGAACCATTTGCTCCAGGAGCTAACCCAATGCATGGAAGAGATAACAGCGGTTCATTAGCATCATTAAACTCAGTTGCTAAATTACCATATGAACATTCCCAAGATGGTATATCAAATACCTTCTCAATAATTCCAGATGCTTTAGGTAAAAATCCTGAAGATAGAATTAAGAACTTAAGCTCATTAATGGATGGATATTTTGGTCAAGATGCTCACCACTTAAACGTAAATGTATTTGATAGAGAAACTCTATTAGATGCTATGGAACATCCAGAATTATATCCTCAATTAACTATAAGAGTTTCCGGATACGCTGTAAACTTCATCAAGTTAACAAGAGAACAACAACTAGATGTTATAAACAGAACATTCCATAAAACAATGTAATTTATTAGGGACTTAGTATTTACTAAGTCCCTTTTTACTTAACATACTCAAAACTAGCTTTTTCACTTTCTAAGTTAAAAAGCAACTTATCTTTCTTATAAAATTTAAACCTTGCTTTACATGATAAATTTTCATAAATTGTTCTTATCATTTTCCCACCATCTGGTGCTAATAGTTTTTGCGGATAGTTTTCATTTATTTCTATTTCCAACTTATACTTTCCTTTTTTTATAATTAATCCATTCTCATTATAACTTAATATTTTAACGCCATTATAAGTTGCTAATCTATATTCTTTTTCTTTATATAAAATAGATGCAATACATCCTTTAAATTCAAATCCTAAGAATGGAATATCTGCGATGGAAACCATAATGTTTGCCTTTATATTTTTAAAACTATTACATTGAATCCATAAATATGACTTAGGGAATGACTTTCCTAAATCCTTCTCAATATACCCTATACCATCTTTTATTATTATATCTTCATTATTTATATTCAAATTCCCATTAACTATATGATGTAAACTTATTATTCCATGATTACATTCCATAAACGGAAATAAAGCAAATGGTCCCATTATATCATTTTTAATTGGAGTAACATTATCATAACTTAACTTACCTTTGATTTTTATATCACTACTAACTATATTTAATATCAATCCTTTTTTAGAAAATATACTATCTTTTATCTTAATAGTTAATTTATCATAGCTTATTGAAAAGTCTTTAAAATCGTACTTTATATTATAAGATTTATTATTAGTTATCACTTGAATAAATGCATACCTTAATCCATTCTTATCAATATTTACGCCTGGAATAAAAGCTATGCTATCATCACCAAATTGTTGTTTAAAATACCAACCTTCAAAAAAGCTTTTCTTATTACTATATGAATTTTTATTCTTCATACCTTAAATCCTTTATAGAAGGTGAATCTAATAAGTTCCCCTTAAAATCAAATCTTGACCCATGACAAGGGCAATCCCAAGATAAATCATCTGCATTCCACTTTAGCTCACATCCTAAATGCGGGCACTTAGTTGAAACTGTATAGACTTTTCCATCATTATTCTTATATACTCCTACCTTCTCTCCATTATAAATAATAATTTCACCTTCGCCATTATTTACATGTTCTATTGTTTGCATTGGTATATGTATTTTCTGTGCAATAAAGTTATATGCTGTTTCCACTCCATCTTTTGCTAGATTTTTTATAGATGCAGTCATATCAAATCTACTTGGAGAAAATATATCGTTAAAATCATGCTCTACACCAACTATCATATCACTAATAATTATTGATGAAACCATAGATGATGTCATTCCCCATTTATTAAATCCAGTGGCTACATAAACATTTGGCATTTCCTTGGAATAAATGCCTATATACGGAATCCCATCAGAAGTCATACAATCTTGAGCTGACCAATTATATTTTTCTATTGAATTAGGATATAATTTCTTGGCTAAGTCTCTAATCTTATCATAAGATCCACCTAATTCATTATCTCCAGTTCTCTTAGAGATTCCACCCATAATTAACAAATCCTTATATCGTCTAAATGTATAGCCACCATCTTTTTCATCTAAATACATTCCATGAATAATCTGGGCATCTTTAAGTGCAATTAAATGCTCTCTTTCTTGATGCATTCTCATAAAGTAATATCCTGGAGTATTTATAATTGGAAAATGGGTTGCTACTACAATACTTTTAGCTTTTATATTTCCATTATTAGTTATAACAATATCTTCTTTTATGTCTATAGCTTTTGTATCTTCATAAATAACTAGTTCTTTAGCTATATAGTTTAAAAACTTTATAGGATTAAATTGTGCTTGGTTTTTAAATTTTACAGCCTTTGCTATTTTAAATGGCAATTCAATTTCATCTACTAATTCTGCATCTATACCAATTTTTATTGATGCATCATATTCATTTTCTATCTTTTTAGGATTATCTAAACTATATACGTATGCATCTTCTATTTCAAAATCGCAATCTATATTATTACTATTTATTATTTCTTTATATGTTTCTATGGCTAATTCATTTGCCTTAGCATATTTTTTCGCATTTTCTTCGCCAAATTCTTTTATAAGCTTATCATATATTATATTATGTTGTATTGTTATTTTAGCTGTTGTGTTTTTAGTATTTCCATTTAATATTTTCCCCCTATCTATAACAACAACATCTACTCCTTTTTCTTTTAGCATATATGCTGTTAATAATCCTGTTATACCAGCTCCAATAACAACTGCTTCTACTTCTATGTCTTTCTTCAAAGGTCTTCTTTCCTTAATATCATAACTTTTACTCCAAACGGATTTCATAAAAATATCACCTCATATTTTATTATTCCATTAATTTTAGTAATTAAACAAATTTAAGATAAGGTGCCTAATATAATTAATATTTTATAATGAATCTTTAAATTCTATAAAATTATTATCTAATTTTTTTTTTATATCTGGATATTTTTCTACTACTTCTATGAAATTTATCATCCTCTCAAAAGTTTCTTTACTTAAAACATGCTCTATTTTTTCAGTTTCTTGTAATAAGTAATTTGATACACCCAATATCTTAAGAAATTTTTCTATAGTGTTATGCCTATTTAATAAATATTCTCCATAACTGCTTCCATTCTCAGTCAATTTTACATAACCATATTTTTCATAGCTAGCTAAACTTAATTCATCTAATTTTTTTATCATCTTGGTTATTGAAGCAGGTTTCACATTTAAAGCCTTTGATAAATCCCCCACCCTAGTAAACCCTTTATTTTTTGATAACCTATATATCATTTCTATATAATCTTCCATTGAAGCTGTAATTAACTTGCTATCATTTTTTAAGTAGTTATTAAAAGTATAAAATTCTTCTCTTTCATTCATGTCAACCCCTCCATTTCAAACTATCTTTATATTATATTTAACTACCTAATATAAAATTCTTATAAAATTTTATATTTTTGTATCAATATTTATTATTACCTCATAAATTGAACTATAAATAAATTTAGCCTAAGCTAAAAAAATTAGATAAACGAAACTATGGAGGTAATTTATGAAAAACTTATCAGAAATTAAAGTTGGAAGTAGCGTAATTGTAAAAAGAAATAATTCCAAATCATCACTTAAAGAAAGACTATTAGCATTAGGATTAACTCAAGGTGCAATAATAGAGGTGCTTAGAAAAGGCCCTAAAAATAATTTAACAGTCTATAGAATCAGAGGAGCTATGATTGCTTTAAGAAAAGAAGAAGGACAACTTATTGAAGTTTCAGAACTATAAATTTTAAGAGGTGATTTTAAAATGGGTTTAACAGCTCAAACTAGTCAAATTAATTCTATGAAAGACATTTTTAATATTGGCAAAAAAAATAATCAGTATGTAATTGCTTTAGCGGGTAATCCTAATACCGGTAAAAGTACAGTTTTTAATTATTTAACTGGACTTCATCAGCATACTGGCAATTGGCCTGGCAAGACAGTTGTAAATGCTCGTGGAGAATTTAATTACAATGGGAATGAATATATTCTTGTAGACTTACCTGGAACCTACTCATTATTTTCATCCTCTATTGATGAAGAAATAGCACGTGATTTTATATGTTACGGAAATTATGATGCTGTTGTTGTAGTTACTGATGCAACTTGTTTAGAAAGAAACCTAAACCTAGTTTACCAAATTTCTGAACTAACTAATAAAGTTATTGCCTGCGTCAACTTAATAGATGAAGCCAAAAAGAAAAACATACAAATTGATAAAGATGGACTTGAAAACTCATTAGGAATACCAGTAGTTCTTACTGCTGCTAATAAAGGTATTGGTATTGATAAACTTAAAACTGAAATCGAAAATTTAGCTGTAAAAAAGAAAATTCCTACCCCAAATAAAATTATATATAATGAATTTATTGAAAACCTTGTTGAAAAAATAGAAAAAAAATTAGTATCGTATGATATTGTAAATAAAAGATGGGTGGCTTTAAGGTTAATAGACAGTAACTATGATATATTTAAAAAACTAGATGAGTTCGATGATAAATTCAACACTATTATAGCTAAAAACATTCAATCCGAACTTAATCTAAATACAGATAAAGAGAAATTAAGAGAATACATTTCAGAAATGAATTATAAACAAGCTAAAATAATAAAAGATAAATTTGTAAAAGAAGACCTAAAAAAAATAAATAGAGATAAAAAAATAGATGACATACTAACATCAAAGGTATTCGGAATACCATTAATGCTACTCTTACTCGGCATTGTATTTTGGTTAACTATAGAAGGTGCAAACTATCCTTCACAAGTTTTATCTGATCTCCTATTCTCATTTCAAGATAAACTAACTGAATTATTTAATTTACTAGGAGCTCCAGATTGGCTACATGGAATTTTAGTCTTAGGCCTATACAGAACCTTAGCTTGGGTTATAGCTGTAATGCTTCCACCTATGGCTATATTTTTCCCACTATTCACCTTACTAGAAGATTCAGGATATTTGCCTAGAATAGCCTTTAACTTAGATCATATGTTTAAAAAATGTTGTGCTCATGGTAAACAATGCCTTACTATGTGTATGGGTTTTGGATGCAACGCTGCTGGGGTAATAGGTTGTAGAATCATAGAGTCTCCAAGAGAAAGACTTATAGCTATAATAACTAATAACTTTGTTCCATGCAATGGTCGCTTCCCTACTTTAATTGCAATAGCTACAGTATTCTTTGCTGTTACATCCAACAATACAATAAATAATATAATTCCATCATTATCTATTACCTTAATTGTCATCTTAGGTATAGCTATGACTTTATTAGTTTCATTCATTTTATCTAAAACCCTTTTAAAAGGTGTACCTTCTACCTTTACACTAGAACTTCCTCCGTATAGGAAACCTCAAATAGGTAGAGTATTATATACTTCAATTATAGATAGAACAATATTCGTATTAAGTAGAGCTGTACTAGTTGCTGCTCCTGCTGGTGCAATTACATGGATATTAGCTAATATCTATATAGGAGACTTAAGCATAATAAGTCATGTAGCTAATTTCTTGCAACCTTTAGGTAATGCTATTGGACTAGATGGATTTATACTTCTTGCTTTTTTAGTTGGTCTTCCAGCAAACGAAATAGTTCTTCCTGTACTATTAATGGCATACTTAGCTACAGGAACATTAACAGACTTTTCAAGTATAGAATCATTAAGAGAAATTTTAGTAAATAACAATTGGACTTTACTTACTGCACTAAATACTATGCTATTTAGTTTACTTCATTGGCCTTGTTCAACCACACTTTGGACTATAAAAAAGGAAACTGGTAGCATTAAATGGACACTACTTTCATTTATAATTCCTACTGTAATCGCTTTTGTAGTATGTTTTATAACAGCATCTATATATAGATTAATTGTATAATAATTTTTATATGATAACTATAAATAGCTTAATGATAAAATACCATTGAACTATTTATAGTTATTATAATATTTGACTTTTAACTAAACATACAATTATATTTCTATTTGAAACTATTGCATTTTCTTATTTTTTCTATTTATCTCCTTTTCACAGCATCTGCCTTTTTTTCTTTTTAAGAACATCATAGGTAACATTAATAGCATAATTAAAGGGCATATAAATGGTGCCATCACTCCTAATATTTCACTAACTTTAGGAGAAAATTTATAGACTATTGGCAATAGTAATATTATAACTATTGGTAAAGCACAGCATAAACCCATATGAAATACATGTTTAAAATAACTATGCTTATAATCATATCCATCTTCATTATTGTGATTCATTCTTAATCCTCCTTAATAAAATTTAATATAATTTATTCCTATAATAATATTAATCATTTTAAATGAAGATTTTATGAATATACCTTATTAGTTATAAAATTAATTTGTAATAATATTTATTTTATCTCCATAATTTCTTCATATTTATATAATATAATTCTCGTATCAACTTAATAGAGGTTTATTAGCTTAATTAAATTTAAGTAATATGAGCTTTTTAAGGAGGAAATCTAATGATAAATTTTTTAAAAACTATCTTTAGCAAAAATTACAGGAAAAAATATTATAGAAAAGTTTTAAATGCCTGTAATGAATATAATAATGAGTTAGAAAAAATATATACAGTAAACAATATTATTTAATCCGATCCCCCAAGGCTAAAGCCTTATAATTATAAAATAGCAAATTAATTAGGATTTTTTCTAATTAAAATTAAATGGTCTAATAACTTTATTGTTACTAGACCATTTAATTTTAATAGAATACCTTTCCTGGATTTAATATATTTTTAGGGTCAAAAACTGATTTTATCCCTCTCATAATTTCAATATTTTCATCACTTAATGAATCACTCAAATACTCCTTTTTAGCATATCCTATTCCATGTTCTCCAGAAACTTGTCCTGCTAAATCTTTAGCTTTATCATACATTTTTTTCATTACATTATTTAGTTTTTCTTGCCATTTATCTTCACTTAATTTATCTCTTAGTATATAAATGTGTAAGTTCCCATCTCCTGCATGGCCAAAACTTTTTATTCTTATTTCATACTCTTCTTGAAGCTTATGAGTAAATTTTACAAAACTAGCCACTTTATTTCTTGGAACTACTACATCTACCTCATCCATTTCAGTTGTAGATGATTTTATAGCTTCTAAAAAAGCTCCTCTTGCTGACCAAATCGACTCTTGTCTTTCTTCTGTATCTGATATAAATACATCCATAGCACCTTCATTTAAACATATATCTGCAACCTTTTCATAATTCTTCTCTATTTCTTCTTTTGAGTTACCATCAAAGGTTAATAACAAATAAGCGTCTGAACTATGATCCGGGAATTTCTTGCCTAGATATTCCTCTGCTGCTAGTATTACCTCTCCTTGCATAAACTCAATAGCTGTTGGTACTGCTTTTGATTTGATTATCTTAGGTACAGTTTCAATTGCAGTTTCTAACTCCTTAAATGGAACTAATAAACTTATAGATTTTTTAGGTAGTGGCAATAACTTCAACGTTGCTTTAGTTATTATTCCTAATGTTCCTTCAGAGCCTATTATTAAATCTTTTATGCTATATCCTGAACTGTTTTTAACTACCTTTCCACCTAGGCTCAGAACCTCTCCTTTTGGAGTTACAACCTCTAATCCTCTAACATAATCTCTGGTTACTCCATATTTTACAGCCCTCATTCCTCCTGCATTAGTACTTATATTCCCTCCAATTGTAGCTGTCTTTTCACCCGGATCTGGTGGATAAAACAAATCATGATCTTGGACAGATTTTGCTATATCCATAAGTAAAACCCCAGGTTCTACTGTTAAAGTTAAATTTTCATCATCTAATTCTAATATATTATTCATTCCACTTAAATCTATGATTATTCCGCCATGAAGCGGTACACAAGCTCCTACTAGCCCTGTTCCAGATCCCCTAGCTGTAACTGGTATATTATTTTCATAAGCATACTTCATAATATTAGCTACTTCTTCAGTGTTAGAAACTTTAACTACTATCTCTGGAAATTTTCTAACAAATCCTAGTTCATCATGACTATAATCTTCATTGATATTTTCTCCATAAAAAATTCTATCATTGTCATTTATTAATACTTTTATTTCCTCTATATTTTTTTCTAACACTTTATTATATTGCATGTTCTTCTCCTCCATTCTCCTTAATCATTTGAATTAACTTTGGAATTATTTCATATATATCCCCTACTATTCCATAGTGTGCAACCTTAAATATTGGTGCCTTTTCATCATTATTTATAGCAAATATATAATCAGAGTTATTCATACCTGCAGTAAATTGAACTGCTCCAGACACTCCGCATGTTATTATAAGTTTAGCTCTAACAGTTCTTCCGCTTAACCCAACTTGCTTACTTGCATCTTCCCATCCAGATTCAATTAAGGGTCTTGTAACAGCAACTTCTCCTCCTAGTAGATCTGCTAGCTCCGTTATCATATTCATATCTTTTTCTGACTTTATTCCTCTTCCAGCTACAACTAAAACATCAGTTTCTGATATGCTATGCTCCTTCTTTTTAGATTCTATACTTTTTACATTAATATTTGATGATAACTTATTTTTGTTAATATCACAAATTATCAACTTTCCTGTAGCTTCTTTATTTCTCTCTGGTGCAGACATAACCTTATATCTAACTGTTGCTAACTGTGGTCTTGAATTTGGAGTAATTATTTGAGCCATTATATTTCCACCAAAAGCTGGTCTTATTTGTATTAAATCTGTATTTTCCTTTATATCTAAAACTGTACAATCTGCTGTTAAACCTGTTCTATACCTAGCTGCTACTCTTGGTGCTAGTGACCTTCCTAAAGTAGTTGCTCCAACTAATATAACAGATGGCTTAACGTCATCTATGAAACTCTCAAACATTGCTGTATATGGTTCTATTCTAAAATTATTTAATCTCTCATTATCATATACATATACTTTATCTACTCCATAATGTAATAACTCTTCTGCTTTTTCAGTTATATTATAGCCTATGAATATACAATATACTTCTTGTTTTACTTTATTAGATAGCTCTCTTGCTTTTCCTATAAGTTCAAATGTAACAGGGTGTATATCTCCATCTACATGATCTACATATACTGCTATACCTTTCCATTCACTTTTATCTATTAATATTTTTTCTTCTTCTATATATTTTACAGCACCTTCTGGTCCCTTCTTCACACACAACTTACACATCTTACAATTAGAATTAATATCCAGTTTCCCAGCATTATTTTCTAAGGCTCCAAATGGACATATTTTAATAATTTCATCTATATTTCCTACTTTATCTTGATTCACTACTAACTTAGACATATTTCTTCCTCCTAAATAAACTTTAATTCTTTTAACTTATTGAATATATTTTTGCTTATTTCATCTGAATTCCCATTCCATTTTTCATGACTAGAATTAGATTCAGGAGGAAATATTCTTTCAACTTGAGTTGGTGAACCATTTAAGCCATATTTATTTTCATCTTTATCTTCAAAATCACTTAATGATATTACCTTAATTTCTCTATCTTTTGATTCTATCTTTTTTCTATATGAAGGCAATCTAGGTTCAAATATATCTTTTTCTACTGTTAATAAACAAGGATATTTAACTTCAGTAATTTCTACTGTATTAGGCATGTCCATTTCTACTGTTATACAATCATTTCCTACTTCTAATATTTTTCTAACATTAGCTACATGAGGAATATCTAAATACTCAGCTATCTCTGGTCCAACTTGAGCTGTATCTCCATCAGTTGTTTGCTTGCCACAAATAATTAAATCAAAATTCTCTGTTTTCCTTATTCCTTGCGATATTGTATATGATGTTGCTAGAACATCAGCGCCTGCAAATTTTCTATCTGATATTAGCACTCCATTATCAGCTCCCATTGAAAAAGCTTCTCTTATTACCTCCATAGCTTGAGGTGGCCCCATACTTATTACACTTATACTTCCACCAGTTTTCTCCTTAATTTTAAATGCAGTTTCTAGCGCATAAAGATCATATGGATTCATCTTTGTATCTATTCCATCTCTTTTTAAAACTCCTGTTTTTTTATCAACTTCAACTTTTGACGTTCCTGGTACTTGTTTGATACAAACTATAGTATTCATAAATTCATCTCCCCTAATTTATTATGTTTTAAAGTCTTCTATATAAATTTAAGAAAACATTCATTAACTAAATTTCAATATACATAATTTTGTATATTTAAACAAACTTCTAGTCTATTTCTTCTATCAAATTAATATTTATAATTTTCATAATATTCCCCAAATAGATTGTAAACCTTTTAACGAAGCTTGTCTATAATAGTTATTTTTCTAACATATTATAAAATAAAAAAAAGATATTAAAATAATTATAAATAATTTTTTCTAATACTCTTCTTTAATATATCTTTTCTTTAACCCACCCCATAAAACCCTACATTTTACTCCAATAATTCTTGCATATATATAAGTAATTGGGCTTCTTAGCCTACCTCTTGAGCATGCAATTATAACTTCTTCACTTTTATTATTAGATATTTTTATTAATAGCTCTTTTATTCTTTCTCTATCTTTTATTATACTTTTAACTATAATGAAGATAGCTAATGGATAGAATCTTTTTATTCTTAGATGCTGTTCTTCATTTATTACTGGAATATTATATTGAGTCATATTCATCTCTAAAAATTCTGATTTTGTTCTAACATCTATAAGCTTTTTATTATTAGTATTCTTAAATTTTATAAACATTATCTTCACCTATATAATATTATTTTCTATTATATGTAATACTTTATTCCTTGTTCCTATATTTTGATTATTCTATATAATACATACTTAGGAATTAACTAATTTAAAGTATTTAAAAATATAAAAAAAGCGATCTATCCATTATGAATAGATCGTTATAAATAATACATCTATAACTATTATTGCAAAATAATTTATAAGTTCTTAAATCATTTGTTGGTATCGCTTTAGTGCTATCACAAAATTTCCCTCTATTAACTCTTTTAGTTTCTCTATTAATACCTTAGGGTCTTCTTTCATTCCATCTTTCATCCACTGTATTACCAATCCTGCAAATGCATGAGTATAGAAATCTGCCATGAATTTCTTGTCTTCTGTTTTTACATTCATATTATTAGATAATTCATTAATAACTCCCATAAGCAAATCATTTATTACTGAAAAAAGATAAGTATCTAAATGAGTTCTGCTTAATGAATTCAATGTATTGTAACAAAATTCTTTATTATCCTCTATATATAAAAATATTTTATAAAATCCATCAATCCATGTACTATAACTCTTATATTCAGCTATACTTTCAATAGCTTCTGTTTTATATATCCATTCTACAAGATCATATATATCATGAAAGTGATAATAGAAGGTTTGTCTATTTAAACTGCAATCTTCAACTACATCTTTTACTGATATTTTATTTAATGGAGCTCTTCTCATTAATTTTTTTAATGACTTTGCTAGTGACTTCTTAGTTTGTAAAGAACTAGACATTTTTTTATTTCCTCCTAAATACATCTTTCTTTATATTAAAAAGGCTTCGATAAAATTCGAAGCCCTCTAATGTAATATATTATAAATTATAACATCACTTATATACTACTTCAACTTTAATGGTAAAGTTATAATTTAACTTTCTACCATTGTTCCTCCATTTACATGAATAACTTGTCCGGTTACATAGCTCGAATCATCAGATGCTAAATATACATATGCTGGTGCTAATTCATATGGCTCACCAGCTCTTTTCATTGGAGTATCTGAACCAAATATAGCTACTTCTTCTGCTGAAAAACTAGATACTATTAACGGAGTCCAAATTGGTCCTGGTGCCACTCCATTAACTCTTATCCCCTTATCAACTAAAGATTGAGATAATGAGCGAGTAAATGTTGTTATTGCTCCTTTTGTCGCTGAATAATCTATAAGGTCTTTATGTCCTTGATATGCTGTAACAGATGTTGTATTTATAATAGAGCTTCCCTTTTTTAAATAAGGTAATGCAGCTTTAGTTAAATAAAACATGGGGAAAATATTAACTTTAAAAGTTAATTCTAACTGCTCAGAAGTTATATCCTCTATACTTTTTTGTGGAAATTGAACACCCGCATTATTTACTAATATATCTATTTTCCCAAATCTTTCAATTGTTCTTTCTACAATTTCCTTGCAAAAGTCTTCTTCACTAATGTCACCCTCTAAATTTAAACATTCACTACCATACTTCTCTACATACCCTTTAGTTTCTTCTGCATCTTCCTTTTCATATAAATATACTATTACAACATTTGCTCCTTCCTTAGCAAAAGCAACTGCTGTAGCCCTTCCAATTCCACTATCTCCGCCTGTTATTATTGCAACCCTATCCTTTAGTTTCCCACTCCCTGTATACTCAGGATCATCAAATATAGGTCTTGGATTCATTATTGATTCTATCCCTGGCTGAACATCCTGGTGTTGTGGTGGGAAATTTCTAATTTCACTATCAGTTCTCATCTTACTTCTATAATTTGATTTCATGTAATCCTCCAACTTTATTTATCACAGTATTTATACTATGAATTCACATAAAATATGGTTCCATACATAAAATATACCTAATCGTAATACATTAACACTTTTAATATCTTTTACAATTAAAAGTAGACAGTAATATTACTGCCTACTTTCTTATACTTTAAACTTATTGATTAAATTGTTTAATATCTCGGAATAGTCTCTTAATGTTTCTGCTTCCCCAGCCATCTCTTGTAAAGAAGATGATTGCTCTTCCGAAGCAGCACTTACCTCTTCTGTAATCGCTGCAGTTTCCTGTGATACAGCAGCTACTTCTGATATCTTATAAACAACAGTATCCTTACTTTGAATTATCTTATCTAAAGAAGCGCTAACCTCTTTAATATTTTCTTCTAGTCCATTTATTCTGTTATCTATTACTCCAAATTTATCTCTTGTTACTAATAAACTTTCTTGAGTATCTTCGTTTAATCTTCTAGTTGTTACTGTATCTTCATAAAGATCTTTTATATTTCCCTTTATTTCTCCTACAACACTGTTTATTTCTGTAGCTGATTTCGCTGATTCCTCTGCAAGTTTTCTTACCTCCTCAGCTACAACAGCAAACCCCCTACCAACTTCACCAGCTCTTGCAGCTTCTATGCTTGCATTTAAGGCTAAAAGATTTGTTTGCTCGGTAATTGATTTAATTGCATCAATTATAATTCCTATTTTCTCTGATTTCTCTGATAACATATCAACTTTTGAAGCCATATTCTCACTTGCTTCCTTATTTTTTTCATATGCTTCACTTAAATTTTCTATTGCAATTATTCCTTCAATAGATGATGACTTAACTTCATTTGAAGTACTTAGCATCCTATCCGAGCTTTCTATTGACTTATTTACTTCCTCCTCTAATTCTGCAACTACTCTTACACCTTCATCTAATTGAGATGCTTGATTTGTAGCACCCCCTGCTATTTGTTGAATAGATTTTGCTACTTCTTCTCCTACATTACTTGATTCTGAAATAATTCCAAATAGAGTTTCAGAGCCACAATTTACTTTTTCAGATGCTTCCTTTACCCCTGATAATAATACTCCCATATCCTCTATTAAAGCATTTAATCCATTAATCATTGAATCAATTTCCTTATTATAATAAAGCCTGCTTTCTACCTTTTCTGTAAAGTCTCCATCTTTTATCCTGTTTAATATATCTACTACTTGTTTTATTGGTTTAGTTAATTTCCCTGTATATATTTTCGAAGATATAATTACAAGTAATACAATAGCTGTAAATACTATTATTGATAATATAAAATCTTCCACATATGATTTTATAAGTTCACTAACTGGAATAAAAGTAGCTATATTTAATCCACTCTCACTTTCTATATCCTTATAGCTTAGATAAGTTACTCCATCTATCTTCAAATATTTATTAGTTTTATTTTCAATCTCAAGCACTTTTTCTATCCAAGGAATATCCTTTTCATTTTTCCCAATTAAACTAAAGTTATTATTTGCAATAATAGTTCCATCCTTGCTAAATATACTTGCAAATGCCCCTTCTCCTAAATCTATATTGCTAACTACATCAGATAATTTTTCTAGATTTTTATCTATTGCAATTACTCCTTGAAACTCTCCTTTCTCATTAAATATAGCCTTAGAATAAGTAACTACAATCCTCTTATTAATTGCATCTTCGTAAGGTTCTGAAATTATAACTTCTGATGGGTTAGTTACAGCTTTCTTGTACCACTCCCTATTTCTCGGATCATAATCACTTCCTATATCCTCATGAGGAGATAATAAAAACTTTCCATCCTCACTTCCAATATAAGCTGAAACCACATCATCATTCACGCTGGTATAACTTTGTAAAGTTTTTTCAAACCATAATGCTTCATTATTTTTATTTTCTTTTATTCCTTTGGCATTAGCATCTAATGATAAATACTCAATATCTCTATCGCTATTTAGGTGAATATTTACTAATTCCTCATTTAATAAATTAACGCTACTTTTAATTATCGAATCTGTAAATTCATTAATATTTTTATTAAGCGAATAAAAGTTTGCTATTGCCATTACTATTATTGGTATTATTGATGTAAAAATTAAAAGTTGAATTATTTCTTTTTTTATTGTTTTTTTCTTCATTTTATCCCTCTTATATACAAATTCTTAATTTATTCTATATAGTTAAGTTATCGTATTTTTTCATTCTAGATTTAGATAAAAAACCACATTTTTTAACGATTAATATATATATTTTACTTTCTTTTTAAAATCTATTGAAAAAACAAAAAAACTACTATCAAAATTTTGATAGTAGCTTTCTCTAACCATTAGTTAAAGTACGTTTTAAAAACTCTCTGGTACGCTCCTTTGTTGGATTATTAAATATTTGTTCAGGACTACCTTCCTCTTCAATAACTCCATTATTCATAAATACTACTCGGTCAGATACTTCCTTTGCAAACTCCATCTCATGTGTTACAACTAACATTGTAAGTCCAGTTTCAGCAAGTTCTTTCATAACTTTAAGAACCTCTCCTACCATTTCAGGATCAAGAGCTGATGTTGGTTCATCAAAAAGAATAACATCTGGTTCCATGGATAAGGCTCTTGCAATAGCAACACGTTGTTTTTGTCCCCCTGATAATTGCTTTGGTTTAGCATTTATATAATTTCCCATACCAACAACATCTAAATATTTCATAGCAACTTTTTCAGATTCTTCTCTTGATCTGTTTAAAACTTTCATTTGTCCAACTACACAGTTGCTTAATACATTGTGATTATTAAATAAGTTAAACTGCTGAAAAACCATTCCTAACTTAGTTCTATATTTATATATATTGTGATTATCATCTAGAATATTTTTCTCATTATACATTATTTCACCAGCAGTTGGCTTCTCTAAAAGGTTTATGCAACGTAATAAAGTTGATTTACCTGACCCAGAAGAACCTATTATACAAACAACTTCTCCTTTATCTACTGAAAAGTTGATATCCTTCAATACTTCATGGGATCCGAAAGATTTATTTAAATGTTTTATATCAATTACTTTTCGCATATTTTCTCCTCCTATGCTATTACGTTGTCTTTCGATTTACGTAACATATCCTCTGGCCTTTCTACTTGCATCTGATTACCTGCCATAATGTAATTATCTGGTCCATCTAATTTTCTTTCTATTGCTCTTAATATTCTAGTTACTGTAAATGTCATTATGAAATAAATAAAGCATGCAACAAAGAAAGATTCAAAATATCTAAAGTTATTTCCCGCAATTGATTTAGTTTGGAAAAATAACTCTGAAACGGAAATTACATTAAGAACTGATGTATCTTTTATATTAATTACAAACTCATTTCCTGTTGCTGGTAAAATATTACGAATTACTTGTGGTAATATTACATTAAGCATTGTTTGAGAATGTGTCATTCCAATTGCTTGAGCTGCCTCAAATTGGCCCTTGTCTATTGAAACAATACCTCCTCTAACTATTTCTGACATATATGCTCCTGTATTAATAGATACTATAAATAAAGCTGCAACTATTTTATTTATATCTATCCCCAAAAATTGAGCTGAACCATAATAAATTACCATAGCTTGCACAATCATAGGTGTTCCTCTAAAAAATTCTATATAGATAGAAAGAATTATATTTATGATTTTAAGAAATACTTTTTTTATACCTCTTTCTGGAACAGGAATTGTTCTTATAACACCAACTAATAAACCTATTAAAGTTCCTATTATAGTTCCTATTATAGAAATTAAAAGTGTCATCCCAGCTCCACGTAAGAACATTGGTAAATTATCTTGAAGTATTTTTATTATCCATTCAATGCTCATTTAAACCCTCCTAAAATAAAATCAAGTTATTGGGCTAGAATGAGTTATCAAATATAACCCATTCTAGTAAACTTTATTGCGCTGCTGGTTGATTCTTAACAGCTTCCCCCATTATATTTACTTGTTCTTCTTCTGATATTCCTGATAAAATTTCATTTATTCTTCCAGTTAAATCACTATTTTTCTTAATGCCTACTGCTGTTTGTGTATCCTCTGGATTAGTAACAAATCCATTTTGAAGTTCAATCATTTTAAAGTTAGAATTTGCAGATTGAGCACTTACAGCCTCTGGCTTTTCTGATACATATGCGTCAATTACTCCTGATTCAAGTGCAACTCTCATTGCAGGGAAATTATCCATGGCTTCTTGCTTATCTACACCTTCAATTTGATCTATTACTGAATAATGGAATGTATTTAATTGAGCAGTAACTTTTGCTCCATTAAAATCTGCTAAGCTTTTAGCATTTGCATATTTTCCATTGCTTTTAACAACCATTACTAATTGTGATTGATAATAATTATTTGAAAAATCAATTGTTTCCTTACGTTCTGCTGTAGGAGACATACCTGCAATAATTACATCTATTTTTCCTGAAGTTAATGCTGGTACCAGCCCGTCCCACTCTGTTTTAACAATTACTAATTCTTTGCCTAGTCCTTCTGCTATTTTCTTTGCAATTTCAACGTCATATCCACCTGCATACTCTGAACTTCCATCTATTTTTACTGCTCCATTCGAATCATTCATTTGTGTCCAGTTAAATGGTGGATATCCAGCTTCCATACCTACTCTAAATACATTTTCATTTTTAGCTGACTTTCCTGAGCCGCAACCTGTTAGTATTAGCATTGCTACTAATGATAGTAAAATTAATAGTGATAATTTTTTCTTCATATTGAATCCTCTCCTTTTTTTATAATAAAAAAACCAACCCTTAAATCTTGGGTTGGTGCTATCTTAAATATTCAGATAAGATTCTATAAAAAAATAACTGAGCAAAGCTCAGATTCAATCTTACAGATAACCTAATCCTCATCTTTCCCATTTGAGATAGCACAACTTAATAAACCGGGACATTTATTAAGACAGTCCTGCAGCTCTTAACTGCAGACCCAGCAAGCAATATTGAGAAATATTACAAGCTTCGGCAAAATTTCCTTCTCCATAGTTTCATCACCTTCTCAAGCTCCACTAAAGACTGTTAAATTTTGCGCCTCTACCTCACATATAAAAGTGAGGTATTTATTAAATTTTAAATATAGTTTATATCTTTTTCATATATTTGTCAATACAACATTGTATTATTTTTCAAAATATTATAGAAATTAATAAATATCACGATATAAAACCTCTATCTTCTGAGGAGTAATTCTAACTATACAGTTCCCTCTGATTTTTATCCAAAAACGTAAAATATCTTTAATAAGACATAAAAAACCTTCTAAACTTTAACGAGTGCTCCTGCTAAGATCTACTATTGTTTTGAAAAAAATAATACTCTATAGTAAAGACTTTTCTCCCATCTATTCTATAGAGTATATTTTACTTTTAAACAACTTAACTTTCTTATAAATATATTATTGTTACCTAATTAAATTGTTTAATTTAATCTTTCTCCAGCTTCTATTAACACATTATCCTTAAACATAAAAATACTTTGAACAAACAAGAATATTCCTGTTATTATAAGTAACCATTCTATTTTTATAACATCTGCTAAAGGTCCAAATATCATCATACCAGCTGGCATCATAATACTTGAAATCATTCCAAGTACGCCAAAAACTCTTCCTTGAAAATCTGGTTCTACCTTCTCTTGTAATAAAACTGTTGATGGTGTATTAAAAATAGGCATAGCTACTCCCACAATAGCCATAACCGTTAGATATATCCAAAATATTGGAATAACACCTAAAAGAAATGTACCTATTCCTATAATACTAGTAGATAAAATCATCGTATATACTCTATTTTTAAATCCTCCCCAAGATGCCATAATTATACCACCAGCCATCATTCCTATAGAGAATGTAATTTCTATGGCTGTCAATCTCCAAATATCATCTCCGAAACTACGAGTTACTTGTAGTGGAGTTAAAAAAGAAATAGGTGCAGCTAAAAGAAAGAAAATAGTACAAAATAAAAAGAATTTTTTTACATAACTATGATTTTTAATATAAATAACTCCTTCTTTCATATCATTAAAATAACTAGCTTGCTGCGCTTCTAATGCTTTAGAATGAGCTTTCACTTTAAGAAATAGTAATAATGTAAAAACAGCTATAGCAGCAGTTATAACATCTATAAAGAATATTGCTTCAATTGTAGCCATACTTAATAATGCTCCACTCAGCATAGGACATACTAACATTGTTAATGATTGTATACTACTATTTATCCCATTTATTTTACTAAGCTTATCTTCTGGAACAATTTGAGGTATAAAAGCACTAACGGCCGGTGTTTGAACTCCTGTTCCTAAGGATCTTATTCCCAAAACTAAAAATAGCATCCAAGAAGAATCATATCCTAAAAGAAAAACTATAGCTAAAATTAATGTAGATATTGCTATCGCTGAATCTGATAAAATTATTAGCATTTTACGATTATATCTATCGGCCCATACTCCTGCAAATGGAGAAATGAAGAATGAAGGTAAAAATCCACATATAATGGCTATTGTCATCATAGCTCCCGATTGTGTTGTTAAAGTAATATACCAAGTAATAGCGTATTGAACAAGCATTGAACCAAATAAAGATATGGTTTGACTTGCTAAAAAAAGTATAGAATTTTTCTTCCAATCCTTCTGTATACTTGTAGTCGTCATATTTATCACCCTTTCATGTTTAAATTAAAATAAAAAGACCTTCCAAATTATAAATTTGGAAGGACATAACATTACCATATAAAAATTCAATACAGGTATTACTATAAAAGATTGTAAGTATAATCTGTACTTTGTATAAGGTAATATAATGCTTTCTAATCCTATCCAAATTAATTTAACAGTTTAACACAACACTAAAACTCACATCTTTTATTTAGAAGATGCTCTTCATTTTATTTGTATTGATTTTAACTTATTGGATAAGACTAAATTAACATTTTATATAATCACCTCATATTTAAAATTGAATTTAATTATATATTCAAAATAAAGTTATGTCAATCAAATATTCATATAAAATTAACTATTTATTTAATAATAAAAATTTTTTATCGTAATATTGCTAAGATATAACAATAATATTTATCAATATTGATCTATCTAATATTTAAATTCCTTATTTATCAAGGTGTTAAAATATAAAATTTGATAAATACTATTTAATGAAAGTTCAAATAAGGAGGCAAAATCATGGCAGAAATAACAGGTGTAGTTAAATGGTTTGATTGCGAAAGAGGTTATGGATTCATATCCTGTAATCAGGGTAACGATGTATTTGTTCATCATTCTCAAATCAAAGAAAAGGGTTCTGAAAAATCTTTGCATGAAGGCGAAGATGTAACATTTGATATTAAAGAAAATGAAAAAGGACCTATGGCTGTAAATGTACAAAAATTATAATTTAATATAAAAACTAAAAATATAAGGGGCTGTCGCCAGCCCCTTAATGTAAAATTTATGTGTAAATCAAAAAATTATGATAGTATTCCTTACTGAAATAATGAGAAATCATCTAAATTTTTATAAAAACCAAATCTAGTATAAACTTCTTTATTTCTTTAAATCTATATACATTTCTATCATTTCTTCTACTAAAACTATTATAGTCTCTGCACTTAGCATTTGATCTTCAGCATGCATAAGTATTAATGAAAATTCCACCTTTTCTCCATTTGCTTCACTTTCAATTAATGATGAATGAGCCTTATGCGCTTGAATCATATAAGTGTTAGATTCTTTTAACTTACCTTTTGCATCTTCATATTTTCCGTCTCTAACTTCTCTTACCGCTTCTATAGCAAGTGATTTTGCCATACCAACATTACTTATTATTTCAAAGGATATTAATTCTAAACCTTCCATATATAACACCACCCATCTTATGTTTATAAAGTTTTACTTTATTGAATCTAATGCTCTATTTAATACTTCTTTCCCATTCATAGTCCCATATAAAACCATATCTATAACTAATACAGGAGTATTACCTTCTACCATATTTTCTACTGACTTTTGTTGAAATCTAATTTGTGGTCCTAATAATATGACATCTACTGTATTAACCACCTCTTGAGCCTCTGAAATAGGTATAGCCTTTATATCCACCTCAATATTTCTCTCTTTAGCAGATTCCTTCATCTTATTTACAAGAAGGCTTGTACTCATCCCTGCTGAACATATTAATAAAATCTTTTTCATTATTACTCATTCCTTTCATTTATAAACATCGAAACTGCCCCAATTAATCCTGCATTGTTCTTATGATGACAGATTTCAATTCTTGGCATACTTACCATTGATAATACCTTATAATCAACACATATTTTTTTATATTCATTTATTATATTATCCATCACTTCTCTATTGTTGCTTATACCTCCACCAACTAATATTACATCAGGAGCTACTGTCAAAGCTACTGTTATTAATAATCTTGATATACTTGAATAAAATTCTTGGATGCATTCTTTTGCAATTAAATCTCCATTTTTTGATCTTTTAAATATTTCTTCTGCATCTAAAATTCTTTCTTTTACTTTTAAGCTATAATTTCTACAAAGTCCTGCAACTACGCCAGCATGCATTGAATATGATTGTTCCTTGTAACTTGGACTTTCTCTTTCCATTAAAGCAACTCCAAATTCACCAGCTAATCCCTCTAACCCTTTGTATAATTTACCATCTATATATATTGCTCCTCCAACTGCTGTCCCTAAAGTCAAGCAAACAAAATTCTTAATATTTCTCCCTTTTCCATTCCAAGCTTCTGCCGCTGCTGCAGCATTACTATCTGAAATTATCTTTACAGGTATATCTATCTCATTTTGTAACAGTTCTTTAACATTAACACCTATAAAATCCTTAATTGCTCCAGCTGTTCTCATTAAACCATCTTCTGAAACTATTCCAGGAAGACTTAATCCAAGCCCTAATAAATTATGCTTTTCTTTTTGGGATAAATAAAATTCTTTTATCTTAGATATTATTTCAATACCTACTTGTCCTGTTTCAACCTTTTCTTCATGTATTACCACTCCATCTTTTGAAACTACTCCAAATTTGATGAAGGTTCCTCCTATATCTACTCCAATATAAAATTCCATATATTCCTCCTTATTCATATATCATAAAATCTTGATATATTTTTAATTTATCTACCAATGTTATATTTTCAGAATTTACTCTGCCAACTACATTTATCCTTTCATCTCCAGATCTAGGCTTTAAAGCAATTTGAACTTCTCCTTTGTACTGACCATACTCATCATTTAATATAAGGATATCACCAAAATTAATATCTCTAACTACTTTCTTTTTAGGTATTGATTCTTTAGTATATTTTAATCTACCTTTAGTTGAGCGAATAACATATTCAGAAAAATCTCCTCTATAGGTTTGAATGTTTTCAAAAAGTATTTTCTTTTCTAAATCTGTTATATCCTCAAAAGTTTCTACCTTTATAGCATCAATTTTTGAAAAGAAACACTTTGCAACTAATTCTAATTCTGCCTCTGAAGCATAAAGATTTGCAATTATAATATCATCTATTAATCCCGTCATCGCTAAATCTCTAACTTGAACATCTATAGGTAAATCCCTATGATGCTCAAGGGTACATAACCCTTCTTGAACAGGCCATGGACTAATTTCTCCAACCTGCGATGTAACAAAAGCTGCTGTTCTTATATTATTTTCTTTAAATCTTCTTGAACATTTTTCAAAATGCTCATTAGATAATCCTGTATATCTTTGAGGATAAAAATTATGACTTGCAATTAGATTTTCTTTATTAGGATTATAATCTAATATTTGGTTTAAATAATGATTATAATTACTCATATTTATTTCTATTTTTAAATCATAAGGATTTCTAGTCATAATTGCTTCTTCTCTTCCTGTAAAACCCTTATCTAGCCTAATCCCACTCACACCTAAGTCATAAAAATACTTTAAATCAGTACAATCTATCTTTAAGTATTTAAATACAAATGGATGTACATCCACTATAATTTCAAATCCTAAATTTCTTGCAATACCTATACTTTCTTTAAATCTTCTCATAGATTCTTGAATATTATCTAAATTAAGTTGTAAAAAGCTTGTAAATACCCTGGAAAACCCTAACTTTTTAGCTAATTTTAAATATTCCTCATCTTCTTTAATCGTAGTATGTTCTGGATAAATCGAAATACCAACTTTCCCCATTAAATTTTCCTCCTCTGATAATTTTTTATTTAAATGCATTTAAATCAATACATTCAAACATCTTCATCCCACCTAAACTATTGGGATGTAAGTGATCTCCTGAATCATAAATCTCTTGTATTTTCGTAAACTCTTCCTTCGATTCAATCTGTTTGCTAAAATCAAAAAAACCATCTATATATTTATTATTTCTAATCCAATGATTTATTCTTTTTCTTAATTCTTCTCTTTCCTCTATTATTCCTTCTGCTCCATTAAATGGAGTTATTGTGCAAAAGAAAATCTTACTTTTATATATTCTAGCTACTTCAATTAAATTGAGATATCCATCTATAATATCTTCAAATGATGGCAATTCTTCTTGAAGGGCCAAATTTTTGCCTGGTTGATATAAATCATTTATTCCTAGTGATACGATAACATGTGATACATTGACATTCCTTTTAAATACATCTCTTTCAAATCTTTTTATGGCAGCCTCTCCAAAAAACTGTATATCTAATGGAAAACTATTTAAGCTTTTTAGATACTTTTCAACCGGTTCAGAATCTTCATTTATATCACTTGCATAATTTCTAATTTCTTTAAGTAATCTATTTCCGCCTAATCCTTGATTTATCAATGACGAATTTTCAAAGCTTTTTCTTAGAGGTTCAGTCCAAACTCCTTGTTCTGTTATAGAGTCACCAAAAGCTACCACTGTCTGTTTATAGTCTTTAGTATATATATCCATTCCTGATAAAAGCATAAGTATTGCTTTATACTTATCATCTGATGCTACTAAATTTTCTTTATCTATAAATTCATCTTCAGTCTTATCTATCTCCCAATGAGTAAAATCAGCATAGTTTCCAATATCAGATCTTATTAGATTGATACCATATGATGGATGTATAACAGACCCTGAAACTGGTCTATTTGCTTGATTTTCTTTTATATAAAACCTTACTTTTATTTGTGTGTTTCTTTCTAAATTCAAACTTATCCTATCACTTATATATTCAATAGAAGGACTTACTTTTAAACAGCTAGATTTATTGAATGTAACTTTATATACATTATCATTATAATAAATATGAACATCTTCAATATAAACGCTAGATAATCCATAATCATTTGAAAATCTTATTCTAATCATATTTCCTTCTATATTAATTGGTAAGCTAACTTCAATAGTCCTTCCCAAGTCATTCTTAGGAATTAACCTTAATCCTCTTTGAGGTTGGCTCCAATAGGTTATCCACCTGTCTTTACTTTCCATATTGATACCTCTTGTTTTTATATTTTAAGTATATTTCATATTACTTCTTATTTTTTATTATTTATATTATTTATTAGATCTTAATTTATCAAACCAATTTAAAACATTTTGAATTTCTAAGTCCCAAAAAGACCAATTATGATTCCCTTTTAAATAATGTGATTCTATACTTAATCCTAAATCTAGCATCTTTTTTTCCATTTCTAGATTACTTTGATATAAAAAATCTTCTGTTCCACAACATAAGTAAAACTTAGGTCTTTCTTCAACTTTAATTTCAGTATTATTTACTATAGAATCTGAAAGATAAAATAAATCATTTTTTGATCCTCTTATATTCTCTAAAGGACCAAATATACCTTCCCAAAAACTCTTATTCTCTTTAAATCTTAAAATGCTTGATTCACTTGCTAAATTTAAAGCTCCTGATATAGAAGCTGATGCTTTAAATCTTTTAGGATTTGCTAATGCTAATTTAAAAGCTCCATAGCCTCCCATAGATAGGCCTGCTACAAAGGTATCTTCTTTTTCATCTGATATATTTGCAAAAAACTCCTTACAAATCCTTGGTAATTCTTCTGATATGAACGTCCAATATTTTAATCCATAAGTAGTATCTGTATACCATCCTAAGCCAGTAGTTGGCATTATTACTGCAAATCCATACTCAGAAGCATATCTTTCTATAGATGTTCTACGCATCCAAATACTTTCATCATCGCTCATTCCATGTAATAAATATAGCACTGGATAACTTTTACTGCTTACCTCTTCCTTCATTCCTATATGATTGGCCTTTTGTTGCGGCAATATAACATTCATAGCAGTATTAATTCCCAATACATTTGAAAAAAAGTTAACTTTTAAAAATGCCATCATATCCTCCTATTTTATTAATTCATTATTTTTAATAACTTCTTTATACCAATAGAAACTATCTTTTTTATACCTCTTAAGATCTTTTAAATCATTATCAGTTCTATTTACATATATAAATCCATATCTTTTTTCTATCCCTTCATGAGTACTAATTAAATCAATAGCGCTCCATGGACAATATCCTATAAACTCTACTCCATCTTCAATAGCTAATTTTAGTTGTTCTATATGCTTTGATAAATAGTCAATTCTATAAGAATCATGAACTTCTCCATTTTCCTCAAGAATATCTCTTCCTCCTAAACCATTCTCAGTTATCAGCATAGGTAATCTATAACGTGAATATATTTCATTAGCAGTCACCCTCAATCCAATCGGATCTATTGCCCATCCAAACTCTGTTTTTTCTAAATTATCATTTTCCTGAGCTTGAAAAAATCCTGGAATACCAAAGCCGCTTTGCTGATCTATTTTTTTGCTTTCTTTCTTTTCGTAAGCTGATACTGTCATTGTGTTATAATAGTTAAATGCAATATAATCACAAGTACCTTCCTTTAATATCTTTTTATCTTCTTCTGTTATTTCTGGTTCAATCCCTAACTTTTTCAAAATATTCATTGCATTGTGATTGTAAAGACCAAATACAGCTACATCTAAGAACAACCAGTTTCTTAATGCACTCATATTCCTTGCTGCTAATATATCACAAGGTTTATTACTATATGGATATACAGCTGCAATATTAGGTGCTGGTCCTATTTTCCCAATATAGTTTCCATCATGATAAGCCTTCATTACTAAAGCTTGAGCTACTAGCATATGATGATTTTCTTGAAATCTTTCTTTCATTGTTTTATTTCCTGTACCTATTACGCTCCCAGCTAAAACCATTACATTTTGTTCATTTATAGTTTGCCAATACTTAACCTTGCTACCAAACTCCTCAAACAAAATCTTACAATATTCTAAAAAACAATCTATAGTTTCTCTATTTTCCCATCCACCCTTTTTATATAAATCATATGGTAGATCAAAATGATATACAGTTACTATAGGCTCAATATCATTTTCTATTAATAAATCAATTAAATTTCTATAGAAACTTAAACCTTTTTCATTTATATTTCCATTTGAAATTACTCTTGACCAAGAAATAGAAAATCTATATGCCTTTAATCCTAATTCTTTAAAAAGTCTAACATCCTCTTCGAATCTATTATAATGATCTACTGCCACCTTAAAATCACTAGTACCAGCCGGGATTTCCTTCATGTCTTGTACTGAAGGGGACTTTCCATGGGAGTTCCATCCGCCTTCTACTTGATAAGCACTTGTAGAAGCTCCCCATAAAAAATTTTCTGGAAATTTACTCATTTATTTCTCCTCCTTAAGATTCCACGTTGCTCCAATTAAGTTAGCATCTTCTCTATACTTTGCTTGTATTATTCTAGGTCTGCTAAGAGTCTCACTTATTATAGAGCTTGCATTATAAATATCATCATACGCTTTATTAATACTCTCTATTAATAAAGATTGAGCACTTATACCTCCTCCAATTACATAGCAATCTAGATCTAAAATTGCTTGTATATTATAAATTAATAAAGCTATATTCTTACTATAATTATTCAATCTAATTAAAGCATCAGGGCTTTTAGCTATAATAGAAAATACTTCTCTACCATCTGGCTCTACACCTAATATATTAGCTAGTTCATTAATCAATAGTACTGCCGAAGCTTTGTAGGCTACAAAGGATTGTTCTCCTTGAAGCTTATTATCTTGAACTATAAAGCTTATCTCACCAGATTGAAAGTGTTCTCCTCTTCTTAATACTCCATCTAAAATATATCCAGAACCTACACCAGTACCAAGTATAATAGCTCCACCATTATTTACTCCTTTAAGATTTCCATAAAGATGCTCTGCTAATGTAGCTGCTTTCCCATCATTTTCTATATAAATTGGAAGATCTATAATCCTTTTTATTTCATCTTTTAAATTTTTATTATGCAAATAAGCTAAAGCTCCACCATGTTGAATTAACCCTGTTTTACTATTAACCTTTCCAGGTACACTAATTCCAATCCCCTTAATATCACTACAATTTTCTAATATTATATTCTTTATTTCCTTAATAAAATTATCATAGTTATCTTTTGGAGTTAAAACCTTACCCTTGTTAATTATCTCTTTACTATCAACAATCCCATACTTAATAAAGGTTCCACCAATATCTATACCTAAGTAAGCCATACTTCCCCCTCCAATATCTTAATCTTTGTATTCATTTAAAAATTCTATTACCATATCAAAATTCTCTCTTGCTTCAATTAAATCCATATTAAATTGATATTCATGTCCTAATTTAACCTTATCTTTTTCATATACGTTAATTTTTACTGGGATATTCAAATTTTTCAACTCAGAATACAAATCCTTAGCTTGATTTTCAAAAGAATTTATATTTCCATCTGTTAAAAATGTAGGTGGAAACTCTTCTATATTTCCAGTTATAGAAGCTTCCTTAACTAAGGGATTATTTTCCCAATCTTTATCTTTAAAATAAGCCCAGGCTGCATGATAAAATAACTTATTAGAAAGCTTACTATCAGTTTTATTAAATTCCTTTAAATTTAATAATCCACTAAATGATATGAATCCTCTAATATTTTCAGATTTAATGCAAGGGTCTATATTAACTTTATTACTATATTCTTTATTCATTTGAATATTAGTAAATTGCCCTGCAATTTGAGCTCCTACACTATCTCCACCTATAAATATATTATTTAAATCAATATTATAATTAGGTGCAATACTCTCTATAAATTTAAAAGCCTCTGAAATTTGCTTAATTGGAGTTGGATACGTTGTTTTAGGTGCTAATTCGTAATTAATATTTACAATAGCATATCCATATGAAGCTATACTAATTAAATAATCTAAAGTATCTCTCTTATCCCCTCCAACATAAGCTCCTCCATGAATCCAGAATATAACAGGGATATCGTCTTTATTCTTTGGAATAATTAAGTCTAACTTATTATTTTCATATTCTGATTTATACTCAAGATCTCTATTAACTTCAACTTTAAATAATAATTCATCAAAATTCTCTATCCTCGGATAAGCAACTTCTTTCTTCGAACTATCAAAAAGTTTATTAGTTAAGTAGGTAATAGGTTTGTAAGTGATCTTACTACAAAATACGAGTACTATTATTAAAAAAGTTAAAGTTAGTAATATTATCTTAAATAAACTTATGATTTTTTTAATAACTTTTTTCATTATCTTTCATAACTTCCTTTAAAAATTCAATACTCTCTTCAAAAACTTCCATCGCTTCAATATTGTATTTTTTATAATTGAATTGAAATTCATGTGGTATTTCCTTATCTTTGTAAAATCTCCCCTTCGCAAATACTCCTTTGCTTTCTAATTCCCTAAGCATTGCTTTTCCTTGATCTTCAAAAGAAAACTTATTTCCATCCACAATATAAGTAGGTGGATAATCCTTATTAACCCAAGCTATTGGAGAGGATAAGATTGGTAATCTAGTTTTCCACCAAAATTTTTTTCCAAGATAAGCCCAACCTATTTGTTTCATAAAAAATTTTAATTTTTTATTCTTAATTATATTAGGATTATATCTGAAATCTAATGGTCCACAAAAAAGAAGCATTCCTTTAATTTCCTCATTAATAATTGACTTAAATTTAAGTTCTTTTGATAGTTGTTCATTTCTGCATGCAGCAACATAGCTAGCTATAATATTAGCACCTGCACTATCTCCCCCTAAAATAATTTTAGATGTATCAATTGAAAGTTCATTTTTCAATTCACTATTTAAATATTTAAAGAAATCATTTAACTGTTCTAATTGACTTGGAAAGTGTTTTTCTGGTGCCCATTCATAATTGACACTAAAAAATGCATATCCTTTATCCGCCATTAAAGTTCCGAAGTTTTTAATTCCTATTTTATCTCCGGCTATAAAGGACCCTCCATGAAACCATACTATTACAGGAACCTTATTATTTGTTTTAGGTATATATGCATCATAATTATTTTGCTTAAATATTGAATCATAACGTCTATCAAGTTTAATTATAATTCTATTTCTTACTTCTTCTATATTTTTCGGACTTTTATCTATACCGTCTCCTTTATCTCTTCTCAAATACCAAACAAAAATTTTATTGTTAAAAGTATATATTAAAGCTATTAAAATAATTAAAAATATAAAAATATACTTCATTGTTAATCTCCTTTTTAGAATAAGCAAATAATTAATTTATCTGCTTATTCTATAAGTTTATTTGTAATTTCTTAAGCTTCTCCCTTTAACTCTAATTCATACTCTCTTCTATCTGCTATTTTAACGAATGGATACCACATTAGACATCCAATTGCTAAGCAAATAACCATTAATATTGTATAATTTAGACCACCTGAAAGAGGCATTTTAATAAATACTGGTGTTGTCCAAGGTAATAATGACATAGTTGGATTCAAATTTATAGGTAATATCGTTGTTGTTAATCCCCAAGTTACAAATCCCGCTATTAATTGAGTAAATACTTGTGGTATAAAATAAATAGGGTTTAGAATAACTGGTATTCCAAATACAATTGGTTCTGAAATATTAAATATTGCTGGAACTATTGATAATTTTCCTAGTTGTTTATATTTAGCTGATTTACCCTTAATCATAAAGACTGTAACAAACCCCATAAATCCGGCTGCATACATCCCTCCATAAACTACTGATGGAATTAAATATGGCAATTCTGCGCCTTGTTGATATGCTGTAATATTTCCTACAACCATAGTTATACTTATTACGCCTAAAGGTCCTTGTAATACTGCATTATGAATACCAAAGAACCATAGTAATGCAAGCAATTCCATAATTATAATTATTGATAAAGGACTAGCAGCCAATGAATTAAGTGGCTTGTTTATTACATCTATAAAAAATGTAAATATGTCCCCTGAAGGTGTTAATCCAAATAAAACTCTAACAATAAATGCTAATGAAAAAATAATTGTTACAACAAAAACCGGAGCTAAAGATTGAGTAACCATTGGTGGTACACTATCTGGTAATTTAATAATCATATTTTTACTACTTAAATACGCATATAACCTAGTTACTAACAGAGCTACTATCATACCAATGAAAATACCTTGTCCACCAATATAATCTAACTTTAAAGCACTAATTACTTGTTCTGTTTGCTCACCGTTATTTATTACTGTAGTCATTATACTTTGAGGCATAATCATAATAAAGAAAGCTAAAGAAATAATTGCTGAGTTTCTTTCGTTAACATTTAATCTTTTTGCATAGGCCATAGCTAAACTATAAACTATATATAGTGATATTACTCCTGTAGCACCATTTGTGATTGCATTAAAATGATCAAAAAGACCATATTTTTTTAAGATATCTGCCCATGCTGGTATTGGAAAGTTTCCAATAATAGTAATGAAAGCAATACCTAATGTTATTGGGCTTGTACGGATAAACCCTTCCATCATTGCCCCAAGTATCTTATTATTTTGAATTTTTTCTGATAATGGCATTAATTTATCACTTAATAATTTCTCAAATTTATTCATTTTAAATCCTCTCTTTCATAAATTCAATAGTGACAGTGGCTGATATATCCTCACTAGATGTGCCAATATACCAATTAAATTTTCCTTCTTCTAAAATCTTATTACCCTTATTATCAATAAAACAAAAATCTTCTTTATTTAGTTTAAATGATACTTTTTTCTTTTCTCCACCAAAAATATAAATTCTTTTACTTTTCTTTAATTCTTTTATAGGCTGAACAATACTTGCCACCTTATCATTTTTATAAAGCTGTAAAACTATTTCTCCATCTATTTTAGTAGTATTTTCAACCCAATATTCTAAAACAACACTATCTAGTAAATTAACTTTTCTATCCTCTTCCCCTATAAGCTCTATATTAAAATCACTGTATGACAATCCATATCCAAATGGATATAAAGGTTTGTTGCTTTCATCTATATACTTAGATACAAATCTAGAAGAATGATTGCTTTCATTTATAGGGCGTCCTGTTGAGTATTGAGAGTAATAAATTGGTATTTGCCCCTCACTCCTTGGAAATGTCATTGCAAGCTTACCTGATGGGTTAGCTTTTCCAACTAGTATATTACTAATTCCAACTCCCCCCATAGTCCCTGGATACCAAACAAGCAATATGCTACTAAAATATTCTTCTACATCTGTCAAAACTAAAGGTCTTCCTGTATAAAGTATTCCTACAATAGGCTTTCCTAATTTGTGAAGCTCCTTAATTAATTCCTTTTGTTCTCTTGATATTCTTAAATTAGTTTTAGAAGCACCTTCTCCACTTTCAAAGAACTGCTCTCCAAAGGTTAAAACTATAATATCTGAGTCTTTTGAAGTTTCTACTGCATCTGCAATTAGTTTTTTAGAATCCTCAATTTCTCCATTTATCTTTTTAACCGCATCTTTTAGTGCACCAAACTCCTCATATTCATTGAATAAATTATAGCCCTTAGAATATTTTATATTATCCTTTTCAAAGTAATCATTTAGCCCATCTTTTAGAGGAATTGTGTCCATTGGACTTCCTGAAACAGACCCCCAAAATCCTATAGTAAATTTACTACTTCCATAAGGTCCAATTACAGATATCTTTTTATTATTGCTTAATGGAAGAACTTTATCTTTATTCTTTAATAAAACAACAGATTTTTCTATTAATTCTACTGCCTTCTCTTTTGCATAATCTGTTAAATATACACCTGTTTCTTCTATTTCTAATCCTCTATATGGGTTTTCAAAGAGTCCTAAATCATTTTTTAAACTTAATATTCTCCAAACTGCTTCATCTAATAAAGATATATCCATATCTCCACTTAAAATAAGATCTTCAATTTCATTTGCATAGGTAGATGTCATCATGTCAAAATCAACACCTGCTTCCATAGCAAGTCTTGCAGCTTCTCTCTTATCACCTGCATATCCATGATAAATTAGTTCTTCTATAGCTGAAAAATCTGAAACTAATACACCATTAAAATTATTTTCTTCTCTTAATATCTTTCTATTAAGCCACTTATTACCTGTACAAGGAACTCCATTTAATAAATTAAATGCTGTCATAACTAATTTAGCATTTGCTTTTAAGGCTGCCTCATAAGCTGGTAAGTAAATTTGCCTAAACTTTAATTCTGACATATCTACATCTGCGTATTCTCTACCTGCTTCTGGAGAACCATAAGCAGCAAAATGTTTAATACATGCAGCTACGCGCCCTTCTTGAATTTTGTCATCTTCTCCTACATCTCCTTGATATCCTTTTACAACGTGCTTACCAAACTTAGAGGTTAAATATACGTCTTCACCAGGTGATTCCATAACTCTCCCCCATCTTGGATCCCTTACTAAATCTAACATAGGAGAAAATAAAACATGCAATCCATTTTGATATGACTCCTTTGCAGATATAGCTGCACATTCTTCTATTAACTGAAAATCAAATGATCCAGCTTGAGCTAAAGGTATTGGAAAAATAGTTTTAAACCCATAAATTACATCTGACATAAACAGTAATAGTATCTTATGCTTGCTATTTTCTAAAAAGTTTTTTTGAATTCTATAAACCTCTTCATAATCGTTTACATTGTATGTAGAACCTATTTCATAAAAATCAAAAGAATCCTTAAAACCTAAGTCTTTAACTGGTCCAGTATTCATTGTTTTTTCTTTTTCTGTAAATATATTGCCATTTAATTGTACAGTTTGTGCTATCTTCTCCCTTATTGTAAGTGAATTTAATAATTCTCTTAATTCCTCTCTATTCATTATTCACCCTCCTTTAAAATTGCTTTAAGTTTCTATGTGAGTATTATATAATAAGATATAATGATTTTTATATCATATTTTTATCTTTTATATAAGGTTTTTTAGGAGGTATATATGGAGTTTAAAGACTTATGTTTTATCGGCAATCAATTATATAATAGAGCGAAAGTTCCCCTAATTATCACAGACATGAATAGGAATATATTATTTCCCAAATTCTTTCTAACAAATTTTAACTCTCCATTTTTTGATTACTTGTATGAAAAAGATAATTATAATCTTCATATTATAAATAATTCTATCTTATTGCTAGCCTCATTTCATTTAAACATTTCTAACAAAAGTTACGTTGTTTTTATAGGCCCCTCAATATTGCTAGATAGTTTTTCTAATATGGAAATAGCAATTGAAAATAATATCTTAGACTTTAATTCCTTGTCTGATAAAATTTCAAAAGAAACAATAGAAAGCTTCAAAGATTTTAGTAAATTAGTTTATTTCATCTTTCATAAGACTCCTTTAAAGGATGAAGAAATATTTATAAAGTACATTAAGCAAACCAATAGTAATATTACTTCTAAACACCTACTTGAAAACAACCTTTATAAAAGAAGAAGTGAAGAATCTACTAGAGATTCATATCAATTTGAATTGAAATATATTGAATATGTTAAATCTGGAAAAAAAGATAAAATCGATTGGCTTTTTAAAAAACTATCTGAAACTTATAAAGTAAATTTGTCTGACAATCCCCTTCAAAATTACAATCTGAAATTTTCAGCAATAGTTGCCCTTTTAACTAGAATTTCAATAAGTGAAGGAGTTTCCTTAGATACAGCATTTAGCCTTTCAGATTCATTAATTCAAGGATTAAAAAATATACCTGATGCACCCAAATGCATAGATTACACTAAATATGCCACATATGAATTTATGGATGTTATTAAAAATAATAGAAATGTTCGTACTTACTCTTTATCTATAAAACAAATTATTTCATATATTGATACACATATTTATGATAAAATCACTTTAAATGATTTATCTCAAACAACAGGTAAAAGCATCTCGTATATTTCATTTAAATTTAAAAAAGAAGTTAATAAAAGTATTTCAAATTATATTCTTAATAAAAAAATTGAAGAAGCACAGCAATTATTGTTATTTACAGATTATTCTTATAAAGAAATTAGTTATTTATTAAACTTTACTAGTCAAAGCCATTTTATAGATAGATTCAAAAGAATTATAGGACAAACCCCTAAAGAGTTTAAAGAATCTCATTTTCAATATTTATAAGGTTACAGCTATCTAAATAAGTTATTTTTTATTTAGATAGCTTATTTTGCTGAACTCTTCTTCTTATACCGATGTATTTTCTTTTCATTATATTCCCAACTACATCTATTTATCTGAACTAACATAATGTATATTATCTTACTATACTTGAATATTTAGCTCCAATACAATACCAAACTTATCCTTAATCTTTGTATATTTCGAATTCTAAAATGTCTGATATAAAGGTATAATGCTTTTAGATCCAGTACTTAATAAACTCTTTTCTAAACTTTTAATTTCGATAATAGTGTCTATTTTTAGCCAAATAGATATTTGACTTTCGTTTTCCCACCTTCTATTTTAGCTTTCTCCGATAATATCTCCAGCATAAGCAAACTATCGCCTAGCTTAAATGTAGAATTTGCAATATATTCTATAGCCTTTTCATCTCTTGTATAAACAACTTCTTCAAAAGCCATTATTTCATTACTACATATTCTTTAATTGAATCATAAATATTACTAATTTCGTTTTTATATTGCTTTACTGAACTTCCAGTATACTTTTTGAAAGTATTAGAAAAAGTACTTGCTCTAGAATATTCAGCCATATATTAAATATTTGTAATATTACTTACTTTATCCATAAGTTCTATTTCTTTTTCTTATTTTAATACTTATGATATATTCATTCAAAGAATAGCCAGTTATTTTCTTAAATTCACTACTGAAATAATATTTATCATATCCAAAATGAGTTGCTATATCTTCAACTTTTAAATCAGAAATAAATATATTAATTTTTATATAATCTAAAATCTCACTTATAATTAAATTCATATATTATTCATAATCCTTTTTTAATAGTTAATTAAAAAAATTATATACATCTTATATGTGTATAACAAACACATTATCTTCTTTTAGAAATATCATAAGAAATTCCCTTAAAAATGCTAAAAATCATTCTTAAGGGAATTTTATATTTATTTTCTATGTAATAATACTACACATTCAATGTGTGTTTGAACTACTATGTGAACATAAATTTTCAACCTCATTATTACCATGTAAACACAATTCTTTTCTTTTATGTCTACCCCTAGCATTTTTTCTCGGTATCTTAAATTCATCACTACTTAAAGTATTTTTAAATCCAGTTTTATATATAAAAGTAATTTTTGTTGGATCATTTTCTCCATCTTTATTCTTCTCACCTATAATTACTTTTTCAACAACACTTTCAAATACACCTCTATCAAATTTATCTAAAACTTCATTTTCTTCTAAAGTCTTTTTGAATTCTTTAAGTCGCTGTTTCATACTCTTTTCATTTTTAGCTACCACATTTAACTTATTTCTTTCATTTAAAAGTTTTTCTTGATTATCTATTAGTTCTTGGTATTTTATTTCATAAGTTTCTTTCTCTATAATATCATCTAATCTCATATCAACTAAATTATTTATTTTTTTCTCTATTACTGATAATTCTTTTTCTATTTTTTTTATTTTATTATTAACTTCACTACTTCCTACAGTATCATTAATTCTATTTAACAATTCTTCTAATACAGATTTCTTTTCGTCACATAATAAACGATAACTTTCAACAAAAGCATTTTCTATTACACGCTCTGAAATCCCCTTACTTTCTGGACAATATTTTTTACCCTTTTTAGTAGCAACTACACATTGCCAAATTACTTTAGAATACTCAGATCCACTATGCCAATTTCGTCTTGTTAAAGTTCCTCCACAAAATCCACATTCCATCATACAACTAAAAGCATATTTACGACTATATTTCTCTCTCTTTGTAACTCCCGCTTCATATTTACCTCTATTTTTACTTCTTCTATTTAATATCTCATGTGCTTTATCAAAAATTTCTCTACTAATTATAGGTTCATGATTATTCTTCACATAATACTTTTCTTCTTCACCTAAATTATCTAATCGTCTTTTAGATATCGGATCTATAGTAAAAGTTTTTCCCAATAATACATCTCCAATATATTTTTCATTTTTTATTATTCCTAAAACTGTAGAATTACTCCATGTTGTACTACCATACTTAGTTTTATAACCTAGATTCTCCAATTCTTGTCCAATAATTGAACCGCCTGCACCTTCAATATATCTATTAAATATGTATCTGACAATCTCTGCTTCTTTTTCATTTATTGTTAATGTTTTATCTTCTTTATGATAATCATATCCCAAACATCCTTGAAATCCTACTAATTCTCCTCGTCTCATTTTCATCTTTAAACCTTTTTTTACATTAGCTGATATGTTTTCTACTTCTTGTTGTGCAACAGAACTTAGAACAACTAAAAGTAATTCTCCATCCATTGTTAGAGTATTTATTTTTTCATCTTCAAAATATACCGCTATATTCTTCTCTTTTAACATACGAACATATTTTAATGTATCTAATGTATTTCTAGCAAAACGAGAAATTGACTTAGTAATTATCATATCAATTTCATTATTCATACAATCATTTATCATTCTTTGAAAATCTTCTCTTTTATTTACCTGTGTTCCTGTAATTGCTTCATCTGCATATATATCAACCATACACCATTCTATATTATTATTTATTAAATCAGTATAATACGATACCTGTGATTTATAACTATTAAGTTGATCTTCACTATCTGTACTAACACGACAATATGCTGCTACCCTTTTACGGTCAATATATTTACCTCTTCTTCGATTTTCTAAATAATCATTCTTCTTTATTATTTCCACTTCTTTCATATATTATATAGCCTCCCAACTTTGTATTCCCTTTGTTGTATATATAATACTTCAAAGCAATATACAATTCAAGTTGTTATATCAGAAATAATATTATAATCTTTCATTAATTTATTTTTTACTATATTATACTCCTCAATGGAAATAAGTTCTTTTTCAAGAAGTTGTTTTAACATGGCTAATTGCATAGTATATCTAATTAATTTATTTTTCATTTTTACACATCCTTAATTAAATATTCTATATTTCAGTAAACAATTATACGGCTCTGGCAAGCTCCACAGGAATTTCACCTTATCCCATTCTTATGGGTATACCGTTATTTTAAACGGGAGTATCATTATACTAATATATAAATCATGGCAGTCATTTTGCCAAAATGACTTACAGGTCACTAACTTTAATCGCTCTCTTCTATTATATAAAAGGTCTTGGCGAGTTAGTCTGTTGGCTCATTATATATTAAATGTATATAATTGTTTTATTCAATTTTCAAAGATCAATCTAGACCTATATAATATCGGTCTATTAAAATATATTAAAATTTAATATACTTTAATATGCCGATATTTCCTAAGCTAGAGAGAGTATAGAAGGGGTCTAAATACTCCTCTAGCCAAATTTATATTATGCTACTTTAAATTTTAAGATTGTATAAATCAGTTTTAACTCAAGTAAACTCTTTTTTTCTTCATCTAAACATCTATAAACATTCCCACCTTTATCATATAGAGTTCTTGTACAAAGTTTAATAATATAAGCTTCATAATTTCTTAGAATTATCTCTATAGAAATTACATCTCCTTTTGTAGCTGCATAAATAACATCATATGATAATAATTTATTAGTTTTATGTAGCGAACTCATTTTTCTTTACCTCCAATATTTTTCTCAATGTTTTGATTCCAACAGTTCTTTGATACCATACTGTATCTTGGCTAACATTTAAAAATCCTGAAATTTCTTTATCGTTATAACCAATGAAATATGAAAGTAAAATTATTTTCTGTCTTAATTCTGGTAATAAGCTGATAGCCTCTCCTAAAATATCGTTTGTTATATGAATTTTAAATCCTTTTACATTAAAGCTATAACAATCACTAAAATAAAAATCATTTGAAAAAATATTATTTATTTGCTTTTCTGATAATTCACAAAATAAGATTTGTATTTGCCTAAGATATTTATTTTTTCTCTCAATATCAATAGATTCATTTTTTAATGCTTTTTTACAAAAGCTATCAAACTCATATATGATAGATTCCTTGCTTATTACTCTGTTTTTCATATTCTCACCTCCTCTCGCATTAAGCTAAAGTGGTGATAAACCGCTTTCTTTTCCCCTTCTACTATTACCACGAATAGCATAATAATAATTCCGTAAAATATATAAAAAAAGCACATAATTAGTCATAAAACTAATTACATGCTAAAAAATATCTTATGTTTTTTTTAAATTAAAAATAATCATGCTTTCAAATTACAAATCATAATCTATTTTATAAATCACAGTGTATTTATAATCTTTATTAATTTTAATATTTAAATTCTTCTACTAATCGTTCCTCCTCAACAAGCTTTTTATATAAATTTGACTTTTCCAATAACTCACAATGTTTTCCAAAGCACTCAACTTTACCATCATTTATAACAACAATCTTATCTACATTTTCTATAGATTTTAATCTGTGAGAAATTATAATTACTGTCCTATCTTTCATAAGTCTATTAAGACTTTCCTGAATTTTATTCTCATTTTCCACATCAAGACTTGCTGCAATTTCATCTAAAATAACTATAGGAGCATCTTTTAAAAACGCTCTTGCTATAGAAAGTCTTTGCCTTTCTCCACCTGAAAGTGAAGCCCCATTTTCGCCGATTAAAGTATTATACTTATGTGGTAATTTTTTTATAAATTCTTCACAGTTTGCAAGACAAGCAGCTTCTCTTACTTCTTCATCAGTAGCCCCTTTTTTACCTATTCTTATATTTTCCATAATAGAAGTATTGAATAAAGTTACATCTTGAAATACAATAGATATCTTTTGAAATAAAGCCTTTGTAGAAATATCTTTAATATCAATATTCCCAATACTTATTTTCCCATTATCATAATCATATAGCCTTGATATTAGTCTAAGTATACTTGTTTTACCACAACCACTCATCCCTACTAATGCTGTAACTTCTCCTTGTTTAGCAATAAAGGATATTCCTTTTAGTATTTTATTATTGTTGTTATATCCAAAAGTAACATTTTCAAGTTTTATATTAAAATTTTTAATATTTACTTCTTTGCCTTCTTGTATTTCATTTCCCCTAATTTCTTTTATTCTCTTTATTCTAGAATCAAGATAAAAAAGTTCCGACACATTTTCAGTGATACCATCTACAAGTTCTTTTATTTTCACAGCCGCCAATAGATACCCAATTAGGTATAGAATATTAATTTCCCCAGATATATACATATCTGTTCCAATTAAAATAACTACTGCAATTGAAATATACATAACAATACCAGCACTTGCAACAGGAATAACTTGTACACAATTTGATTTTAATTGTAACTTCTCTCCATCTTCCATCTTTTTATAAAGATTTCTTTTAAATTTTTCAGCTAAACCAAAGCTTTTAATATCCTGTCCCATTTCAATGGTTTCTTGAAAAGATTCTGAATTTTCCCTTAATTTTAAATAATGTTTTTTTATTTCATTTAATTGTGTTTTCTTAGAAATATACATAAGTAAAAAACTTAAAATTACAGGTAATATTACTGCAAAAGCAAGTTTTAAATTTCCCAAAATTAACATTAATGATAATAAAGGAAAAAATATATAAAATCCTAATACTTTTGGTATAGCATGACTCATCGCATGCTCTATTGCTTCTACATCACTCATAATTGTTTGCGATAAATCAGACAAATCGTGTTTAGAAAAGTATGAGAGAGGTAATCTACTTAATCTTTGTCCAATATCTATCCTTAAATTAGCACTTTCTTTATATGTAGCATTATAAAGAAAATCATATTCAATACTTAATAGAAGATACATTATTACCAGAACAATTATAGAAAATCCAATGTAAAATTCATTACTTTTTATGTTTCCTAAAACAAGCTCATCTATAAATATCATTAATAAAATCGAAGGAACCATATTAATAGCATAAATTAAAAAACTTACAAAACTTGCTTTTACTAAATCCTTTGCTCCCTGTTCTGTTAGTGCAAACTTATTTTTAACAAAATTCTCCATATCCTATCCTCCAATTATTAGCTTTTCCGTATGTTTCTTGAAATTCTCTGTATTTACTATCTATACTCATCAATTCTAAATCGTTACCTCTTTCGATAATTTTACCATCTTCTATAACTAGAATTTCATCTACATTTCGTATACTTGTAAGTCTATGTGCAACCATAATAACAGTTTTACCTTTCATCAAATTCGAAAATGCAATTTGAAGTTCATGCTCATTTTCAGGATCAACGGAAGCACTTGCTTCATCAAGTATAACTATATTTGCATCTTTGAGAATCGCTCTTGCTATTGCTATTCTTTGTTTTTCTCCTCCAGATAAATATACCCCTTTACTTCCTATAACAGTATTTTCTCTATCTTTAAATTTATCTAAAATAGAACCACAACCCGCTAAATAAAGCGCATTTATTACTTCTTCTCTTGTTGCTTTTTCATTAGCTAATTTTACATTTTCGTATATTGTTGTCTTAAATAATTTAACATTTTGAAATACAAAAGCAATATTTTTAATTAAACATTCTTCTCTGTATTTTTCAATTGGTTCACCTCCTATTTTTATAACCCCTTTATTAACTTTATAAAAACCTGAAATCAACTTTGCAATTGTAGATTTACCACTGCCTGAAGCTCCAACAAGTGCATAACTTTTATTTTGTTTTAATTTAAAACTCAAATTATCTATAATCATATCTTTTGTATATCCAAAACTAACATTCTCAAATTCAATATCAAAATTATTAAAATTATCTTTATTCCCAAATCTTAATTTATCTTTTTGCATTTCATTAAAAAGTTCTTCTAATTTATCTACTGCTGAAATTCCTTGAAAAGCATACGTAGATACATACATAACTTTCATAAAAGAGTTAAAAATAATACCACTTAAAAATAAAATCATAATCAACTCAACAGCAAGTATTTGAGGATTTTTAGATATATCCATTGTAAGTGCTACAATAGGAATTGTAATTAAAACCACCCCACAAAAAAACCATTGATATCTTACATATGGCTTTTTACAACTTAGTGAATAATCATGGGCATATTTCGAATAATCTTTTATTGCTTTATAAAGAGTTTTGAATGAAGATACATCTGTCCCAAATATTTTTATTACCTGTATTCCTCTAATATATTCAACTGTTTCACTACTTAAATTTTCAAGAGCTTTTTGATAATATTTCATAAATTCCTGTTCACCCATCATAAGTTTTAAAAGAATTCCTGATACTATTGTAAGTGAAACTAAAACAACGCCTACCTTAATACCTATAAAAAATCCTAATATAAGAATAAAAATAGGGGTAAGGACTGCTCCTGCATTATCTGGAATAAGGTGAGCTACAATTTGATGTGTTTGTGATGCATTATCATCTATAATTTTTCTTATCTTCCCTGATGAATTCAAATCAAAGAACCTAAAGCTTGCCTTTGTCAATCCATCAATTCCTCTTTTTCTTAGATTCGTTTCCAATCTAAACCCAATAATATGACAAATAAAAACTGCTATAAAATAAAGTATTGCACCAATTGCTAACATTCCAGTAATAATTAATGCATATTCTTTAGACTTATATATATTATTATTCACAATAAGTCCTTTCAAAAATTCACTTAAATAATAATATGAACCAACTGTAACTACAGTACTAACAGTTGTAAGTAATATTGATATATATGCTAGATATTTTTTCTCAGGCACATATTTTAGTAGTTTTCTGTAAACTTTAAACATATTATTCCTCCCTTTAAATTATTTCATTTAGACATAATATTTTTTTTTGTAAACTTCTCTTAAAATTCAACTTTTTATATAAAATTAGATAAAGCCTACTTTTAAAGATCATATAATCTACATTTATTGTATCATTTCAAATATTGTGATACAATAAAATCAAAAATAAATGTCTTATCATGATATTTATAAAGAGGTGTTTTGTTTGAAAAAATTTGAAAATATGCTGAAAGATATAGGATATACAGAATGCTCCAAATGTCAAAAATATTCTTCAGCAGGTAATGCTTTCTATATTGATAATGAAGAAATAACTGGTATTTACTGGTTTTACGAAACAGAATATTTTATTATTGACATTCATGATTTTTTTATAAAAAAAGAAATGATTGTAGATTCCTTTCCCACTATAAAACCTTATATGAGTTTTTCATCAACTTATATAATTACTGCAAATGGTGAATGGTTTAATCCCTATCAGAATATGACTTCAAATACAGTTTTTATCATGAATGTTGATAATTCAGATATACGTTTTCTTTTACATGGTAACCATCCTTATTTCAGTGTTGGTGTAAATTTCAAAAAAAATATGATTGAAAAATATTTAGATACTACCAATGATGATATTTCAAATATATTCCTTGATACACGAGATCTAATTACAAAACATATAAATAAATTGGCAAATTCTATTTTAAACTGTAAAATGACTTCTACTTCAGCTAGTTTATTTTTTGAAGCTAAAGCAAAAGAGTGGTTATCAATTACCTTAAATGCCTATGAACAAAAGAAATATGTTAAACCTATTTCTGAAAAAGATGAAAAAGCAATTGAAAACGTAGCAAATTACATAGATGATCACTTAACTTTTGATATTCCTCAAGAACTTTTAGAAAAAATAGCTATGATGAGCGGAACCAAACTCAAAAATACTTTTAAACACAAGTATCAAATGAGTATAACAGAATATACTCAAAGAAAAAGAATTAATATAGCTGAAAATTTAATTTTAACTACAAATCTTGATATTAAAGATATTGCTAAATCTGTAGGATATAACTCTCATAGTAGATTTACTACTCTGTTTAAAAGATACAAAAATATCTATCCAAAAGATCTTAAGGGATCCAACGATCAATATATACAATCAATATGTTGTAAAAATAAAAATAATAATAAAATCAAGCCATAATTTAAAAAAGATATTTTTCAACATTTTTTTGTTGAAAAATATCTTTTTTTATTTTTTGTTTAACTAAACATTTACTATAAAGTTTATATTTGTATACATATTGCTAAATAACATGTTCCTTCAATTTCTTATATAGACTTTAAATACAGACTCGTTCTTTTTATATTCAATTCTATGGCCTCACTCTTTATTAGTAAATATCTTTTCAATAATTTTAAAATTCTCTTCATCTAAATTTAAATCATATTTAAACTTTCCTCCACTTAAATGTAATATCCTAGTACAAACTTGACAAATAAGTTCATAATCATGGGTAATAACAAATATAATCTTACCCATACTAGCAAGTTCTTTAAGCAATTTTGAAACTTTAATCATACTTTCATAATCTAAACCACTAGTTGGTTCATCAAAAATCAATATTTCTTTATTACATATCATACTAACAGCTACAGCAACCCTTTGTTTTTGTCCACCTGATAACCTATTTGGATGTAAATTTTTAAAATTATATAAATCTAATCTTTTTAGAATTTCATTTACCTTATTTTTATCAGGATTTTTTATCCCTAGTAAACATTCTTCTTGTACACTCTCTGCAAATAATTGATAGTTCACATCTTGCATAACCATATAAGAAATTTTCAAACGTTCTTTTTCTTTAATTTGTTTATTTCCCCAAAAAATATCACCAATATATTCTTTATGTAATCCACATAAAACACGTGAAAAAGTGGTTTTACCTTCGCCATTGTTCCCAGTAAGTGCAATAATTTCTCCTTTATCTACTTGAAAAGAGCAATTCTTTATTATATCTCTTTTTTTATAAAATACTGTTAAGTTATTAATTTTTAAATCTTTTTTTCCATTTAATAGGTTTCTATATTTAAAATTTTCTTCTGAAAGATTAATAGAACGTAATCCCATAGCTTTTCTTTGTTCTAAAGGTATTTTTCTAAATTCTTTAGGACAATACACTTTAGCTATTTTCCCTTCCTCTAAATATATAATCTTATCTACCAAATCCATTAAATAAAAAATCCGATGTTCTGCAATTAAAATTGTTTTCCCTTTATCTTTTAGTTTTTTTAATTTCTTACGTAAATTTTTTATAGATATCATATCCAAATTTGATGAAGGTTCATCTAATAAAAAAATATCAGGATTCATTGCATAAACAGATGCGAAAGCAATTTTTTGTTTTTCACCACCTGATAATTTAAATATACTTCTCCCTCTAAGTTTTTCTATATCAAGATCTATAGCTACTTTTTCTACTATATTAGCTATTCTCTCAGAATCATATGCCATATTCTCAAGTCCAAAAGCAATCTCACTATCGGTATCAATGTTAAAAAATTGAGTACGTGGATTTTGAAATACAGAGCCAACATACTCTGCAATTTTATACATTGGAAATTCTGATATATGTTCTCCTTCTATTAAAATATCTCCTACCAAATCCCCTGTATAAAAATGTGGAATCACTCCATTGATTAAACGAATAATTGTAGTTTTACCACACCCACTTCTTCCGCATAGTAATACACACTCTCCTTTTTTTATATGCAAATTTATCTCCTTAAGACTTCCTTGTTTCTGACCACAATACGAAAATGAAATATTTTTAAATTCAATCACTTAACAAATCACCTCCCCAAGTAAATCCCCCAAATTAGAAATAATACGAATATTAATAATGCACAAATATCTACTTTATTAATCTTAATTTGAATCAAAGAAGTCCTAGGTTTCGGATTTTCTATTCCTCTAGTTACAGACGCAATTGTTAGTTCATCTGCCACCTTTGAAGCAGCCATCATTAATGGGACATAAATACAATTAACAGTAATGGAAGGACTAGTTATAAATCCCTTTAATGATGGTGAAATCCCCCTCATTTTCATTGCATCTTTAATGTAATGCCAATCTTCTTGTATCGATGGTAAATATCGAAGCATTACTGCTATTGGAATAATTAATTTCTGTGGTATACGACTTTTATTCATTGCTACTAAAAATTCACTAACTTTTGTTGTTGATATAACTATTCCAGACATCATAGCACAAGGATAAACTTTGTGAACTAGACCTAAGAATGCCATAAGTATACCTCTTAGCGAACCTGGAGCATTATATATTGTCCATACTGAAAGAAAATATATAAATACATATATAACAATAGTTTTTAGAGCATACTTCCATTTTTTATTTACTATTGCAAATACACCTATTAACAATACAAATTCTAATTCATAATCTAAAGATGGAGTAATAGTTGCGGTAATTACACATATAAATAATATTAAAATTTTTATTCTAGGATCAAATCTTAATCCCTCTTTTGAAAAATATATCATTAGTCTACAATACCAGCTTTTTCAAATTGTTTTTTTAATAATTTACTTCCAACCCATGCGCTAAAAGCTGCAACAAGAAGTGTTCCTATAATGATTACATAAATCATCCAAGGTTTAGCTACCGCATTCATTGTATCAAGATATGATTGATCCGTACCTTTCTCTACCATTGCTCTAATCCATCCATTTGGATTTATAAAATATGCTAAAAAACTTCCTACTCCTCCAAGAGAAAATATCATATATGAAATAATATTCATTTTTTTACTTTTAAAATTCCCAATTCTAGCTATTATGTCTGCAATAAATCCCATAATAATACAACCTAATACCATAGCCCAATGCATACCTGTAATAAATAGGAGAATTCCAACAACAATTCCCAAAATAAAAACACTCCATTTTTTCCCTACTTTAGCCACCAAAAGCATATATACAGGTCCACACAATAAAGCACTGCCCATTGCTTGATAAAATGTTAATACCGGATTTATTCCAAATGGAATTCCTCCAATTATGTAAAATACACAATAAATCGCACTAAAAACACCAATTGTTACCATATTCTTTATTGTTAATCCTTTATTTTTATACATAAATTACCTCCTAATATTTTCTTATACATAGTTAAAATTTCATTAATTCTTTCAAACTTAAAGGACTTTTATAATATTCATTAATTATAGTTGGTCTACCTATTTCTATAGCCAGATCATGCCATGCTTGTATTACTGCAATTAAATATTGCTCATTATTACCAACTTCCTTTTCCTTTATTATTTCATCTTTAAATTCTAAAACTGAACTAACTAATCCATTAACCCAATCTCCTAGCATCATATCATAAAATGTAATATTTTCTTGTTTATTTACAATTTCAAATGTATTTAATTTTGAAAATTCATTTTGTACTTCTAAATCAAATTTACCTTCTTCATTCGTCTGTTTTTCAATGCAAGGCTCCCATATAATAACCCCATTGGTTCCAGTCATTAACAAATTCCCACAATTTGTAGTGAATCCAATTCTATGAAGTAATAACATATAATTATCAGGATTTTTAGATACAATTTGATTTTGAATATTTATGCATATTGGAATATCATTAATATATCCTGAAACAATACAAAATGGTGAGTCTGTTTTTACATCAGATATTTTTTTGAATTTCCAAGGTTTTATACCATTTAATGCTCTTCCTAATATATCAATAAGTGGAAATAAAACATGAACACTACATTCTGCTGTAATATATCTTAATTCAGAATAATCATTTAGTTTTTTAACTATTTTTATTAAATTATCTACTATTCTTAAATCAGGATAAAAAGTGTTTAATTTATATTTACACTTATGCAGTTGTGCAAGTTTTAAAAAATTTATATAATCATCTATATGAACAGGTTGTTCTTGGATAACATTAATTCCTTTTTTTAAAAAATCTTCAACTATATGACTTCCCTTGCCTCCAAAAAGAGTTGAATTAATTACAACACAAGCTACATCAACATCATTTTTGCTTATACCGCTTATGTCTGTTAATAATGGTACTTTATATTTTTTTGCATATCTTTTAGAAATTTCACTACCTCTAGAAAAAATACCTACTAATTCATATTCATCTTTTAATCTTTCCAGTGCCTTCAGATAAAATTGACCAAAACCAACTCCGCAAACTAAAATTTTTAGTTTTACTTTATCATTCAAATCTCTCCCTCCTCTATTTCAGTAAATAATTTATTCATTATACTCTCATTACCAACTTTTATATCAGTTATAGCTCCATTTGAAACCAAGTTTTTTATTACTATTTCGCTATCCAACAAATCAAATGCCCAATAAATATTTTTATGATACTTATTATTTAACAATCTCTCTACACACATAGCTGCTATTATTCCATTAATTTTATATGTATCACTACACACCACCTCTATATTCTCTAAATATTTTCCAAATCCATTATTTATAGTTATTTCAATCCAATATTTATACCAATTATTTGAATTATAATTACTTTTTTCTAAATCTATCTTTATTTTTTCCGCAACTTGATAAATATCATCTTTTGATTTAATTTTAGCTAAATCCATCACAGCTCTATCCATTACTGTTTTATATAACGGATTTATTTGAACATTATACCAATGTAATTCCTTAATTCCATATTTAATTCCAGCATTGTATATCTCATCCGTTAAATATTCATTAATATATGCTTTTCTACCAAATATATTAAATAACTTTGATTCATTTGGTTTTCTTTCATTTATAGATACGCTTCCATTAAAAATATATCTATCCGTTTTACCAAAATTTTCAACCATACTCATTAAAACATCAACACAAGCATTTGTTGTTATAAGCTCTTTCCCTCCCGCATAAATAGATAAATTTTCAATACTTTTTCCATAACGCTCAGCTATCCATGAGACTAAAATTGCTGAAAATCCTGGAAAACTCCCTGCTCCTATAACCCCTGTTAAGTTAGATAAAGCCTTTTTATTATTTAATAAAGTAACTCCAAAAATATCTACAAATTTTATATCATATTTTTGAATTTCTTCAGCTATTTTACATGATGTAAAATATGATGGTCCTGTACAATTAATTAAAAGATCACAATCTAAACAAAACTCTTTTAACATTTCATGATTACATATATCAATTTTGCAATATTCTATTGTGTCATCTGAGTTAATATAAATATCTTCTGATATACTTCGTTGTCCACATTTTAATAAATACTTTTCTTTTAAAATATCAACAACTATTTGCCCTACTTTACCACCGTAACCTAAAATGCCAACCTTTCTTTTCATAATTACATCTCCTTATATAATAAATGAAACACATTCTTTACATATGATTCTTGCAAACATGTTAGATGATTTCCTTCTATCCTAACTCTTGAAGATTCTCCTATAATAACATTTTTCCAAAAAAGTTCGTTATCGCAATCATCAATTGGTAAAAAAGTTGTTTTTTGATTACTACAATCTAAAATTACAGTTTTTCCAAAGTACACTCCTGGATTATAAGATATCATAGCTTTAAAACTATGACAAAAAACTTCATATATTGGTGGTAACTGTTCTTCATTATAAATAATATTTTTATCTCCATATTTATAGATATTGCTGTAAATTTTCTTAAAACGCTCTTTTTTATCTATCAAGGCTAACTTCTCATAGCACTTTATAACATTATTGAATTCCTCTTTCATCACTAATAATTCTTCGTTTGAAATTACAGATCCATATCCGTATTTTTCACCTAGTGATAAAATAGCTTTTTTTAATTCAAAATCTTCTACCATATGCCCTGCTCTATATACATTTGAACCTATAATCATCCCAAATGCTCTTTCCATAAGTAATTCATTATATATCATTTTTTTACTCGGAGTTGTATCTATACTAATTAACCTAGTTACTTTCTTTCCATTTTCAGATAAAACTTTTGCCGTTTCTAAAGCAATTAATCCTCCAATACAAAAACCTATTAGTTCAAAATCTTTTTCGCTAGATTCTATTAACTTTTTTGCATATTTTATTCCTAATGTTTGAATTAACTCATCTGATTTTATAGATAAATATTTTTCAGTATTATCACATATTATAGCTACTAAATCACCATCAAGTTCTTTCATTAGTGGTATAAGTTTATCATAAGGGTTTATAGTTCCTGTTCCATCGTGTATTAATACTCTAGTTATTGAACTATTTGGATCCTCTTTTAAGTAAATTAATCCACTCATCTTATTTTCTTTCTTTGAAGACATTGTACTTTGTTTTTCTATAAGTCTTTTACACAACCCTCCAACTGTAGGTGATTCAATTAATGCAACCATTAACTTATCCCAAGGCCACTCTTTTGCTTCAACTATATTTTCTTTTAACTGGGCAACTAATTGAGCTGCAACTAAAGAATCTCCTCCCATTTCATAGAAATTTTCATTTGCATAAATATCCCTTCTTTTTAAGATTAATTTCCAAATCTCTGCTACTCTTTTCTCTAAATCAGTTTTTAATTGTATTTTTTCTGTTTTATTTTGTACTTCTTCTTTTTCACTTTTAACTCTATTCATAAGAGCTTTTCTATCTATTTTCCCATTTACAGTTATAGGCAACTCTTTTAATATTTCGATATGATTTGGAATCATATATTCAGGTAGATTTTGTTTCAAATATGATTTTATTTTATTTTCATTTAATGATTTTATTTTAGATTCAATTTGTATAACAAATAATGTTTGTCCAAATCCATTTAAAGATTCATTAATCTTTGGTAAAATCGATACAATATTTCCTCCTATTTTCTCTATAATTGTTCCCCACTGATTTTTATCCAAAAAAACTTGATTATTTTCATTTCTAAAATCTTTTACATTGTTAAATCCATTTAAAAATTCAACCGATGTTAATAATGTATAATTATTCTCTGTTTCTTCTAAAATTACAATATATCCATTAGGTTTCACCATTTCTTTAATCTGTTTCATTACACGTAATAAATCACTTGCATTATGAAGCACATTATTACATAATATTAAATCATATGAGGATGAATTTATATTCTGATCCCAATAATTTCTGTTTATATCATACAATTGAAATTCAACCCATGGATATTGTTTAAAGTTACTACGAGCAAAATTTAAAAATGACTGAGAAATATCTGTAAACATATATTCAACTGGATATTCTTTTATAGATTCTATTAACTCTTGGCTAACTCCCCCTACTCCAGCTCCAACTTCTAATATTTTAAACTTATTTTTAGAATCTATTTTCATAAAATCATCCAAAATTAATTTAATATTATCAATTATAGTTTTATTCATAAAAGAATTAACTTTATTATATTTATATGCCTCTAAAGCAATATCAAATTTTCCTCCCGGAAAAAATAATTCAATAGGATCAATCTCTCCTCTCAATAAAGGAATCAGATTCTTTCTAGATTCCGAAAAATATTTCATCATAACTTCACTATAATGAACCTTCTCTTCTAATTTTGTCCATTTTGCCCATTCATTATCAGCTTCATTCCCATCTACATACATTATAGCTTTATATCCATCTTCTTCATTTTTTTCAATAATACGCTCATTTTCAAGTACTTTTAACCAACGTCTTAATAAAGATATGTATGAACTTTTAATTCCTATTTTATTTATAATCTCATTCTCTGTATGCCATATTTTAAAGTCTGTAAATATACCAATACTTTGAAATGTTTTTAAAATATCTAATATAGCAGTATTATTAGATGCTTCAATCCATTCATTAAATTGCTTAACTATTCCATATTTTTCTTTGTTTTTAAATAAGAGTTCATTTTTTGTTCTTATCCTCTGATTAACATTTGATTCCTTACAATATGAACTTATATCAGGTTGTATAAATGCTCCAATAATATCATCATTTTCACCTGATATAACAACTGTAGAGTTAGCAATACCGGGAAATGTATTTAATATAGCTTCTATTTCATTTAATTCTACTCGATTACCTCTTATTTTTACTTGTCCATCTTCTCTTCCTAAAAACTCAATATCCCCATTTGGATAATATCTTCCACAATCACCAGTATTGTAAAGTCTTTTTCCTAAATTATTATGGAAAATAAATTTTTGTGCTGTTAAATCTCTATCATTAAGATATCCATTTGCTAATCCTTTTCCTCCTATATATAAAGTTCCTCTTACCCAATCAGGACACTCATTCAAATTAGAGTCAAGCACATAGAATTGTTGATTGGCTAATGGAGTTCCATAGGTTATACTTCTTTTATAATTATTATCTATATCTATTTCATGAAATATAGACCATATACTTGCTTCTGTTGCTCCTCCCAAACTAATTATTCTTGAATTCTTAAATAAACTTTTTATTTCATTGGGTAAAGATAATGGTATCCAATCACCAGATAACATGACAACACGAAGACTATCTGAACCATTAATCTTCTCTGATTCTAAATAAGAAGTTATCATTTGCATTTGTGCAGGAGCAGTATTCCATATCGTTACTTTTTCTTTTTTTAACAAATAATTCCACTCTGATACATTTTTATTATCACTTGGTATTATTAATGTTCCTCCAGCAGTTAAAATACCAAAAATATCAAAAACTGATAAATCAAATGCAAGATTAGAAATACATATAACTCTATCTTTTTCTGTTATATTAAACCTTTGTATGATATCATTTATCGTATTCATTGCAGCTTTATGAGTAATTACAACCCCTTTAGGATTGCCTGTACTTCCTGATGTATATATTACATAGGCAATATCATCTGGATTGCAGCCCACTTTCTTGATTTCAAGTCCTTTCGAAACCTTTAAATTTTCAATATAAACTTTACATATTTCATTTGAATATATTTTTTGGCCTAATCTATTATTTAGTGAAGTTAAAACAAATCTCGCCTTTGAATCACTACATATTCTATCTATTCTAGAAATTGGTTGATTTATATCTATTGGCAAATAAATAGCACCAACCATCAAAGCTCCTAATGTAGCTGCTATTTGCCATATTCCTTTGTTTAAGTGTATAGCTACAATATCACCAGGCTTACAACCTCTTTTTATTAATTCATTTTGAACTGTTACAACATAATCAGCAAGATCACTATAAGAGTATGAAACTCCATTAAAAGAAATTGCCTCTGCTTCTGGTCGACTCTTAACATTATCACAAAATCCCTTAACAAGAGTTCTTCTTTCAAAATTTTTATAAGTATCATTTATTTTATTTCTATTTTTTCTCAAGCTATTAGGTAAATTAATAATATTTTTATCGTTAATCAACTTTCTAATTTCTAAATTTTTTAATATATTTGAAAAAACTTCAAATGCAGAATCTATTAATCCATCTGGAAAATCATTTTCTCTAACATCCCAATTTACTAATATACCATCTTTATATTGTATAGCTTGACAATCAATCAATACTTGTGGTGTCTGACTAATTTTATATATAAGTTCTCCATATTTACTAATTTTTTCAAATTCATTATTATCCTGAATTCCAAGAGCACTAGTGTATACATACGGTATAACAACTTTCTTGTTCCTAGCCCTTGACATTTCTCTTAAAACTTCAACACCTGAATATGACGAATGTTCCATATCATTCCATAATTGTAATTGTATCTTTTTTACTCTCTCAATAAAACTTAATTTATATTCATCCGATATTTCTAGTATGTTGACAACAGTAAAATCTCCTATTGTAGTTTTAACCTCTGGATGAATATCTTCTCTATCAGATATGGTAACATTAATACAAAAATTCTTTTGTTGAGACCAATATCTTAAAACCTCAGTATAAACTCCCAAAATAAAACTTGAAACAGTTATACCATATTCCTTGCACATTTTTTCCAACTCAAATTTTCTTTTTTTATTAATAAATTCATTGTATTGTTTTATAGAAAATTTATTACTATTTTCTTTTATAGGAAGAACAGGAGCTTCTGGTAAACTATTAATACGATTTTTCCAATATTCTTCATCTTTATTATATTTGTTTATAATATTAGGATTCATTTTTTTATTTTCATAATATACAATAATATCTCTATATGATAGTTCTTTATTAACTTTAGCCTTCCCCTCAAAATAATATGATTCTAATTCTTCAAATATAATCTTAATACTCATAAAATCAGCAATCATCATATCTAATGATAAATGTAAAATACTTGAATCTTTCAAGTTGGTTACTTCTAAATCATATAACGGCCATTCTCCAATTTCATATTTCTTAGTTGATAATCTTTCCTTAATATTTTTCAAGTGTTCATCTATAATTCGTTCTTTAGAATCCTCCATTTCCCAAAACTTAATTTTAGGTAATATATAATTATCAAGTATTTGTTGTGTTCCATTAATATTTATTTTTGCATGAAGCATATCATTATTATCAATTACTTGATTCCAAGCATTTTGAAGCTTGACTAAATCTAATTTGGGGTATTTTATTTCACAATAAATTTTACACCCAATTCCACCATAACTATATGATTCATTGCTACCAACCATATAAGCCGCTTGGATGTCTGTTAATTTAAAAGGGGTATATATTCCTTCTTTATTTATTACAACTTCATAATCATTATATTTTAAATAATGAATTATTTCGTTTTTCCAGTCACTTATTTCTTTTCTTGCCTTTTCATCAATTATTCCTTTTGGAGCATCAAAATATAATTTTTTATCTTTTAAATATAAATGAACACCCTTTTGCTGATACTTCAAAATTATATCCTCTACAGTCATATTTTTACCTCCCTATATAAATCCTTCTTCTTTATCTTTCCCACTCTTCATTTTAGAAGTTATCTCATCACTAACTAATTTAACTATTTTTGATACTAATGAGTTCTCTGCTATTAAAAGCATAGATATATTAATACCATACTTATTATTAATTAAATTTATAAATTGAACAGCATTTAAAGAGTTTCCTCCCAACTTAAAAAAATCATCTTCAAATTTTATACTTTCAATATTTAAAACTTTCTGCAATATTTCAATAACCTCTATAGATGTATTCTCATAGTAATCTTCTTCTGACTCATTTTCATTAATAGTTTTATCTATAGAATCAATCTTAGAATAATGTGTATTATTAGTACCAACTTCAGATTTAATTCTATATTTACTATTTTCAAAGAAAATACTTGTGTTAATATTAAGACTAGTATTAGCATTAAAAACTATTTCAAATAACTCAATATAATCGCTAAACATCTCATCTAATAAACCTTCTGGAAATATTTCATCAACTGAATCCCATATTATCTTAAGATTCCCAGCTTCCTCAACCACTTGATGATCAAGCCAAACTTGCGGAGTTTGAGAAATATTATAAACAAGCTCTCCTATCCAACTGTCCTTTCTCTTCTGATCCAAACCTAATCCACTTGTAAATACTATCGGCATTAAAGATCCTTTTTCATTATTTCTTTTCAGTCTTAATTCTCTTCCAAACTCTACAGCACTATATAATCTATGGTTAATATCTTCTGTTAATTGTTTTTGCAAACTTTTAGCCTTACTAATTAGGGTATTATCCTTAGTATTCTTAACCTCTAAAAAAGTTAAAGTTGTAAAGTCTCCGACAATATCATTAATTTTAGGATGAATTTGTTCTCTACTAAATTGTGTGATATTTAACACAAATTCTTTGTTTAAACTATATTTTCGTAAAACTTCTGAAAATATAGTAATCAAAAATATTGTAGGAGTAATATTATTCTCCCTTGCTACTTTTTTCAATTTCTCCCATTTAGCACATTCAATAATTTTTTCTCTTCTCTTAAAAATCTGATTTTTTATTTCATATTCTGATTTTATAAATTCAAATTTAGGAGCTTCTAAAAAATCATCTATTCTGCTTAGCCAATAGTTTTTATCTTCTTCATATTTTGAAGATTTTTTCATCTTCTCAAGAGTTAAAACATAATCTCTAAATGAAACTCCTGGATTTTTCAAAATAAAGTTTTCATTATCATATCTTTCTTTTAATTCACCTAAAATATGAAACATACTCCATCCATCCAAAATAATATTATCAAAACTTATATGCAATCTTAGTTTATTGTCACTCAAAATACTTACCTTGAATTTAAATAATGGCCACTTATCAGTCTTTAAAATTTCATGAGACATCTCTTCTCTAATTCCCATTAATACCACTTTTTGCTCATCTTTTTCAAAAGATGAAATGTCATTAATAATTAATATAAATGGTGGAACATTATTTAATATTTGCTGTTTTCCATTTTTTAAAATAATAGCTCTAAGCATATCATGTTCCCTTATCATATTATTGATAATCTTTTGTAGTCTTTCTACCTTTACTTCAAAACAATCTAGTTCAAAATAACAGTGAGTCGAAACCGAACCTAAAGAATATGCTCCACTTCTTCCAATCCAATATGCAAATTGTACATCAGTTAAGTTGAATGGTTCATATTTATTTTTAAAATCTAATTGTAAACCCTCTTCAGTGTTTAAACAGTTAATCTCCTTATTCTCGTCTATAAAACTAGCTAACTCTTTTAATACAGGATGACTAAATACATCTCCTATAGAAATTTCAATATTTAATTTTTCTTTTACTTTAGCTATCAACTTTGTTGCCATCAATGAATCTCCACCTACATAAAAATAGTTTGAGTTTAAACTAATTTCGTCTTTTAATAATATTTCTTTCCATATTTCAATCAAAATTTTTGTAGTTTCATCACTAACTTCCATTTGATCTTCATATTCTAATGTTTTATACTTGTATTCATTGTTAACAATTAATTCTTTAAGTTTTTTTCTATCTACTTTTCCATTTTTATTTAAAGGAATTTGTTCAATTTCTATGAATTCATGAGGAATCATATATTCGGGAACTCTATCTTTTAGTAATATCTTTAAATCTTCTGATGAAAATAAACATTTTGCTTTCCTTCCAATAAATAGAAAATTACCTGTCTCTTCAATTTTTCCATAATCTGAAATATAAATCTCTTCTATTCTATTATCACAAAAAATATTTTTTATAAACTCTCGATTAGGAATGATATTTCCTTCTTGTCTACTTAAATCAAAATTTTCAAATCCTCTTTCAAGTATTGCAGCATTTATTTCACACAAAAGAGAGTTATCATTAATTTCAGTTCCTATTATAAATCCTTCATCTACTATAATATTCTTAATTTCCTTAACCTTTTTAGCTATATCATTAAAACGGTGTAAGGAATTATAAAGTATCACTAAGTCAAATTGTTTTTCTTTAAAAACCTGTGAAAGATTATCTTCTAAATTTACCTTTTTAAATTCAAAAATATCATATTTAGATTCAATATTTTCAAACTCATCTTTAAAAAATAGTGAATTATCGCAATATATATATTGAGAAACTTTTAGTTCAATCTCTTCTAGTATTGACTTTGTAAACTTAGCATCTCTACCACCTAGCTCTAATATTCTCAATGTTTCTTTTTGTTTATTAAATAATTTTCCTACTATTTCCATAATTCTTTGAATATTTTTATCATAATTTTTTAAAGTTCTTAAAAAATCTATAGGACTTAATTTAAAATCTTTATTGAAAAATACATCAATAGCATCTTTTTTCCCTTGTAATATATTTAATATTTCAGATTTTAATAACCCTAAATTATAAATCTCTCTAGTATCTTCTTGTAAAATATTATTTAATATCTCACTTTCTTTATTTAACGAGTATTTACCTTCATTAAAATTTATAACTGTATATTTTTCTAAAATTAATAGCCAACGTAAAATCAATTTTTCATATTCTACTTTGATACAACCTATTTCAATAATCTCTGAAAAAGTGTAGCAATTATTTTCTTTAAACAAACCTATCTCACTAAATATACTTAATATAGTACTTATTACAAATATATTTGTTTTCTCCAAATAAGTTCTATAATTTTCATATTTAACTTTCGTATTGATAATCTCTTCTTTTAATATATTACTAGACTCTGATAATTTTCCATTATCATTTAAATTAGGTTCAATAAAAGCAGTTAATTGTTCATTTGCACCAATTTTTAAAACTTCTACAATTACATTCTTAACATTAGGATTTTTTAAAATAGAGTCTTCTATCTCTCCAAGCTCTATTCTGTGACCTTTTATCTTAACTTGATTGTCAACTCTTCCTAAAAATTCAATTGTTCCATCATTCCAAGTTCTCCCCATATCCCCTGTTTTATACCACTTAATACCATCAATTTGTATGAATTTATTTTTAGTTAATTTTTTATCACCTATATATCCTTTAGCAACACCTACTCCACCTATTATAAGTTCTCCCTTTACATAATTTGGACAAACCCTTCCTAAATCATCTATTACTCTATAAACTTGATTTTTCAACGCACTTCCATATGGAACAGAAATCCAATCATTAGGTATCTCTTTCGGTATATTAATATAGTTTGACCAAATAGATGCTTCTGTTGCTCCACCCATCCCTACCACTATAGAGTTTTTACTTCTACTATAAAATCTTCCTGGCAATGTTGTTGCTATCCAATCCCCAGAAAGTAATACCGTCTTAATTGGAAGATATATATCTTTTCCTTCTGCCATAGTAATAAGCATATCAAAAATAATAGGAACAGAATTCCATAAGGTAACATCATATTTTTCTATTAGTTTTATCCAAACATCAGGATCTTTAAAGTTATGATCATTTAATGTTATAACTGTCCCTCCTACTGACAATAATCCAAATATATCATACACAGATAAATCAAAATCAATAGCTGAAACCATAATAATAGTATCATTACTGCATATATTATATTTTTTATTTATATCTATTATCGTATTTATAACACTATTATGAGCAATTTCTACTCCTTTGGGAATTCCTGTAGTTCCTGATGTCATAATTACATATGCTGTATCAAAACAACTTATTTCTACAGGGTATTTTATACTCTTTATATTTTCTAAATCATCAATGTCAACTAACATTATTTTATCTTCATAAAGCGATAAACTTTTTATTACATTTTCATCACTTAAGACATGTTTAATACCTATTTGTTTATAAATTTTATTTCTTCTTCCTTTCGGTTGATTAATTCCTATAGGTACATATGCAGCTCCTGAAAATAAGATTGCAAGTATTCCAATAATTTGTTTATATCCTCTATGTAAAGTAATACCAACATAATCTCCTTTATTCACTCCATTTGATATCAATTTAGAGGCAATTAATAGCGCCATATCATATACTTCTTTATATGTTATCTTTCGTTCTATTTCCGTATCTATAATTGCAATATTGTCGGGATATTTATTTACCATTTCAATAAAGTCATTGTATAATGTTTTTTTAGGATATTCTAAAGGTAAAATATTTTTAAAATCTTTTTCCCTAACTTCCTTTTGACTTTCAGTTAATACATCATATACTTTATCCCAATTATCATTCTCAATTAAACGATATAATAGTTCATAGAAAGCATCAAACATATCATCAATCATTCCTTCATGATATAATTCATCTACTACATCCCAACACAATATAAGTTCTCCATTTACCACATAAGTTTGAAAATCAAGCCAAACCTGCGGTGTCTGTGAAATCATATATGTGATTTCTCCAAGTACTTTTTTAGATTTTTCAGTTTCTAATGGATAATCAATATTACATGCAAATACTATAGGTGCAATATTTATATTTTTACCTACTTCCTTATAAATATCTCTTTGTACTTTTACTCCTGAGTAAGAACTATGCGAAACATTTTCTAAAAATGTTCTAGATATAGTTCTTATTTTTTCAAGTAATGTTTCATTTTCTTTTCGTTCACACTCAACCAATAATAAACTTGTAAAATCAGCTATCATATTTTTTATATTTGCATTTTCAGTTTCTCGATTAAATAAAGGAATATTAATTACAAATTTATCTTGATTTATCCATCTTTCAATAATCATGGAATAGCAAGTTAGAAGCACCATTGAAGGAGTAACCTTATATTTTGCAGCTTTTTCTTTCATAATTTTCCATGAAAATTTATCTAATACCTTTCTTCTTCTCGAAAATATTGTTTTATCTATTAGTTCTGCTTTTTTCTTTAATGGCAAATTAGGTGACTCTTTTGGAAATGTTAAAACCTTATTTTTCCAGAATTCCTCATCCTCTTTCATAGTTTGTTCATCAAATTTTCTATTCTTTAAATAATCTTTAAAGGTATAATCAGATGATTCTAAGATTAGTTCATCATTATATATCTTAGATAATTCATCAATTAAAATATTCAAACTCATTACATCGGCAACAAGTAAGTCAACATCTAAAAATATTCTATACTTATTTTCAGGTAATATTGCAATATTAAGTCCTGCAACTTCTCCTTCTTTAACCTTTAACTTTCTATGAGATAACTTTTTTCTAATTTCTAAAAGTCTATTTTCTAATTCATTCTCTTTAAATAACCTAAAATCATATACACTTATATCTTCTGAAAATGGAACTTTCATTATTTGTTGCGTACCATTATCATTAAACTTAACTCTTAACATAGGATTAAAATATTGTAATTTATTCCATGAACTTTTAAGTTTATCTACTTTTATATTTGCACCATCTATCTCTAAATAAGCATGACAACCAATACCACCAAGTACTTGATTATCTTCTCTACCAATTAAATAAGCATATTGAATATCAGTTAGCGGAAATTCATCATATAAATTTTCTTCTTTTGATAACCTTTTTTTATTTACCTTTATTGGTGTATTTTCAATTAAATCCTCCCATTTTTCTATTGTAGGACTTTCCATTAATTTCGCAAAAGGTATGATAAATCCAAGTTTTCTTAACCCTCCTGATATTTTCATTACCTGAATTGAACTTAAACCTTTTTGGATAAGATTATCTCTTATGTCTATAGAAATATTTAATTCTTCTTTTATAGCCTTTTTTATATTATCTATAGCTTTTTCTCTTAATATTTTTTCATCCATTCTAACTGACCTCCTTATTTTACAAAACTAACTCTATTAACCTACTCTTATCTATTTTCCCAACACTTGTAAGCGGCCAACTTTCAACATATTTTACTATATCAGGCATTTTAAAATGTGCTAAGCCATTTTTCTTAAGGTAATCTCTTATTTCATCTAAATTAATTTCTTCATTTCTTTTTATTATAAATACTCCTATTTTCTCTCCTAATATTTCATCAGGAACTCCTACTACTTGTACTTCTATAATATCTTTATGTTTTAGTAAAACCTCTTCTATTTCAGAAGGTATTATTTTTTCTCCAGCTCTATTAATCATCTCTTTTAATCTTCCAACAATCTGATAATTACCATTTTTCAACTTCTTTGCTTTATCCCCTGTTTTAAAGTAACAGTCTTCAGTAACACAATTTACATTCACTTCTTTCAAATTATAATAACCATAAATAGTATATGGACCTCTAACAATTAACTCTCCATATTCTCCATCTGGAACTTCTTCTCCATTATCATCAATAATTTTAATTTCATCATATTTACTAATTGGTTTACCTTGTGTTTTATATATTATATCTATATCATCCTCTAGGTCAGTACAACATATTAGTCCTTCTGCTATCCCAAAAATTTGTTGTAATTTACAATTAAAAACATTTTTTATTCTTTCAGCTGTAATTGAATCTAAAACAGATCCACCTACCTGTAAAACTTTTAGTGAGGATAGGTCATATTCCTCTATTTTTAAAAATTCCATACACATATTTGCCATAGCAGGAACTAGCCCTGTAATTGTAACTTCTTCATCTTCAATAAGAGGTATAATTTCATCAGGACTTGTAGTTGGACAAATAACAACTCTTCCACCATATATTAATGTGCCTATAACTCCAGGACATCCTAAAGGAAAGTTATGAGCTATAGGTAAAGATACTAGATAAACTGTATCTTTATTCATTTTACATATTTTCCCACACTCTTTTGCTACATATAAATAATCTGTATGTCTTCTTGGTATTAATTTAGGAATTCCAGTTGTTCCACCTGATAATAATAATAACCCAATATCTTTGTAACTCGCTTTATTCTTTTTACTGTCAGAAATTCTATTTCCCCACCTTAAATTATAAAAACTCTTATACTCTTCTTTTTCTCCTAGTATGAATACGTTTATTTTTTTATCAATTTCGTTTTGTATTTCTCTAATCATATCTATATAAGAAAACCCCAAATATTTATCTTTAGCAATATAAGCCTTAGCTTCTGACTTTTCTAATATTCCTTTTATTTCTCTTTTCCTATGAGCTGGAAGTCCCATAATTGGAATAGCTCCAACTTTAAAAAGAGCAAATGAAATAATAATAAATTCTGCACAATTAGGTAATTGTAACAAGACTTTGTCCCCTTTATTAATTCCATTATTCAGCAACCCTTCTGCATAATGATCTACTTCTTCATTTAATTTTTTGTAAGTTAACTCAATATCTTCATCTATAACTGCAATTTTATTCTTATATTTTTCACTCCACCTCTCTAAAGCTTCCCCCAATGTAATATGTTCCCATATATTTTCATCATAATACTTTTCTAACTGTTCTCTTATTTTAAAATTCATAATTTTCCTCCATTAAAAGCATATAGCTACCGAATAATCATCATTAATTTCTTTAATTTCAAAAGTTTTAGTCTTATTCTTGTCTTTTAATATCCCCCTATTATTAGTAATCTCAATAATTTCTATAGATCTTAAATCCTGAATCAAACCTATTCCTTTGTATTTTAGATAAGCCTCTTTTGCTACCCAATACTTATAAAAATCTATAACCGTATTTATTTTTTCATTTTTGTTAAATGAATAATTTACAATATCTTTATAGTTAAAGTTTTTTTCCATATATTCTATATCTACCCCTACATCATTTATCGATAATGCAATTGCTATCGCTCCTTTAGTATGAGATATATTAAACTTTATTCCCATCTTATTTTTAATATATGGTTTTTTATAATTCGTATAATTCCATACTACATCCTTCCCTTCAACTCTTAAAATACTTGAAAATATTCTATTTATAATTCCATGTGATAAAAGATAGTTATTGCGATCCATCTGTTTATAATAATTATTCTTTTCCCGAATTTGCTCACTACTTAAATAAGTTTCTATAATATTTTCATCTCTCAATATTGTTATGTTAGCAATTATAAGAACTACTTTATTATCACATGTCTGCTTAATAACATCATTAAAATCAAATCTTTTAAAATTAGTAAATCTATATGTTTTTATCATTTATTTTCCTCTAATTAATTTATTAATTTCATTAGTTACCTTTTCTGTATTTGTATTAATAAACATATGACCACCTTCAATATATGTATAAGTAAACTCCTTATTGGTGTAATCTTTCCATTTCTTAAATTCCTTTATAGTAAGCTCTTTATCTTCAGTACCCATAAATCCATGTATTGGAATATCCAATTTTGTTATATTCTCATTTACATATGTTTCATCGATTATGAAATCCGCTCTAAGCATTGGAATAAACAAACTCATAATTTCAATATTTTCTATTATTTCAATTGGTGTTCCTGAAAATCTATTAATTTCTTTTATAAATTCTCTATCCTCTAAATTATAAATTGGTTTTTTTTCTTTATAGCAAGGTGCTCTTCCCGCTGAAACTATTATTCCTTTAGGCTGAGGTAAACCCTTTGAAATAATTTTTAATGTAAGTTCATAAACAATTTTAGTTCCAAAACTATGACCAAATAGATAATAAGGTTTATTATCCGATATTATTACTTTAAATTCTTCAAATATTTTTTCTAAAAGAGTATTAAATTCATTAATAGGAGTTTCTGACATTCTATTTTCTCTTCCTGGATACTGTGCTGCATAAAGTTTTATGTCTTTAAAGAACTCTTTCCAATTTCTAAAAATTGATACCCCACCTCCTGCATATGGAAATAAAATCAATTTTATATTTTCACATTTAATATCTTTATTTATTACTTCAAACCATTTCTCCATAATTATTTCCTCACTTATTTAAATTTTTTTATGTCTATTTATTATAGATTGAAGTTCTTTTGGACAAATACTTTGTTTCCCATCACTCCATGCAGCATCAGGATTATTACAAGTTTCTATAATAACACCATCTGCACCAGCTGAAATTGAAGAATCAACCATAGGAGATATTAATGTTCTTTTTCCTGTTGCATGACTTGGATCTGAAATTATTGGTAAATGACTTAATTCTTTCAAAAGAGCTATTGTTGCAATATCCATTATATTTCGAGTAGATGTATCATAATTTCTTATCCCTCTTTCACAAAGAATAACCTTTTCATTTCCTTCAAGCATAATATATTCTGCGCTTAATAAGAACTCATTAACACTCGCACTAAGACCTCTTTTTAATAATATAGGTTTGTCTACTTTCCCAAGCTCTTTAATTAATGGATAATTATACATATTCCTTGTTCCTACCTGTAAAATATCAACCTTATCTATCATATAATCCAAATCTCTAACATCTAAAATCTCTGTTATTACAGGCATATCTAGTTCCTTTCCTATTTTATAAAGAATGTCTACACCTTCTTTGCCGAGTCCTTGAAATTCATAAGGTGACGTTCTAGGTTTAAATGCACCTCCTCTTAATACATCTGCTCCACTTTCCTTTACCTTAATTGCTATTTCTCGTAAAGTATCTTCTTTCTCAACAGAACATGGCCCTGCTATAAAGACAGGTCTACCATTACCTATCTCAATATCATTAACTTTTATTATACTTTTTTCTTTATAATTTTTCGTAGCTAAATAACCGTTTTCCAAAGATATACTTTCAGTACTTTTAAATGTTAATTCCTTATTCTCTATCCACTCTTTTAAGGTTTCATCAAATACGTTAATTAAATAGTAATTTGAAATTTTTAAATTTAAATAATCTACTTTATATTCATCTAAAAAACGCCTACATTTTAAATAATCACTTTTATTTTTAAAAACATAGTGCATCCATTCACCACCTTTACTTTTTTATTAAATAAATTAACATCAATCTTCTTCATAAATAATCTGATTTAAAACACTACTTATCTTTTCTTTCGTTTCTTCTAATTCTCTTTCTGGATTTGACATACTTACAATACCAGCTCCAACTCTAAGCCAACTTTCCTTATTATTCTGAAAAGCACTTCTTAATACTAATGCGACATCAAGTTCTCCAAAGTTGTTAAGTTTAAATACTCCCCCACTATATAATTCTCTATCATTTTCTTCCATTCTGGAAATTGCTTCTATACTTTCTTTTTTAGGTATTCCAGTTGCTGTAACAGCTGGAAATAAAGAAGTTAAAGCATCCCATTCATTTAAATTTTCTTTAAGTCTTCCTTTTAATCTTGATGCTAGATGTTGTACAGTTCCTCTTTCTATAACATCCATAAACTTTATAATCTCAACACTATCTTTTTCACAACAATTTTCAAGTTCTTCAAAAGCTAATTTAACAGAAATAGCATGTTCTGCAATTTCTTTTGTATCTGTTAATAATTCCTTCTTTAACCTTTTTCTCTCTTCTAAGTTTTTACATAATGCCCTTGTTCCTGCAAGTGGAAAAGTATATACATTTTTCTCTCTATCTACTTCTACTACAGTTTCAGGACTAAAACCTATAATTTCTCTTCCATCAACTTTTATATAATAAGATCTTGCAGGAGTATTTTTTTGACGTCCGTACAAATAACTTTGGTACATGTCTACTCTTTTATTTAATGGTATTTTTCTGGACAGAATTACTTTTTCATATTCACCATTGTTAATGTCATTTACAGCTTGACTAACGATTTCTTTATATTTATCTTTACCAAAATTAATAATATCATCAGAACCATCTGTCATCTCATATTCATTTTTAACAGCCTTAAATTCATATATTAATTTCTCAATAACTGATAAATCTTTTTCATTCTTAGCTTTTATTAAAATATCACCTGTATTTTTTATATTTATATCAATTTGCGGAAAAATAATTTCAATTAAATTTTTATTATCTAAGTTATTTTTATTCATATATATGTATTTTGCATAATCAAAATCAATTAATCCATATGCATTCCAATCTTCATCGGATATTCCCTTTAAAATATTTTTTAATTCTTTAGTTAACTCATTGCACTTTACTTCTTTTGATTCTGAAGAATTAATAATAAATTTATCTTTCTTAACATCTATTTTAGTTAAAACACCTAAACCAAGATAAATATCAAAATTATTTTCATATATAATAAAATCATTATGTATTTTATTTTTAGTTGCTAGAAAAGTAGCTAATTTTATCAATTCCATTTTTTCTGAAACTACGTGAGTTATTTTTTTTATATTTTTATCATATCCATTCTCAAAATTATTTTTTACCATATAACATCTCCCTCTCCAATTTATATAAAAGTAAGTTCTATAGTCCTTACTTTTATATTTTTTAGTGTATCATTTTTGATAAAGATTTTCAATATCATTTATTTTAAAAATAATAATCTATTAATTTATACTTTTCTTTATAATACATAAACACATTAATATTGCTAATAAATAAGTTATCCTTAAAATTTTAAATACTTTCTTTATAATCAAAAAACCTATAGAAGGACTAAATTTTGTCTTTCTATAGGTTTAAGGTATTAATTTCTTTTTTAAAATAATTATTTATTTTTTCAAAACTATCATCAGATATAATATGCTCTATTTTACATGCTTCTTTTTCAGCAGTTTCTTCATCTATTCCAATATGTTTCAATATTTTTGCAAGAAATACATGTTTTCTGTAAATTTTTTTTGCTATTTTCAAACCTGACTGTGTAAATCTTACTATTTTATCTTCTTCATAAGTTATATATCCTCTTTCAACTAACCTTTGAATAGCTGCTGCAACTGACGACTTAGCAATTTTCATTTCTTTTGTAATATCCACATTTCTAACATCTTTTTTTCTTAATGATACTATATATATAGCTTCTAAATAATTTTCTTCTAAAAATAAACTGTGCATTTTATTCCCTCTCTCAAATATAATATATCTAATTTCTATATGTCTTTATTTCAATGTATATCATCAGCAATTTATAGTAATTTAACCTAATTTTCCAAATATATATTTAAATATAAAAACACCATTCTCTCCATTTTATTATAATTTACTATATAATTCTATGTTTTTTTATTTCTAATTTTATAAAATAATTTTTATAAATTTTAAATACATATCAAAACCCATAAATATTATCTATATAAAATTATTAAATTTAATATTTTAACAATAAACTGTTTTCTTCTTATGTTTTATCGTAAATTTATTTTTTTATTTTTCATTAGTTTTAATATTAATTTCTATATAAATTTTAATTTCTTCATTATTTATTATTTTTTTAAATGGCTCTGTTTTAAATAAATGTTGATATTGAACTCAAAAAGAGTGGACAATGCACCTTCTCCACTCTTTTCTCACATTTTTATTAAATTTGTGATGTAAATAAATATTTTAATTCAATCAGTGCAAAGCTTTTTTCTTGTATTACATAAATCCAATTTGTTCAGCTATCATTTCAGATATGTATAGATTTTGTCTTATAGAGAAAATATATACAATCCTATATTTATTATACTCATAGACCTTGATGATACAATATTATTTGATGAGGTGGATAGAACCTAATTTCTATTGTTTTCTAAACTTTATACTATTTCATTTTTTTAAATCTTCATAAGTTAATCTTATAGTTCCCCCTTATAAATTAAGTTATAGCTTATAAATAAATTATACAATATATATTAATAGAGTAAATAAATCCATTTTAAAAGAAACTATTTAAAAAATTCCTTATTGTATTAATAGTTAATCATAATTCATTTACTCTCGTATATTTATGGGAGATATGCTATTAACTAACAATTTTTTAGTTATAATTATCTCTTTCTTATATCTAAAAGTGCCCATCCATTTATGCTATTTCATATAGTTGCTTAAGTATTTTGTTGCAACCCAATTAAACCTTCTCATCCAACCTTTTAAATTGGAGTGTAGGCTATTTATATGTTGAATATGGTATATATCCTCTTTATATCTTCCTATTCTAATTTGCTTATACTCCAATCTAATATCTGTCGAAAATTGAATATAACTTTTGTGATAATCTGTGCATAGAATAGTTTCATTTTCTATACGGTTATCGTAAAGTTTTTTCAACTACTCAGAAGTCATTCTACCTACACAAAGTAATTCTATAATAAAATTATCTTGCCTATCAAAATCAGTTGCAATACACACTTGTTCATTACTAGTCCACCTCTTCTTAACCTATTACCTATTTTACGAGATGGTCTTGTAATATTTGATGACTTAGTAGCTTTATATGAGTAGAAGAAGAATACTTAATCAGCTTCTACAACACCATCAACTAAGCCTACTCCAATAAAATCACTAATCCAATTTAAGCTTGTGCCTCCAAAAGAAACTTGTAACAATATTAATTCCCACTGTTTCAGCACATTTTCTTATAAGGTAGCCATTAAGTGTACATATTGAATACTTAAGTCATTTATCTAATCCCTTTTTTCTTCTATACGTTGCTAAACTTGTAAGATCTGAAAAGCTTTTGTTGTAATCTCTACATAGATATCTTTGAACACCATTATTTTTCCCATTTCAGTGACAACAAACTCTACCTTTAGAAAACCTCATTTCTTTTACTTCTTTAGTTATCTGATTAGCTTTAGAGCTTAAGATTACAAATTCCTCTAACTAGGATAATAGTTCCTCTTGCTCCTGCTTCAGTAATTATTTTGCCTGTGCTAATAATTCTGAAACATTGCTCATAGATACTCCACCTAAAGTCGTTATACTTATATTATAATCAATTTTCACAAATATATCACTAGTCAACACTTAATTAAAACAGCACCTTTTAAATTAAAAATACAATTTTTCTATTTAATTCATAAAACTATAATGTATTTTCTCTTATTTCGTTTATAGTTTTTATAAGTTTTGCTCTTTCACTAACATTATTCGGGAATAAATCTATTATACTCCCAACACTTCTGAATGGATCTTCTGTTAAAATCTTATTATCTTCTATAAATCCATTCTTAACAATATAATCAACAATAAGCTTAACAAAGTGTATTTGTGAACTATTGAAACTTTTATTATTTAAGAATTCTGAGAAAGCTTCATTAGCAGCATTTCTATCTAATCCTAGTATTTTTCTTACTAATTGAGTTACTGGTGTTTTTCCATATTCTTTTTCATATTCTTCTTTGCTTCCAAGTTCATTAAATAGAACTTTTTCTAATGTTTGTATATCTTGCTCAGTTAATTTTTTATTGTTTCTAAGTTTGTATATAGCTAACTCATCTTTATGTTCTTTTAGATAAAATTCAACTTTCTTTCTATAACTTTTAAGGTCATTAACATTGTACATTGATGAGTGGCTTTCTTCTGATATTATTGAATCACTAAATTCTGTGTAATATATTCCTTGAGTGCTTTTTTCTAAATACTTTATTAAATCTCTTAAAGCCTCTCTCACATTCTCCATATCAAATATATCGGCACATTCCCAGAATTCAGGCTCTACTATTCTTTCTATAATAGCTTTCTTTTCTTTTATCTCTGGTATTGTTCCTAACTTAGATAACTTATCAGCTGTTTCCATTACTGACTTTATACCCTTCTTGAAAACAATATTTTGTAAGTTAGCTAACTGAATCACATATATAAGTAAATCAAATCTTTTAGCTAGTTCATCATCATTTATAGATTTAATTATTGGAGATATATGTTTTTTAATCTCATTTTGCTCTATGGCACCAATAGCATTCCAAGCCTTCTCATCTTTATACTTATGAACAACACCTATGTTCATTCTAACTAAATAACTTTCATCATTTAACGCTTGTACAGATTTTATTAATTCTCCTAACAATTCATTTCTATAATTAACATACTTTTCATCATCTTGATATTTTATATCTTGAAGTTCTTTAACTATATCAACTTTTACATTAAATAATCTTTCTGTAAGACTTTCTACTTTATTACCTTCAAAACCTTTAGGATTAACTCTAAAGAATTCAAAGTTATTACAGAAATCAAATATTAAGAACTCTTCTTTATCAAAACCTATTCCAAGTAAGTCAGGACACAATCTAGTTCCCCTACCTATCATCTGCCAGAACTTAGTTTTACTTCTTACTTTTTTGAAGAATACAAGATTTAATATCTCTGGTATATCTATTCCTGTATCAAGCATATCTACTGAAACAGCTATTTGTGGCATTTTATATTTATCTGAAAAATCATCTATTATATTTTCAACATAAGGAGTTTTATGTTCTACAACTCTTGCAAATGTTCCCCCATACTCTGGATAAAGCTTATTAAATCTTTCAACTATAGATTTAGCATGTCTAGAATTCTTAGCAAAAATTATTGTTTTACCAAGTTTTTCTCCACCTTCAATTTTCAAGCCATCAGTCATAAGTTTATTTAAAACTAAGTCTATTGTATCAGTATTGAATAACCATTGATTTATAGCAGAACTACTTATTTCATCTCCAATATTTTCATCATCATCAAACATCATTTCATACTCTTCTTTTTCTTCTTGGCTTAAGTCATCATACTTAATTCCACCTTCAAGAATTTTAGATTTAATTTCAATAGTTCTATAATCAACTAAATACCTATCTTCTACAGCCTTTTCATACTCATATGCATAAGTCGGTACTCCTTTTTCAAGATTGAATATATCATAAGTATTTTTATCTATCTCATCTCTTGGAGTAGCAGTTAATCCTATTAAATAAGCATCAAAATAATCAAATACTGATTTATATTTCTTATAAATACTTCTATGTGATTCATCAATTATTATTAAATCAAAATGCCCTGGAGTAAATAGTCTATCTCCATCTTTAGATTTAGTATCGTCTATGGCATTCATCATTGTAGGATAAGTTGAAAAAACCATTCTTGATTCTTCTGGATTATCTCTACTATCTAATAAATCACATAGTGATAGATTAGGTAATAGTTTAGAGAAGTTTTTCTTAGCTTGTTTAACTAGCGCTTTTCTATCTGCTAAGAATAAAACATTTTTTACCCAGTTATGTCTTGATAAAACATCAACTATAGAAATAGCAGTCCTTGTTTTACCTGTTCCAGTTGCACAAACTAATAGAGCTGTTCTTTGATTTCTTTCAAAAGCTTCTGCTACTGAAGTAATTGCTTCCTTTTGATAATATCTATTTGATATTTCATCACTAATCTTTATATCTTTTAAACTTTTCTTAGATGTTCTTCTATCTATCATCAATTGAAGTTCTGATTTTTTATAGAATCCAAATACTTCTCTATCTCCACAGTCATCCCATATATAATATCTAAATCCATTAGTTAAGAATATTACTGGTCTTTGATTATACTGTTTTTCTAAACAATCAGCATAAAGTTTAGCTTGTTGTTGCCCCTTCTTTTCATCAACGCTTGTCCTCTTAGCTTCAACCACAGCTAAAGGTTTTCCATTATCTCCATAAAGAACATAGTCAACATATCCTAATCCTGATTCATTTGGCATTCCATTTACTTCTACTTCTATTTGAATATCCTTACCAAAAGTCCACCCAGATAATTTTAACTCTACATCAATATACCTTTTTCTAGTTTCAGCTTCACTTATCTTATCCACTTTAAAAGTATTATTTGCTGTATTCTCTTTTCTCTTCTCAGTTCCAAGTTTTCTTTTCTCTTTATTTTCATCAATTACTTCTTCAAGCTTTCTATCCTTAGAGCTTAATTTTTCATAAAGATTATTAAGTTCCTCTGGTCTAGTTCTTTTATTGTCACCTTCATGAAGTAAACTTTCATCAAAATTAGTAGCAGTATAATTATCTGCATAGCAATAATCTATCCAACTAACAAATTGATGTAAATTGTGTAATGATAGTATAGCTTCCTCTCTACTAATAGGTTTATTAGTATGAACAGCTACATTTCCAAGCTTTATTATGTACTTTAAAATATTAAACATACTTGAATCAATAAGCTCACGAAAACTTTCATTATGAATTAATGAACTTATACTATCTTGGTATGGTAAAACTAACTCTGAATCATTACCATAAACCCATTTAACAGCAAGTTCTAAAGCTCTTCTTGATAAAATTGCACAAGTAGCTGGACTTACAATAATACTCTTTTCAGCTTCGAAGCATTGTGCCCTAAATCCATCAAACTGCTTCTTACCTTTTAAAAATTCAAAATTTCTCCCCATTAAACTTCTCCTCAGATTTTTATATTAAAATGTATTAATTCCTAATTATAGTAAAATTATATCAATTTATACATTATTAAATCAAATAAAAAAGATAGCTAAGCTTTTAACTTAACTATCTAAACATTTATAATTCTAAAACTTTTATCGGCATTTTAGGTGTTGATTTACTTTTATAAAAATTCACTAACTCATCTATCTCAAGTGAATTGTCTTTGCTTTCTCCTTGAAATACAGGTGCATTGGGATTAGGCGTAACTCTTATACATTAATACTTATGTTTTATAGCATATTCTTTAAACCTATCTAAGTAATAAGATGCTATCCCTTTTCTTCTTAAGTTAAAATCATTAACATTTAATAATTCTAGCTTAACGCTTGGTAACTCATTAGTTAGCATTAATAAAGATTTAGGTCTTGCAAAAAACTCCATAGTAAATATTTCTATGTCATTAGTAAAATCATATAAACAAAATTTTACAGACTCCTTTTCACAATGTAATTCTACAAAAGAGCCTTTTTCCTTATTAATTTCACTTGAATTAAAGACAAACTTTATATTTCTGCCTTTTAGCTCATCTATATTAGGAATTCCCCATGATTCTATTTCATTTCTCATATTATTATCCATATAACCTTTATTCCCCTAACTTAAATCTTATATCCATAATCTCTTAATCTATATTTGCAAATGTTTTTTTCTTCTTCAGTAAAAAGTTCATCATACTTTCCACTTACTATAAGCGCCTCTAAAGATAAATCCAATCTATTATTTTCCCATAAAGCTATAAATCCCTCTGTATTAGAATCTTTATTTATAAGAGTTTTAGATGTTATTAAAGCTCCTTTATCATTTATCATTTGCAAGAATCTACGAGCCTTATATCCATAACTTTCTTATGCCTTTTTATAGATATCAACCATATCTTTATATAAATTCAACTCAAATTCCTTCACTAATACCTTCTCCTTCAATCTTATATTAATTAAATAGCTCTCCCTTAAATGCTTTTTGCATCAAAGAATTAAAATTATCTTCTAATTCTTTTAAACTATTCTCCATTTTAAATTTCAATTTGTCTACTTGATTAACATAGCTAACAAACTTCTTTTGCTTTTCTATCGGTGGAAAAATAATAGGAAAATCTTCTATATGTTCTTTATTTAACTGTCTTTTATCAATTCCTCCAACACAGACACTTCTGATATATCCTCTATATTCTTTACTTGTAAGAATATACAAAACAAACTCATTAATTATTTGTTCTTGAAGCCTTATTAAATATACGTGTCCATTAATATTGGCACTATCATCTTCTCCTAAAAACATTGCTGCTCTACCTAAACTACTATTTTCTGTATTTATTCTACCTGTTTTAGTCATTAGTATATCTTTATTTTTTAAACTACTTTTTTTCATTTTATTATGTGTTGCTTGGTCTATATAAGCTACATCATCTAATAATAATTTGTTTTTCCATACATTTTGACTTCTTAAAAACATAATTCCACTTTCAACATAAACTTGTTCTCCACCTTTTGGTGTGTTTCCACTCATTATATTAACTGAAATATCTTTCATTTTTTTAACCTCCCACTTCATGGGATTATTTATTGGGTCACCAAACATCTCTATAAATTTCGATTTAATTAATAAATCTAATTCTTCTATTTGTTTTTTTCTTTTGTCTATTAATTCTTGTGATTTATCTAATATTTCAACTACTTTTCTTTGAATTTCTATATTTGAAATTGGAATTTTCAAATTTAATATTTGTTCTTTACCGATATTTATTTGTAAACCTCCACCAGCAAATTTCTTATAATAAGGCTTATGCTGAGGTAAGCTTAATGAATATTTTAAATAGTATTTATCAACTAATTTATCATCTAAAATTATTAATTTTCCTACACGTTGATTTAACAATAAAGTATTCCCTTTAGTCTCAACAATAGTTGGCACCCCTAAAATTTTAGGATCATTTGCCAAATCTGTCATAGCAATTATGAGGTCACCATCATTTAAAATATATTCTTTATATCTTTCAACAAAATTTTCTGGCAAATACTTAGGATTATACATTATATCAAATTTTGCATTTGGTCTTATATTACTCATTCTACAATTTAATACTGTTGAGCTATCAATATAATCACTTGATTTAAAAGCAAATCCATTTTGTAAATCACATATATCTTTTAACTTAATATACTTCATTTTACACCTCAAGCATTCCTTCTAATTCTTCTAAACCTTTAGTTATTTCTTTTTCAAGTTCCTTGATTCTTCCTAAAATAACACTTGGAGCATCATAAACTACTTCTTCATATTCTATTTCTTTATACTTATTGATTGAAAGGTCATATCCATTTTCTCTTATTTCTTCTACTGGTACAAAAAAGCTTTGCTCTGTTCTTTTTCTATCTTCTTCATTTTCTAAGTTTGAGAATCTTTCTATTATATCATTTATGTCATTTTCTTCTACTGGATTTCTTTTATCATCTAATGAGAATCCATCAGCTTTCATATCATAGAACCAAACCTTATCTGTTCCACCTGAGCCTGTTTTTGTGAATATCATAATGGCTGTACTTACCCCTGCATATGGCTTGAACACACCACTTGGCATTGATATTATTGCTTCTAGTTTATGATTTTCTACTATTTCTTTTCTTATATCCTTGTGTCCTTTAGTGCTTCCAAATAAAACTCCATCTGGAACTATTGATGCACATCTTCCCCCTGTTTTTAATATTCTAAGGAATAATGCTAGGAATAATAATTCTGTTTTCTTAGTTTTTGTTACTTTTAAAAGGTCTGCACTTACTGCTTCATAGTCTAAGCTTCCTTTAAATGGTGGGTTTGCTAATACTAAAGTAAATTTTTCTTTATCTGTATTAACCTCTGATAAGGAATCCTTATATTCTATGTTAGGATTATCAACTCCATGAAGCATCATATTCATAGCTCCAATTCTAAGCATAGTTCTGTCCATATCAAATCCATAGAACATAGTATTATTAAAATGTTCCTTTAATCCTTGAACATAAAATAAATCATTATGATTATCTCTTAAATATTGTTGAGAAGATACTAAGAAACCTGCTGAACCTGCTGCTGGGTCAACTATTATATCCTCTGGTGTTGGCTTCATTAACTTTACTATCATATCAATAATGTGTCTTGGTGTTCTAAACTGACCATTTGTACCAGCTGAAGATAACTTTGATAGTAAATATTCATATAAATCTCCTTTAGTATCATTCTCCTTTTTAAACTCTATTCCATTTATTCCATCAACTATTTTTGAAAGCATAAGTGGAGTTGGTATTTTGAATATAGCATCCCCCATATACTTTGCATATGCTGATTCCTTATTTCCATGTAAATTCTTAATAAAAGGGAAAACCTTATTTTGAACTATATCATACATCTTTTGAGCATCTCCCTCATTAGAGAATTTGCTCCATCTTAATTCTTGCTCATTATCTGAAAATATTCTTTCTGGTTCAAATCCTAATAAAACAGCTTCTGCTTCATTTTTTGTTTCTACATCATCTAGTCCTTTAATAAATAAAAGATATGTAAACTGCTCTATAACTTCTAATGGATTTGTAAGTCCCCCAGTCCAAAAGGTTTCCCAAATCTTATCTACCTTACTTTTTAACTCACCTGTAATCATAAATTTTATTTCCTCCAACATTTTGTATAATATTTATTTTATCATATTTTTTTAAATACTATTTTATATAATTTAATGGTAATAATTTTTTCTTTTTTTATTATGATAAAAATATAGATATATGTAAATCATTTTTATTATACAAAAAAACTGCTATCTCTAAGCTTAAATCTACTTTTAAATGTCATTACTAACATTTAAATCAAAGAAAATAAATGGTATGTACATATAAATTTTTGTACATACCATTTATTTTTATTTAACAATAATCCAATTATTATCTTTCTCTAAAACAAGCTCATATTGAGAAACTTGAATCATTTTTGTTTGTTGATCTATATATTTTACACCTGTTAATACCTTTATATTTTTCCATTCTTTTTTGAAAATAGGATTTACTAATTCTGAAAAGATATAATCTCCATTTATAGGTTTAAGTGCATCTCCTTTTACATAGTATTCTAACTCATTTTTAGATGCAGTAGGATATAGCTTAAAGAATGTATTTAAAAATTCTGTAATTTCTTTAATTGTTTTTTGCTCTATTGTGCTATCTGTTTCTTCTTTTTTAGATTCATAATTTAATTTTTCTGACATTTTTGATAATGTAGGATTTTTTATAATTATCATATTTCCAGTGTTGTCTATTTTAACTACAACTTCATACGAAGAAGTAATATCTTTTATTTCCTCTCCTTCTTTTATAGTTTGCTCCACAGAATATTTAACTTCAAATTCATTTTCTTTAATCTGATTTACACTCCATATCTGAACGTCTTTTACACTAGAGTTTGTTGGAATATCACTTCTTACAGTATCTATATTTAGTTCCTGCAATTCTTTTGTAAGATACTCATTAATTTTAGCTGTTCTTCTTTCAATAGATTCTTTGTTATTCTCCCATGAATAATATTCTTTAGCAAAGTTTTTCACAAAATTTTCAATTCCATTTGTATCTATAATTTTCTGTTCAATAATCTTCTTTTCATGGATAGTATGTTTATCTATTGCAGTAAAGTTTTTATAAACACTAAATGTTATACTTACAATTAAAATAATCCATAAAGCAATTACAAACTTTTTATTTGTACCTCCCCTTATAACTAGTATCTTCTTTTCCTTATGTTTTTTATCCTTTTTTCTTAACATATTTTCACCCCATCTATTTTTTTATTCTTCCTGCTCCAATTAAATGTTTTTGCCAATAGCTATCTGTTAAATCTTCATATACAATAGGATCTCCTGCATGATACATCTTGTTATTTCCAACATATATTCCAACATGAGTTACATAAGTTCCAGCATTATAAGTACCATGAAAAAACACTAAATCTCCTGGTTTTGCTTGATCTAGTGCAATATGTTGCATAATATCATATTGTTGTTGTGCTGTTCTTGGTAAATTTATTCCTGCTTTTTTAAAACACCATTGAGTTAATCCGCTACAATCAAAAGAAGTATTTGGATTATCTCCTCCAAATACATATTTCCAACCTTTATACTTCAATGCTTCATTTATGATTATTTTAACTGTTTCATCATTAAATTCGCTTGTTCCAACATATTGAAGTACTAACTCTACGTAAAATTGATTTCCATATTTATATCTCCACCCACCATTTTTAGCAACAGCTATTGGATTAGTATAAGTTACCCTAACTCCCTGTGCCATATTTTTTGCAAAGTTTTCTGCTAAACTATAAGTATGAATTTTTCCATTACTTTTAATATAGTTTAGATATCCAAATCCATAGTTATATGCTTGTATAGTTGAATTAGTATCACATCCTTTTTCTTTTGATGTCTTTAAAAGATTTGAAAAATACCTACATCCTTGTTCTATTGATTCTTCCGTTCCTAAAGTATTTGGTGGAAGCCCTAGTGATTCTGAAGATTGCATAACATCAACTAAAGTTCCACCTGATTCAACTTGCATAATAGCAAGTAAGTAATTTATATACTCTTGAACATCATATTTCTTAGCATATCTTTCAACCATAGGCTTAAATTTTAGAACTTCTGGTGATAAATTCATTCCAATTATATTTTGATTCATACCTCCGTTATGATCCTCATCTGATATTAAAGGTACAAACATTAAAATTACTCCAAATATAAATAAGAATATACTAATAAAAATAGTTATCAGCTTTATTTTCATTGTTTTCTCACCTTATTCTCAGGAGTAAAATTAGATTTATTTTTTATTTTTCTCTCTTTAATATCTATGTGATTATACTTAGGTCCTTTTAAATTAGAATTAATATTATGTCGTTCTATCTTCATAGTTTTACTGTTTTTTACTTTTACACTTTGATTATTTTCAACTTTATTAGATAGTTCTTCGCTTTGATTTACAATATCTCTTTCTTTATGGATAGGTTTCTCTGTAGATCTTTTTATTTTATTTATAGAATTACTTTTTTCTCTGTCTTTCTCATCATATATTTTTTTTGAAACTGTTGGTCTAATATTTTCTCCTTTTTTCTTTTTCACTCTTTCAGAATTAATTGAAGGTTTATATTTTGAATCTGAGTAGCCATCTATATTTTTGTTATCTGTAGAATTTTTTTCTTTAGCTTCTACTATATTTCCTAACTTAGCTCTTTTTTGAGCTATAGTCTCTCTATGATTTTGCTGCTTTTTATTTCTATCTTGTTGACGTTTTTCTTTTTCTTCTACGATACCTCTTTTGAAATCAGATATATTATCTTTAGCTTTTTCTTTTGTATTATGAACTGCATATTTAGCTTGCACAGGTATATCTTGTATATTTTCTTTAACTTGTTTTGATTTATCGGATATATTTTTCTTTGTATCCATAAATGCTCCAACAGTATTTCCAATACGTTTTGAAAAACTTTCTTTACTAACTGATTTATCATAATTCTCTCTACTGTGTGGATAACCAGTTCTTTTTTGTGTATTATTTACATTCCTTTGTGGATTATTTATGTTAGATGATAATCTTTCTTTATCTTTTCCTCTAGATATTAAAGCCTTCCTTATATTGCGTTCTATATTTTTACTCTTATTTCGCATTGTTCTATATGGTCTTCTAAACATACGACTACTCATATTCTGACTATCTCCTGAGTGTAAGCTAAACATTCCCATAATATCTCCTAACTTCATATAAATTCCTGCAAATGTGACTACCTGTAAAAATGCAATCATAAAGAAGGGATAATCTGTGGATATTGTATAAAACATTGTTGATATACTAAACGCTATAGTTATAATAAGAGTTATTCCAGCTCTCATCATTATAGTATTGAATAACTTTACAATTGCCTGTCTTCCAATACTTTCATATGAGGGTATCATAGATAGTAAAAAACTTAATGGTAAAAATATAGCCAAAATAATAAAAAGTATCTGTGAAAATATCATCATAGATACTAATAAAAATACAAAAATGGTTATTCCTATATTAAATATAAATAGAAAAAATACCTTACCTAATCTACTCATAACTTCGGTTATAGTCAAATTATTATTATGTTTTTCTTCTATTTCAGTTTTAACTATTTCCTCTCGTTTTTTTCCATCATCTTCACTTGGATCTGTAGACAGTAACTTCTCTACTCTTTCTTTTCCGATTTCTTCTATATTAGAATTTCCATATTGTAATAATATCCATGGTTGCTGTACTTGTATAGAAAATAAATTATCTCTAATTAACTTTATACTATCTTTGCCTTCATTATTTGAATTAGAAGTTACAATTTTCGTTCCTAAATTCAAAACAGCTGTGCTAATATCAGAAGAAAAATCATTTACTTTTTTGATATAATCAGGAGCATAAGCAATAAACGATGCAGATATTATAAATATCACAACAAAATTAATAACAGAATTAATTGCCTTACTAGTTTCTTTTTTAATCAATCCTGTATATGCTACGTAAATTCCTAGAATTAAAACAAATAGAAGTAGAAATCCTATATAAAAACCACTATTAGATATTCCATTTTGATTGATTCCAGCAATTGTTTGCATACTCTTACTTATCGAATCTGCCATATCATTAATAAAATCTAATTTATATGCTTCTTGAACAACATATCCAGTTGCATTTGATAGATATAAGCTGATTATCCAAATAAAATTTGTTATGCAATATAATCCATACTGCACTGATTTGCCTATTCCATCAGTCCAATTCCAAGGAAGCCATACCCAAGAATTATCAACATAAAAATCAAGCTGATAATTTCTTAAAGGATACATTGAATATATATTATTTGAATTTATAGTTTCATCTACTAGTCCTTCTGCATAAACTACAGATTCGCTTATATAGATAAAAAATAATACAAGTATTACTATTAAAACAGTTATCCAACTTAAATTTCTAAATGACTTAGATTTCATTAATCCACCTCTTTTCTTATAGGTGGTCTTGTATCAAATGCAGTAAGAAGCTCTTGAAAAACTGGATGTATTTGTATTACTCCAACTCGTCCATATAAATCTTGTATTAAACACTGCCCATTTTCTAACTCTCTTAATCTTTTTTGATTGTTATCATCTTCTTTATCAACTCCGAAAAATTCAAGTGTTCTCTTAATTTCATTAATATCTGTACTTCTAAATGCAAATTTTAATCCAATATTATTCTTTAAATTTTCATCTGATACATCACCTGCATTTTGAGTTACAAAATACACTCCTGCATTCATAGCACGTCCTGCTCTAACTAATTTATTAGATAAAGTTTTTCCTTGTGCTACATTAAGAAATGTCCAAGCTTCATCTAAATCTA
>NZ_JAGHFX010000031.1 GCF_017888565.1 Clostridium sp.
AGGATCAAACTCTCAATAAAAAGTTTAATCTCTTTGCTCAAATTACTTTGAGTCTTAATGTTAAGACGTCTAAAAGAATTGCTGGTTTGTTTACTTAACTTATTTTCTGTTCAATTTTCAAAGATCTTGTCGCTCAAGCGACTTCTACATATTAACATCCTTAGGAGTTATTGTCAACATTTTTTTGTTGTTATCAATACTTTCTTTCCTCGAAGGACATTGACTATTGTATCATAGCTTTAATTACACAAATATAAATATATGCTATATATTTAAAATTATTCATTATTTCCTTATTTTTTTTAATTTTTTCTTTAATTTATATATATTGATACTCCAGGATAAGTTTAAGAATATATTCAGCATATTATAATACATATTAGTATTTTAATTCCAATAACTCTATTCTTTCTATAATATATATTATGTATTCGTAAATATTATTTTATTATAGAATTTCATTATATTTAAATTTCAAAGCAATTAAACTATAGAAATTTTTAAATATTAGTATTATAATATACTAGCAAAATAAATTTATTTATGCATCTATAGCTCAGTTGGATAGAGCGTTGGACTTCGAATCCAAGCGTCGGGGGTTCGAGCCCCTCTAGGTGCACCAATATATTTTGCAAAGCAAAATAATGAAAAAGTAAAAGAGTTAATTCAAAAATCCTTAAATGATTTTTGAATAAAATATTCTTTCTACAATTATTATTTAAGTTTTGCTCGGTAAAATCCCCTTAACTTTTCACTCTTTCACTATTAATTTTTACTACTAACCCACTAGGCTACCTGACCTATGAAACATCTCCAATTATCATACTCTTTCACAACTTATAAATATTTCATTATCATTGTAGAAAGAGGTTCAACATTAACTATATTTCCTTCTATATTATAAAGCCCATCCTCATTAATATTATTTTTATCTACTATTACTCTAAATTTATTATGATTCAAATTAACTTCTACTGAATATTTATTAGCATTAAATATAACTACTGTTTTCCCAATATAGTCTCCTACTTTATTTCCATCAGCTATATAACCAACTACACTTTTATCACTAAAATTTTCTCCCATTTTTAAAAACGTAATATTATCATTAATCTCTTTTGCTGACTTCATTTTAAATACTCTATGATTTTTTCTTAATTCAATTAATTTTTTATAATACTCAAATATATCTATATACTTTTCTTTTCTATTCCAATAAAATTTATTAACAACATCTGATGATTTATAACTATTTTCTATCAAATATCCATTAGTCTCTGCTTTGGTTCTTAATATTTCATCTCCTGAATGTATAAACGGAATTCCTTGAGATGTTAATACTATTGCCGATGCCATTTTATTCATATCAATTCTTTCATTTTCTGTTGATAAAGGCTTAACTAAAGATAATTTATCCCATAAAGTATAATTATCATGAGCTGATATATATGTTATAGTTTGATACGGCTCATTAGCCCAATAATCCTTTGAATAAATTACTCTATCATATTTTATGTCTTTATGTTTTATCGAAGCAACTATACCAAATTTTAAGCTTTCTTCAAAATCTATTCCGCCATTTATAAATCCACCCTTCTCTTTTTCAAAAACATTACCTTTTATTGCATCTCTTATATCATCACTAAAAGCTCCTATTTGTAAATCACCAAATTTTCTTATATTTTTCTTTAGAGTTAGCCTTTCATCATATAATGGTGAGTCACTAGCCTTCCATCCTTCCCCATACATCAATATATCCTTATCTATTTTATTAAGCTCTTCCCTAATTACCTTTACTGTATCTATATCATGAAGTCCCATTAAATCAAACCTAAATCCATCTACTTTATATTCATTTACCCAGTATTTTAATGAATCCACAATGAATTTTCTTACCATAATTCTTTCTGATGCAATCTCATTACCACATCCTGATCCATTTGAAAAACTACCATCTCTATTTTGACGATAATAGTATTTAGGAACTATATAATTAAAATTAGAGTTTTCTGTATCTGCTGTATGATTATAAACTACATCCATAACTACTTTAAATCCAGATTCATGTAATTTCATTATTAGCTTTTTAAATTCTTTTATCCTAACCTCTCCTAAATAAGGATTGGTTGAATAAGATCCTTCGGGTACATTATAATTTAATGGGTCATATCCCCAATTATATTCATTTTCATTAAATATTCTTTCATCTACTGTTTTATAATCAAAGCTAGGCATAATTTGAATTACATTTACTCCTAGTTCTTTTAAATGGCTTAATCCTGTTTTAATTCCAGTTTTTTTTATTACAGAATGATCTTGACAAAGTCCTTCAAACTTTCCCTTTAAGCCATTATCTATCCCTGAATTGTTATCTATAGTAAAATCTCTAACATGTATCTCATAAATTATTGCATCTAATGAAGTTTCTAAAATTGGCCTTTTATGATTTTTCCATCCATAAGGATTTGTTTTGTTTAAGTCTATAACCATTCCTCTTTTTCCATTTACACTTACAGCTTTTGTATATGGATCTACAACCTCTCTTTCTTTTCCATCTACATTCACTACATAGTTATAATATTCTCCATCTAGATCTCCAATAATTTCAATCTCCCAAATCCCCTTATTTTTATATATCATATCAATAGTTCTATTTGCTTGTGATTCGTAATCATATCCATCTTTTCCATACAAATTTATTTTTACGCTGTCTGCTAAAGGCGCCCATAATATAAATTTTGTTTTTGTATATGAATATATAGCTCCAAGTTCACCATCATATCTATATAAGTCTTCAAATTCTTTAGAATCATAATTTTTATAGTTAAAATACATCTTATCGCCTCCTTATTAAGCAATTATATTACAACGTAACATGATTTTTTATTTTTACAAGTATCTTTGTATTTAAATACAAACTTAATATTGATTTCTTATGAATTTATCTTATATTGTATAATTTAAATTTTAAATCCTTATATAAAAATAAACCTTACATCATATTTACATGATATAAGGCTTATTTTATAATTACTATACGATTTTTGTTCCATGAATTTCTTTAGCTTTAGTTTTTTCTATTACCAAGTCTCTATTATCCTTAGTAATTCCAGCTCCTGGAATTATAATTATTCTATCATTAGCATACTCAATCAGTTCTTTTAAAGTATCCAAATTATTTAATGCAGATATATCTCCACCTTTAGTTAATATTCTATCAACACCTAATTCAACTAATTCATCAATTGCTAATTTTTTATCTACTATTTCATCAAAAGCCATATGGAAAGTTATGTTTAAATCTCCACTAATTTCTTTTACATGCTTTATAAAGTCTTTATCCACTTCTCTATTTTCTGTTAATGCACCTATTACAATAGCATTTGCTCCTAAACTCTTACAAATTTCTATATCAAGGCACATTACTTCTTTTTCTATGCTATTATATATAAAATTACCACCTCTTGGTCTAATTATCACATTTATAGGTAAATTTATATTTTCTATTGCTTTTTTTATATTTCCATAGCTAGGTGTTGTTCCACCTTCCATTAAATTATCGCATAACTCTATTCTATTTGCTCCATTTACTTCAGCTCTCACCGCATCTTCATAGCAGCCTGTACACGATTCAAATATCATAATATCCTCCCTCACTATTACATAATAATCAATTAAAAATTTATCCACAAGATATTTAAATTTATACACATATTTAATCATACTTTGTAATACGTTTGTGGATTTTACATATTACTATATTTTAATTAAGAAAAAAATAAAGACAACTTAAATTAGTTGTCTTTTCTTTTGGAGCGGGTGATGAGAATCGAACTCACGTAACTTGCTTGGAAGGCAAGGGCTCTACCATTGAGCTACACCCGCATATTATGGAGCGAAAGACGGGACTCGAACCCGCAACATTCACCTTGGCAAGG
>NZ_JAGHFX010000032.1 GCF_017888565.1 Clostridium sp.
TAAGAATAACAAAGAAGTATGAAAGTTATAAAAAGTACAATATCAAAGTTTATGAAAAGTTTATTCTAGTTTTTATTAAAAATTTATAGGAGGAATGTAAGTGAATATAAGAAAAGCTATAAGTATTTTAGGAGAAGAAAGAAGAACTCTTGAATTAATAGCAGAAGTGACAACAGAGGATAAGAGGAAAAAGGAGCTCAAGGAAAGAGTACAAGCTTATGATCTTATACTTAATCAAATAGAAGGTAAGCAACCTATAGTAAGAATTAAAGAATTTTTAGATAGCAATAAAAATTGGTGCAGAAATGTATTTGTAAATGATGAACTAATATCAAATGAAAATATTGAGTTTATAAGTAAGAGACCTAGCAAAGAGGTTAAAGTAGTAGAGCTAGTAATTAAAGATAATACAGCAGCTATAAATTCTAATAATTTTTTTACTAAGCGAGAAAAATCAATCTTAAGTATGAAGAAAAGAATTAAAAAACTTAGTAGAGAGTTGGGAGTGAGCATACATGGATAATACTGAAGCAATAAAAGAGCTTAAGGAAATAATAGAAGATAGGAAAAGTTATTTAGTTGGAGATTATGATAAATCCTTTGAAAAACATATACAAGCTTTAGAGTATGCAATTAAAGAATTAGAAAAAACTGCTCTTGAAGTACCAGTTCAAGAGCAGTTATTGAAGATAAATAATAATATCAAATTTACTCAAGTCAGTGTAATGGTATGTTCGTTATTTACAATAATAGGATTTGATTTATTATTCTATAGATTTAATAAGAGTATTCAAGGAATTATTAATATTCTCAATAATGATCTCAGTATTACTAGAGATATTTTGAGTATTCTTAAAAGTATCATGAATGTCTTTGGTAACTTCTAGTTGTTCTTTTTGAAGTTCTATTAGAGCTTTTTGGTTATCTATTATTGTTTCAGATGAATTATCAAAATATGGCTGAATTAATGCAAAAAGACTTATAAGAAGGCTTAAAAAATTGTAAAAGCTTTCTTTAGTTAACGAAGATTCTTGAATATTTTGTTTTAAATCTAACAAAGAACTTTTACATTCATCTAAATCATCAGTCGAATCAGTATAATATTCAAAGTTATCTATAGATGTATAAACATCATCAATAGTGTTACTGAACACTGATTTATCAATAGATTCTATAGTATCAGAACTATAATTTGACATTATTTTTAAGTTGTTGAGACTATTCAAGGCAATATTAGCTACAGCTGAATTTATTGAAGCAATCATTTCATTATTGATTTCATTCATATGTTCAATTAATGGCTGAATTGATGAATTAATTGATTCAGTTAATATGTTCAAACTTGCTTGAATAGATTCAATTAAAGGATTCATGTATGCACTTGTATCAATTACAGGTATAGATGATTTGATAATAGAGTTAATTCTTTCAGAATACACATTAAAATTTGGTGTTACCATATTAGAATTATTAGACAAATAAACACCTCCTTTCATTAAAATCTAATACGATTTTACCATATATAGGGGGATTAAATCAAAATAAGAAAGGAATAGGAAAAGTGAGTAAGATTATGAAACTTAAAGAAATGCTTAATGAATCAATAGAGCTATGGGGAACAGAAGACATAGTAACTAAAATGTTAAGTCAAAGATTGGATAAAGAAATTAATAAAATACAAATAAATATATATAAAGAGTATAAGAAGGGAGCATAAGAAAGTGAAGAATCCTAAGAAGCCAACATATGTACAAAGAAAAGAATTAAGTAAGTTAGGATATGATCCTAGAGAATATATGATAATAGCAGCACCACCACATGAATTTACTTTATTACATACATCGTCACAAACAATTATACCTAATGTAGAAAGAATAAAATGATTTGTGATAATTGTAAGTGTACAAGTAGTTCATGGATACATTGTAAAAAAGGAATTTTAGTGTGCGATAAGTGCTGCAAAGATTGTAAGTACTTAGATAAAAGGACAAGTTTATTTATATGTAAGTATAAGTGAAATAAAAAACACATTACTTAAGCACGAAAATAAGTAATGTGTTTTGTAGAAGGTTATAGATTAAAAGTTTCTAATTTTAGTCTATAACATAAGTTAGGGTATGTCAAATACCTTATTATTTTTTTATTTTTTTTAGATACCGAAAGGGTCTTAGGGGGCTTGTAATAGGTACTATATTTAGTTACACGCTATAAATTTATATAAAAAATAATAAAAAGGAAATGGATTAAAAGAAAGGATAAGAGAGATATATGTTTTATAGAACAAAGACACAGACATTAAAAAAATTAATAGACGTAGTAGTGGAAGAATCTTTAGAAATAAAAAAGATATCTACTTATCCTTTATTCGATATTAAAGAGAAGTATAAGAGTAGAAAGCAAAAGAAGAATCAATCAAGAAAAGAACAGAAGGATTGGAATGAGAAAAATACAAAGGAATACTTTATTGCAAAAGCACATTGTAATTTTGATAAAAGCGATTATGTATGGCACGTAACATTTGATGATGATAATAGACCTGAAACATTAGAAGAAGCGGAAAGAGTTTTTAGAAATTTAATGATAAAGGTTAATAGATGGAGAAAGAAAAGGGGAATACCACGAGCTAGATATATGGCAGTTATAGAATATGGTAAAAGCGGTAAGGTTCACTGGCATATTCTTATAGATGGGAAACTTCATAGGGATATATTAGAAGAAGCGTGGACTAAAGGAACATCTAATGTTGATAGAATAAAAGAAAATGAAGAAGGGTTTAAAGATTTATGCAAATATATGCTTAAAAATCCTAAAGGTAAAAAAAGATATAAGCCATCAAGAGGAAATTTAGTAGAGCCACCAGTACCAACAATAAATGATAATAAATTCTCAAGACGACAAATGATAAAAATGGTAACTAATCAGCCAACTAAAGAAGAAATAGAGAAGTGGTATCCAGGATATATATTAACTAAGTTTGATATAAAGAAAGATAAAAAATATGGTGGTGTATATATGAATATTGAACTTAGACGTTATGTAAAAAATAAAAATATTATTGATAAATATGGAGGAAAGACAAATAAAAATGAACTTAGAATCTGATTTAAAACTTTGCAATGAGATAGTAGAGCAATATAGGAAAATGACATCTGAAAATATAGAGGGAGCATTTAAGTTAAGTCAATTGGCTATAGGAATGTATGACAGAATTAATGAGATTAGATTAAGAGTAAGTACATTAGATAAAAGTGCTTTAGGGAAATATACTAAATCTGATTTGAAAGAATATCTAAGAAGCAAGATGAAGTTAATGGAATATATACATGTTCAGAGTAGAGCAATATATGTAGCTGCAAGAGCAGATAAGAAGTTTAGTAGATATTAAAAATGAATAGAGGTGATAGTATGGCATACAACTTTGATATGGCTAACAAGGGTAGACAGTTTGAAGAAGAGGTTATAAGAGCTAATACGTATTACAAGAATACAGGACAAGCATTAATACAGAAGATAAGTACTCCTTGGAATGTAGTTAGAAGAGGAAACAAGATTATAAGTGCATTTCCACAAGGCAAAAGTACATTAGATTTTAGAGGAACAGTAAAAAGTGGTCTAAGTGTAAGTTTTGATTGTAAGGAAAGTGAAGATGAAAGAGGGTTACCTTTAAAGCACATTCAAGACCACCAAATTGAATATATAAGAAGTGCCTTAGAAATAGGAGAAACAAGTTTTATATTATGTTCCATGAAAAAGTTAAACAAAGTATTTTTTATTCCAGGAACAATAGTAATTGAATATTGGGATAGATGGAAAGAGAACAAAGGAAGAAGAGGATATAACTATATTCCAATATTAAATATGAAAGAAGTATTTTATGGTGAAAATTCTAATTTAGATTATCTAAGGATTTTATAAAAGTAGAAATTTGATATTATTACCAATTAATTAAGAAAATTTGTTCTTTCAAAATTAAATAATATGGTGTTTTATAATTGAGTATAAATTATTAAATTATAGGTTAAGATATAGTGGAAAAACTTTTGAGATATATAGGAGGAGTTATGAAATTAAAAAAGGTTTTATTTGCATTAATATTAATAGTTATTACTACTATTTTTAAGATTCCTATTAATACGAGTGCATATCAACCATATAAATCTGATGTGTACAGACAAGGGGTATATGAACTGGGAGAATTAAATGAATATGAAGCTTCTTTTGAGTTGTTAACTGATACTCCAACTTATGTATTATTAGCTGATAAGAATAAAGAATTTCTATCATATTTTAAACTTCCATATAAACAAAAAATTTCTCTTAATAATTTAGGAGATAATGCAACAATGGCAATTATTGGACTAGGTGAAGTGGCAGTAGTATATGAAGAAAAATAATAGTTTAGGTTAAATACCGTATTATTCAAAAGGAATATGCGGTATTTTTACTGTGTAATTTAAAGAAAGGAGTGATAAGAATGTTAGAAGTGAAGAGGATAGAGGAAAAAATAACAGAAATTAAAGTTTCTAATAAACAGAATAAATTTTTAATAGAACAATTAAAGTTCATAGGAGCAAGACCAATAAAAGAAAGCAATAGATATACGTATTTTAGATTTAATGGTGACTTTGCAGAGTGTGGAAAATATTTAGGAATTGGATAAATAAAAGCTTATTTAAAATTTAAATAGTAAGGGTGATGGAGTATGAAGAAAATATCAATAATAAATTTAAAAGGTGGAGTAGCAAAGACTATATCGGCTATAAATATGGCTCACATATTGGCAACAATACACAAGAAGAGGGTTTTATTAATAGATTTAGACAAGCAAGGGAATACAACAAAGTTATTTGATAAACATAATAAAAGTGAATATAGTGTAGCAGATCTTATTACAAATAGATGCTCCATAGATGAAGTAATATTAAAAACTGATTATGAAAACTTAGATTTAATACCAGCTAATATGGACTTAATAGAAGCTAACTTTAAAGTGATGTTAGATGTATCTATACCACAACAGTTTAGATTGAAAAAACATTTAGATGAAGTAGAGAAATGTTATGACTATTGCATTATAGATAATCCACCAGACATAAATGTAAGTGCAATAAATGCACTTGTAGCAAGTGATGATGTACTTATACCAATAAAGATAGATAAGTTTGCATTTGATGGAATGAAGGAACTAATAGAGCAGATAGAAAATGCAAAAGTAATAAATCCTAAATTAGAGCTTAAAGGGTGCTTTGTAACTCTATTTAATAAAAATGATGTAAATATACAAGGTGAAGAGTTATTAAGAAATAATAAAGAATATAAGATGTTTAATACACATATTAGAAGAACTGTAAAGGCAGATGAAAGCACATTTGCTAATGTTCCAATTTTAGAATATAGCAAAAGATGTGGAGCTGCTAAAGACTATAAAGCTTTAGTAGAGGAATATTTAAGTAAATAAAAATGTATCCGATTCGGATACAAAATATATAAAGCTATATTAAAAGGGGGAGAACACATGGCATTTAATATGATGGACTTATTAAATAACAATTCGAAACCAACACAAGATAAAGAAGAAAGTAAAGCGAGATTTAAATTAACTCAAATTAACATAAATAAATTAGTTCCTTCTGAGAATAATTTCTATTCAATAGACAAAATAGAAGAGTTGAAGAATACAATAGAGCTTTTAGGATTACAACAAAATTTAGTTGTTAAAAAGATAGAAGACGGAATGTATAAGATAATATCTGGACATAGAAGATATTATTCAATGTTAAGGCTATATCAAGAAGGTAATAAGAATTTTGAATATGTTCCTTGCAAGGTAGAAGAGGAAGATAAACTTAAAAATGAATTGAGATTAATAATAACAAATTCTACAGCTAGAGAACTTACAGATTGGGAAAAGATACACCAAGCTAAAAGGCTGAAAGAATTATTAACGGAATATAAGGAAAGAGAAAAGATACCGGGAAGAGTTAGGAATATAGTAGCAGATATTCTTAATGTTTCGGCTACTCAAGTTGCAAGAATGGAAAGTGTATCAAATAACCTTATAGATGATTTTAAAGAAGAAATGAAAGAAGATAATGTAAAAATATCGGTAGCTTATGAACTTTCTAAATTGCCAGAAGAAAAGCAAAGAGAAGTATATAAGGAACATGAAGATAAAAGGAATATAACAATAAAAGATATAAAGCAAAAATCAGAAGATGAAAAAGAAGTAATAGAGGTTTTAGAAGGACAAGTCACAGTTGAAGAAGCTTTGAACATAAGTAAAGATGATTTAAAAGTAAATCAAGAAGAGGAATTAATAATACAAGATGGAAACGGAAATATCTTAAGTACAGTAAAAGTAGATACAGAAACAGGGGAAGTATTAGAGGAAAAGATAAATAATAGCAAAATTAATTATAAAAATAAAATCTTTATAGACTTAGATGGAGCAAATGAAGATGATAACTTAAGGCAAAATATATCAGCAATAGCAAGGAAATATGAAGAAGTAACAACTAAATATAAAAGTGGTGATTTACAAATTAATTTTATATCAAATTCAATATATGAAAATGAAATTGAATTACTTGTAAATAAAGAAGGTATAGAAATTAAAAGCGTAGATCATGAAGATTGTATAGAGCTATATAACAAAATAATTTTGATAGCACATTAAAGTTAAAATCAAAGACTTTGTAAAAAGGGATTACAAACAGTACTGAGAAGGTGCAAATTTTATCAATGGTCTTTGTTAGTCTAGGGGGAGTAAATCCCCCAATTTAAAGTAAAGTGCAAATTGATTATATTATGTATTAAGAAAGAGAGGTAAATAGGATGGAAGCTAATAATATAGAAAATGGAATGAAAGTTTATTTTGATGGAGATAGTGAATGGTATGCAAGTCCATTAAATATTGAAGAAACAAAAAAATGGGCGGCAGAAGAGTATGGATATGGTGAAGAGTTAGAGTTCGAAGAATGTGACTTAGATAATGATGGAGCATGGATTGTAACCGAAGATGAAGAGTACATGAAAGCTTTAGGAGATTACGATGAAAAATGTTATGGAGGAATTGGAGATTTAAGAAATAGCATAATGGAGCATGGGAAAGTAGATAGATTAACTAGTTTTAGAGAAATATTAAAAAGAGATGGATATTCTAATAAGCCTTATGAAATAGCTTCAACAAATTATTAATCCGCAATTCAAATATATTATGAGTAATTTGATATTATTATGAACTAATTAAGAAAGTTTGGTCTTTGAAAATTGAATAGTATGGTATAAAAAAAGTTATTTCAGTGAATATGATAGAAATATTTTAAAGCTATATTAATAAATATGTAAAGTTTAATTATATTGATGTATAATTATATTATATAGGTTGTATGTTTGCTAAAGTAGTTAATATTATAATTTTAGGAGGAGTATTATGAAAATAGCAATTGTATATGACAGTATAACTGGAAATACCAAGAAGATAGCTGAAGAACTAAAAAAAGAAATTAATGGATTAAACCTTGTTTATTTTGGAGAACCACAAAACGTTGAAGCAGATTTGTATATTGTAGGTTCTTGGACAGATAAAGGAATGTGTTCGA
>NZ_JAGHFX010000033.1 GCF_017888565.1 Clostridium sp.
GTTTATCATTTAATGCTTGTCCACTAAGTCCATAATCTTTAGCTATTTGTGTGATAGTTACAAGACCTTTATTTTTAAGAATAATATCTGTATAATCTGCTTTAGGTTTTAATTCTCCTATTATTTGTTTCTGTTGAGTATTTTCTAATTGAAGATTCTCTACTCTCTTATTTGCAATCTCTAAAGCTCTCTTCATTATCATTTCCGGACTATTCCAAGCCTTTTCTACTTCTAAGAAGTATTTTCTAGCTTGTTTACCTTTTTCATTACGTTGTATCATTGCTATTTCTTTTGCCATGTCTAATTTAATTTCATGATCTACTATTTCTTGAACTCCTCCAAGGGTAGGACATTTTTGGGTTACCCTTTGATAATCTACATTTTCAGTAAAACCATACTCAATCATTCTTGAAAACCACTTCTTGTATTCAGTTTTAATTTCTAAAAATTCATGTAATTCTCTCCCACTTAAAGTAATATCATTTTCATTAGTATTAATTTTTATTATTTCCTTCATAGCTTGTCCTCCTTAATTTTTATTCTGTTGAGTTTCAATCCTTAAACTCCTAATGCTATTCTTCCATTATTTAATTTTTCTTTAATAGATTGATTTTCTATCTCTAATTCAGCTATTCTTTTCTCTAGTCTTTTACGTTCTAATGGAGATAAAGGATTAATTTTTCCTAAACTTTCTATCCTCAATATTTCCTCCATATAATACTTAGGTGCTTTAAAATTAGGATTTCTAGTTATTACCCCCTCATTTTCATACTTTATTAATGAGTTAGGATTGTCAAAATCCCATCTTTCAGCTAATTTTTGTCTACTTATTAATGTTTGCTCCATTTTCTTCACCTCTCCTTTTTAACTTGCTTTTTCATTTGATAATATTTCAGCTAATACCGGAATTACATTGTCATAGTATCTAAATGTTTCTACTTCTTTATTTGAGTATTTTGATTTATCATGGTATAGTTTCCCATATTTATCTGTTTTAAGATTATGTTTATTAGCAAGACTACCAACTTTATTAGCACTTATTCCTAGTTCTTGTCCTATTTCTGTAGCTGAATAAGTTTTTCTTTCAACTACTGGTAATGGTAGTAATGTTTCCCCAGTAACTATTTCTGTTGCTTTGGACTGTAATACTTTCTTAAATTCATCTGTTATTAAAGGATTATCTTTTGCTATTTTTAAAAGTAAATTTGCTTTCCTAACAAGTGAATTATTATATCTTGCTTCAATTTCTTTTTTCTTAAGTGAATTGTCTACTTTTACTGGTTTTGCTTTTCCACTAGTAATGACTTCTTTCATTTGTTCAAATCTATCCATATATCTGTCTGTGAATAAGTTTCCTTTTGTTCCAGTAGTTTTATGTGCTAAGAATTCACAACCTCTTTTAGTGATTAGGAATTCTCTATTTGATTTACCACTTGCATCTACATAGGTACTTTCTTCCCAATATTTACTGAAGCCAATTTTGGCTTTAGCTAAATCTTCATTAATATTGTCAATCTTTCTTAATAATTTTGAATGCTCCTTAATTTCCATCATTGGAGCAACTTCTCTTGATGATAATTTTTGTTCAATTTGTTTATTCATTTTTATTCTCCTCCCTAATTTAATTCAAATACTTTTTCAATAGGTTCTTCTAGTGCATTTGCCACTGATTTCATAACCTCTAAACTTGGATTACTTCTTTCACCTTTAGCTAATAAGAAAATATATTGAGCTGTTATATCAGTCTTTTTAGCTATATCTTCATAACTCATACATTTTTTCTTTTTAAGCTTTTCTATATTGTTCATTTACATCACCCCTCAACTTAAACTGTATGTTTATATTATATTAAACCATAAGTTTATATCAACATCTATATAAACTTATAGTTTATCATATTCCCCGATATTATCGAACTATAAGTTTATATCTTTATTTTTCTTAAAATTTCTTACTTTTCCATTGATTTTTATTAACTGAGAGTTTATAATAATATTAAACAATCAGTTTGTGAGGTGTGTTAAATATGTTAGGTGAAAATATAAAAACCTTTATGAAAAATAATGGAATAACATCTAAAGAATTAGCTGAAAGAGTAAATGTATCTCCTACTCATATAAGTTATATTCTTAATAATAAAAGAGACCCAAGTGTGGATTTACTTGAAAAAATAGCTGAAGTTTTAGAAGTTTCTGTTAGTCAATTTTATTTGGAATCTGAAGAAATTAAGAAAAATAAACCTGAAATTCAAGTACCTGAAGAATATTCTTCTAAATATAAAGTTACTTCAAGAGATAAAAAACAATATTTAGAAGAAATGAAAAAAGCAAATGAAGCTTTCTTTATGGATGATGAATTTAACGAAGATGCTAAAAAAGAAATGTTGGATTTAATGTCAGAATTATTTTGGGAAGCTAAAGCTATGAACAAAAGAAAAAAATAATAGGCGGTGGGTTTATTTGTTTAAGTATAGAGAGAAGGTTAAAAGCCTCGTTAAAAAATTTAAAACTAGAGACCCATTTGCTATAGCTAAGGGATTGGGAATTATAATAAAATACAAATATTTATCAGATGATTATCCAAAAGGTATGTTTAAAAAAATGCTACGTCGTAGATATATTATTTTAAATATGAATAAAATATCAAATGAAAATGAATTAAGAGTTGTAATAGCACATGAATTAGGTCATGCTGTACTTCATAATAGTGATTCAGCTTTTTTTCTTCATGACCATACATTCTATTCTCGTGGTCGCTTTGAAAAAGAAGCTAATGCTTTTGCTGCTGAATTATTAATAGATCCTAGTATAATTGATGAATTATATATAGATAGCTATTCTCTTAATCAATTATCAAATTTTTATAGGGTTCCTATTGAATTTATTAAGCTTAAATTCAATTTATATTAAAATATTTTATACCTATTATTTTTTTACTCTCAAAGAGAACATACGTACGCAAAAGGAGGTTTATTATGAATTTTAATGACTATCAAATACCAAAAGAATACACAAATAAGTTTAAAATTACTCAAAGAGATTTAAAAGAATTTGAAGTATTTTGGATTAGTGAATTAGTTGCATTAACAGAAATGTCTAATTTATCAAAAGATGATATTTCAGCAATACATAATGCTTTGATGTGTGCTTTTTGGTCTATTAAGGGTAAAAATAAAGAAAAATATACTCCAGCAAAGTATAAAAATAATATTTACATTAATCAAAATTAGTTTAAAAAGGAGATGATTATTATGGATTATAACATTACTTACAGACAAAAAGATAAAGGATGGCAATATATAATAAGCTATAAAGTAAATGGCAAATGGAAACAAAAAAGTAAACAAGGATTCAAAACTAAGAAAGAAGCTAAACCTTACGCTGAAAAAACATTAAAAGAATTAAAAATACAAGTTA
>NZ_JAGHFX010000034.1 GCF_017888565.1 Clostridium sp.
AGGATCAAACTCTCAATAAAAAGTTTAATCTCTTTGCTCAAATTACTTTGAGTCTTAATGTTAAGACGTCTAAAAGAATTGCTGGTTTGTTTACTTAACTTATTTTCTGTTCAATTTTCAAAGATCTAAACTTTGCCATCTCATCGACCGCTTAATTATAATAACATTTTATCACTTAATTGTCAACACTTTTTTGTTATCAATTTTTCTTGTTATTTAGCTTTCGTTCCCGACGACGCTATTTATAATACCATGACTGTAAGCCTGCCCAATGTACAATGTGCATTATTTATTTGTTTTGTTATTAAAATTCTATCAAATTCTAACTTATTCTCCTTTTTTCATATAATGATACGCCTGGTAAAGTTAACGTCTAATTTTATAATTTTAATATAAAAAATATCATTTTTCATCAAAATTATCTATATTTTCACAATTTTATTTTACTTAATATCAATTTTAATCTAAAATATTATTATAAAATAATCCAAATTAAATACTCGGAGGTATTTATGATAAAGAAGACTTTTTTTCTTTTAATTATATCAACATTTTTATTCGCAGGCTGTACAAGCAAAGATTCAAATACTGATTCTATAAATAAGACTACATCTCTATCAACCTCATACAAGGAAAGTATAAATGATAATACTAAAATAATTCTTTCCGGAAAGACTTCAACTTATAATAAATATATATCTTTAGGTAATTTATTATTCTTCCCTAATCCTGCTAACAATAATAAATTATCAGTATTAGATTTTTCTAAAACCATTAATAAAATAACTAATGATTTAGTTATAGATATATTTGATTATTCTGTTGACTCGATTGCTACAGATAATAACTTTATTTACTTTTCATCACTATCTAATAGTAAAGGACTTTATAAATTAGACTATCAAAAAAAGACCGTTACAAAAATTGATGATAGTTATCCTAAAGGATTAACTTATCAAAATGACAAATTGTATTACACTGATTTAAATACCCAAAATATCTACTCATTTGATGTTAAATCTAATTCTAAAACATTATTAACAAACACTAGGGTAGGAGAATTTATCATAAATAATAATTCTATATACTACAAAAACTTGGATGATTATTCGAAGTTATACTGTCTAAAAATAGATAATAAATCAAATTTCAAACTAACAGATACTCCTGTAGATAGTTTTATAACTTATAGTAATAATTTATTATTTATAAATACTTCAGATAGTAATTCTCTATATTCCTTAGATTCATCAAATAAGGAAATTAAAAAGCTTTTAAATATTAATGCTGCCAAACTAAAACAATTTGATGATAAGATTTACTTCATCAATAATAATGATCCAAATTCTATCTATGAACTTAAACCTTCAGATCAGAATAATAATTTTGATTATTATAAAGTATTTTCTGATTTTACAAACGAATATTTCCCTACAGATAAAGGAATTTTCATAGAAACTTCTTCAAATACTAATGAAATAGAAATCCTTAATGTAAATTAAAAAAATAAAAGGCTATTTAGCCTTTTATTTTTTTATTGTATCTTATTCACTATTTCCTTAAATTTATTTCCTCTTTCAGCAAAGTTAGGGAACATATCAAATGATGCGCAAGCCGGTGATAGGGTAACTATATCCCCCTCTGTAGCTAATTCTTTAGCCTTAAATACGGCATCCTCCAATGTATCTACCAAACTTATAGAAATTTCAATCCCTTTTTCTTCTTTCAATTTAAGAAAAGCATCTTTAATCAAATCTTTTGTATCACCTAGTAATATTAATTCCTTTATATACGGATATCCTTGTTCTGCTAATGGTACAAAAGGAATATGCTTATCATATCCTCCTGCTATTAAAATAACTTTACTTTCAAAAGCAAATAATCCAGCTAATGTTCTTGTTGGGCTTGAAGCTATAGAGTCATTATAATACTTAACACCATCGATCTCTCTAACCAATTCACATCTATGCTCAACTCCTCCAAAACTTTCGGCAACTTTCTTCATAACTTCTATAGATACATCATCTTTTGTTGCTAAAAATGCAGCTAAATAATTTTCTATATTATGAATTCCTTTAATAGCTATATTTTCTTTTTTACAAACTTTATTATTTTCTAGATACAATACATTGTCATTTAAGTAAGCACCATTTTCAATTTTCCTATTAGAACTAAACTCTTTAACTATCCCTTTAGCCTCTGAAGCGAATCCATGTGTTATTTCATTTTCTCTATTTAATATTAAAACTCCATCTTTATCTTGATATAAAAATATGTTTTTCTTTGCATCTATATATTCTTGCATATCAAGATGCATATCCAAATGATTTGGTGCAAGATTAGTTACTACAGCAATATCAATTGGAACATCCATAGTCATAAGCTGAAAACTAGATAACTCTAATACAACTTTATCCTCTTCCCCTATTTCTTCTATATTAGAAAATAATGGAGTACCTATATTCCCTCCAACCCAAGTTTTATATCCTGCTTCTTCTAAAAGCTTTGATATAATTGTTGTTGTTGTTGTTTTTCCATCACTTCCTGTAATTCCATAAATCTTTCCTTTACAATATCTAACGAATTCCTCCATTTCTGAAGTTATATATGCGCCCTCATTTTTTACTTTTTCTAGCGCCTCACAATCTATTCTCATTGATGGCGTCTTAAATACTACATCAAATCCTGTTAGTCTGCTTAAGTATCCCTCTCCTAATTCTAATGCAACTAATAATTCATCAAACTCTTTTGCTACATCTCCTAGGTCTTCTCTATTTTTCTTATCAAATGCAGTCACAACCGCTCCAAGCTTAACCAAAAATCTTATAAGAGGTATATTACTAACTCCTATGCCTACAACAGCAACTTTTTTTCCTTTTATAAAATCTTTAAATTCATTAAATTGCTTTTTCATAATCTTCCTCCAAAACCATATATAAAATATTATATGAAACTCTTTTTACTAAGTTCAAATCAGTAATATAAACTTATCAAATAAGATCTTTAAAATCCAAAAAATATGTATTTTCCATTCTCACACTTATTCAAATGAGTAAGTTCGCCTTGCCAATATAAAATTGGGAGGCTCACTTATCTTTAAGTCTGTCCCAATTCCTTCTAATTATAACACTTAAATTTATTAAATACAAAAAAGCTCAATTTCAGAAATCTATTTAATATAAAATTTATTAAATTTCGCGTACGATTTATTGACTAAAAAAGTTAATCCCTTATTTTTATAAAGGACCTCACGTTTTGAGCCCCTTTTAAACCATTGGTTCTACTTACTTAAATACACTTTTTAAACTTAAATAGAAATTTCTATTTATTTTATATATGAGCAAAAGGGAAGCTCCAATTAGAACTTCCCTTTTTATCAGCTAACATCAAAATTTATTTTGATACAACTCCTTCTCAAAATTAGAATTCCAAGCTTTTTTCTATATAAGCTTCTAAATCTGAAATTTTTACTCTTTCTTGTTCCATGGTATCTCTATTCCTAATAGTGACTGATTCATCTTCTAAAGTATCAAAATCTATTGTTATACAGAATGGAGTTCCTATTTCATCTTGTCTTCTATATCTCTTACCAATACTTCCAGCTTCATCATATTCTATATTGAATTTTTTGCTCAAATCAGAATATACATCTAAAGCCTTTTCTGAAAGTTTCTTTGAAAGTGGTAGAATTGCCGCCTTATATGGAGCTAAAGCAGGATGTAAATGCATAACAGTTCTAACATCTCCACCTTCTAACTCTTCTTCATCATATGCATCTACTAAGAAAGCTAATGCAACTCTATCAGCTCCTAACGATGGCTCTATAACATAAGGAACATATTTTTCATTAGTTGTTGGATCTAAGTAACTCATATCTTGACCTGAGTGTTCTTGGTGCTTTGTTAGGTCATAATCTGTTCTATCAGCTATTCCCCATAATTCACCCCATCCAAATGGGAATAAATATTCTATATCTGATGTTGCATTTGAATAGAATGATAATTCTTCTTCACCATGATCTCTCATTCTTAAATTATCTTGTTGTACTCCTAGATTTAATAAGAAATTCCAACAATAATCCTTCCAGTACTTAAACCATTCTAAATCTGTTCCTGGCTTACAGAAAAATTCTAACTCCATTTGTTCAAATTCTCTTGTTCTAAATGTAAAGTTTCCTGGAGTTATTTCATTTCTAAACGATTTACCAACTTGAGCAATACCAAATGGAACTTTCTTTCTTGAAGTTCTTTGTACTGATTTGAAGTTTACAAATATACCTTGAGCTGTTTCCGGTCTTAAGTATATTGTACTAGCAGAATCTTCTGTTATTCCTTGGAATGTTTTAAACATTAAATTAAATTTTCTTATATCAGTATAATTTAATTTTCCGCACTTAGGACATACTATATTATTCTTTTCTATATATTCCTTTAATTGTTCATTAGACCATCCATCTGCACTAGCTACTTCTGCTCCATTTTCAGTCATATGATCTTCTACTATTTTATCAGCTCTGAATCTTGCTTTACATTCCTTACAATCCATTAAAGGATCTGAAAATCCGCCAACGTGTCCTGATGCAACCCACACTTCTGGATTCATTAATATAGCACAGTCTACTCCTACATTATATGGACTTTCTTGAACAAACTTCTTCCACCATGCCTTTTTAACATTGTTTTTAAATTCCACTCCTAATGGACCGTAATCCCAAGAGTTAGCTAGCCCTCCATATATCTCTGATCCTGGGAATACAAAACCTCTACTCTTACAAAGAGCAACTACTTTTTCCATAGTTTTTTCTACTGCCATTTTAATACCTCCAATTTTTTATAAATAAAAAAGGCCTTAAGACCTAAAGGGACGAAATTTCAATTCCGCGGTTCCACCCTTCTTGGCTTTAGCCCAACTTTCAATGTTAATACTCAAAAGCGCCCTTCGACTTAAATTAATAACGATTTACACCAACCATCGTCTCTCTAAAAAAAAATATTAAGTTTACTCCTCTTTATCATTGTATCTATTAAATTATATATTAATTTTACCAAAAGCCTTTTATATGTCAAGTGTAAAAGACTTTCTATTAAAAATTTATCAAATTAACAATTATATTCTCTTTAGATATATACTATTTATCATTATTTAACTTTAAATATTATATCTCTTTTATATGCAAAAAGAGCTTTATAACAATAGACAAATCATCTACTCTTATAAAACTCTTATAAAAATGGCTCCGTGGAGAGGATTCGAACCTCCAACCTATCGGTTAACAGCCGAGTGCTCCACCATTGAGCTACCACGGAATATTCAAAAATTAATTTTAAAATTAAAATGGCTCCGCGTAGAGGATTCGAACCTCCAACCTATCGGTTAACAGCCGAGTGCTCCACCGTTGAGCTATCGCGGAATATTTACTACATTAGTTATTATATCAAGTTTTATTAATATTGCAAGTGTTTTTTTATAATTTTTTAAATTTTAATTTTTAAATAAAGAAAAATCTATTAAAATATAATAAATATACTTGTGTAACTTTAAATTATAATAGAGCTATAAAAAATTAAATGGCTGTCTATAACAGCCATTTAAATATTATTTTTGTGGTTTCATTGTTGGGAACATTATAACATCTCTTATAGATGCAGAATCTGTTAAGAACATTATAACTCTATCTATACCTATACCTAATCCACCTGTTGGAGGCATACCTGTTTCTAAAGCACTCATGAATTCTTCATCTATCATGTATGCTTCATCATCACCTAGCTCTCTTTCTTTTTCTTGTTGATTAAATCTTTCTCTTTGAACTATAGGATCATTTAATTCTGAATATGCATTACATATTTCTCTTCCAAATACAAATCCTTCAAATCTTTCAGTAAATTTATCATTCCCTCTTTTCTTTTTAGTTAAAGGTGATATTTCTACTGGGTAATCACAAATAAAAGTTGGTTGTATCATGTGTTGTTCTGCGTATTCTTCAAATAGAACATTTAACACTTCACCCTTTGTTACGTGCTTAATATTCTTCTTAAATTCTAAATTCTTTTCTTTAGCTATAGCCTGAGCTTCTTCATCTGATTTTATTTCATTAAAATCTATACCTGTATGCTCTTTTACAGCATCAACCATAGTTATTCTTCTCCATGGTGGTGCAAAGTCAATTTCTGTACCTTGATAATTAACCTTAGTTGTTCCATTTACTTTTTCACATACTGATGCAATCATATTTTCTGCAATTTCCATCATATCATTATAGTCAGAAAATGCTTCGTATAATTCTATCATTGTGAATTCAGGATTATGTCTTACAGACATACCTTCATTTCTAAAAGTTCTTCCCATGTCATAAACTTTTTCTAAACCAGCAACTATGCATCTCTTTAAATATAATTCTGGAGCTATTCTTAAGTACATATCTATATCTAAAGTATTATGATGAGTTATAAACGGTCTTGCTGATGCTCCTCCAGCTATAGGTGCAAGCATTGGAGTTTCAACTTCTATAAACCCTCTATTATCTAAGAATTCTCTTACACCCTTAAGTATAGCTGCCCTCTTCATGAAGTTAGTCTTAACTTCTGGGTTTGAAATCATATCTACTTCTCTTTGTCTATATCTTAAATCTGGATCTTTTAATCCATGCCACTTTTCTGGCAATGGCTTTAATGATTTACATATTAATTCGAAATTCTTAACCTTAACTGATACTTCTCCAGTTTTAGTTTTAAATACTTCCCCAGTTGCAACAACCCAGTCACCTAAATCATATGTTTTATATGATTTTAAAGCTTCTTCTCCTACTTCATCTATTTTTATAAATAATTGAATTTTTCCATCCCTATCTTGTACGTCTGAGAATACAACTTTTCCTTGACCTCTCTTAGACATAATTCTTCCAGCAACTGTAACTATAGTTCCTTCTAAATTTTCAAAATCCTTCTTAACATCCTCTGACATATGTGTTCTTTCAACTTTATAAACGTCAAATGGATCCTTTCCTTGATTTTGTAACTCTACTAACTTTTCTCTTCTTAAAGCTTCTTGCTCACTAAACTGAGATTCTAACTCTTGTATATTCATTTCCTCAGTTGACATTAAATATCCCTCCGTTACTCTCTTCTTATTCCTAATATTTCAAACTTATTTACTCCACCTGGAACCAAAACTTCAACTATTTCTCCAACTTTTTTACCTAATAAAGCTGCTCCTACTGGTGATTCATTTGATATTTTAAATTCCATAGGATCTGCTTCTGCTGAACCTACTATTGAATATTCAACTTCCTCATCAAATTCATAATCTTTAACTTTAACCTTTGTTCCTACTGAAACCTTATCTGTTGGAATTTCTGATCCATCAACAACAACAGCATTCTTTAACATATTTTCTAATTGAATAATTCTACCTTCAGTAAATGCTTGTTCGTTTTTAGCTTCATCATATTCTGAGTTTTCGCTTAAATCCCCATATCCTAATGCAACTTTTATTTTTTCAGTTATTTCTTTTCTTTTAACAGATTTTAAAAATTCCAATTCATCTTCTAACTTTTTTACACCTTCGTATGTCATTACGAACTTTTTAGTTTCACTCATGATTTTCTCCCCTTCAAAATTACTACTTTTATTTAAATACCTAACACTAGGTCTGATATTCTTAAAATCATTTAAAACATTATAAATCAGCAAGTATTATATGTCAACTAAGTTATAATATAAAGATATTCCTATATATTTATTAACAAATATATAGTATCCTCGCTTTTAATATATTTATTCTTTTAAAAATTTATTATTCAGGTATATTATTTAAACTTTATCAGAGACTCTTATTAATTCATCCTTATAGTTATTTAGCAATTCAATTACAGCACTACTATCTTCTAAAGTATTCATAACACCCCTTATGTCAGCACTCTTAGGTAATCCCTTAATATACCAGGATGCATGTTTTCTCATTTCCCTAACAGCTTTTCTTTCACCATCATACTTAATTGCTAATTCATAATGCCTTAAACACATATTTATTCTATCTAAATATGTTATCTCTAAAGGCGCTTTTCCTTTTAGTGCATATTCAATTTGCTTGAATATCCAAGGGTTACCCATGCTACCCCTTGCAATCATAATTCCATCACAATTAGTTTTGTTTTTTAACTCCATTGCATCTTCCGCTGTAAATACGTCTCCATTTCCTAGTACTGGCACTGATACAGATTCTTTAACTTTCCCTATTATATCCCAATCCGCCTTACCTTCGTACATCTGTTCCTTTGTTCTTCCATGAACAGTAACCGCATCTACTCCAGCCTCTTCAAGTCTCTTAGCAAATTCAACAGCATTGATATTTCCTTCATCCCATCCTTTTCTAAATTTAACCGTTACTGGCTTAGTGGATACCTTTTTAATTTCTCTCACTATATTAGCCGCTAACTCTGGATGTTTTAATAAAGCTGATCCTTCTCCATTTTTAGTAATTTTATTTACAGGACAGCCCATATTTATATCTATTAAACAAATATCTTCTCTTTCATTAAAATATCTTTGCACTACTTCAGCCATTATCTTAGGATCATTCCCAAAAATTTGAGCTGCAACGGGAGTTTCTTCATCAGCTATTCTAAGCAATGACTTGGTATTTTCATTTCCATAGTAAAGAGCCTTAGCACTTACCATCTCTGTATAAACCAACCCACACCCCATCTCCTTACATAATCCTCTAAAAGAGATATCTGTTACCCCCGCCATAGGCGCTAGAAAAACATTATTTTCAAATTCCAGGTTTCCAATTTTCATATTATACTACTCCTTATTTTTTTCGTATATTATTCTTAACCCCTCTAATGTTAAACTAGAATCAACCTTATCTATAACGTTAGTATTCTTAGCTATTAATTTTGCTAATCCCCCAGTCGCTATAACTAAAGGCTCATCTGAACCAAGATCTTTCATTTCTTTTTTTATTTTACTTACTATATATTCTACCTGCCCTATATATCCATAAATTATACCCGCTTGCATGCTAGATATAGTATTTTTACATATTATATTTTTGGGTACTTCTAATTCTACTCTCGGTAACTTTGCAGCTCTATCAAATAAAGCATCAGATGCTATTCTTATGCCTGGTGTAATACAGCCCCCAAGATAGTTCGCTTCTTTAGTTAATGAACAAAACGTTGTTGCTGTTCCAAAATCTATTATTATAAGATCCCTCTTATATTTGTCATGAGCAGCTACAGCATTTACAATTCTATCTGCTCCTACTTCCTTTGGATTGTCATATTTAATATTGATTCCAGTTTTAACACCGGGACCTACAATTAAAGGATTAATTCCAAAGCTCTTTTTTATCATATTTTCTAATGAATGCATTATGTTAGGAACAACAGATGAAATTATTATTCCTTTTACTTCTCTAGGATTTAAATTACTTTGAATAAAAAGCTGCATAACTTGAATAGAATATTCATCTGATGTCTTTTTCGCATCAGTAGAAATTCTCCAGCTAGCAATATTTTCAGAATTATTATATACTCCCAAGACTATATTGGTATTACCTACGTCTACCACTAAAATCATACAAGCACCACCTTAATACAATTAAAAGCAGCTTTGAAAGCTGCCTTTATTTAAATAAATATAATCACAATAATTTAACAATCTAATTTTAACAATTACAAATTATTTGTCAAGTGTTGTAAATTCCATATATTAAAATAACCCTACAATTTCCCCATTATCTAGTATATCCATTTTATTTGCAGCTGGAACTTTCGGAAGTCCTGGCATTGTCATTATATCACCATTTAATGCAACAATAAACCCTGCTCCATTTGAAACCCTAACTTCTCTAACAGTTATATCAAAATTTTTAGGTCTACCTTTTAATGATGGATTATCAGATAAAGAATATTGAGTTTTAGCCATACATATAGGCAATTTATCTAGTCCAAATCTCTCTAATTCCTCAATTTGTTTTTTTGCATTTGGAGTAAATACCGCTCCATTTGCTCCATAAATTTCTCTAGCTATTATATTTATCTTCTCTTCAATACTATTTTCTATATCATAAATAGGTTTAAAGTTAGATTTTTCTTTTTCTAATATATTGCAAACAACCTCTCCTAATTCAATTCCACCTTTTCCTCCTTTTGCCCATACATCCGATAAAGCAACCTTAACTCCTAATTTATTGCAATAATCTATAATAAATTCTACTTCTTCCTTACTATCACTTACAAATTTATTAATAGCTACAACTACTGGCACATTATATTTTTTAATATTTTCAATTTGCTTCTCTAAATTAGTTATACCTTTAGCTAAAGCTTCAACATCAGGAGTGCTTAGCATCTCCTTACTCACTCCCCCATGATTCTTTAACGCTCTAACAGTTGAAACTATAACAACGCAATCCGGAGTTAAGTCACCATATCTGCATTTTATATCCAAGAATTTTTCAGCTCCTAAATCAGCTCCAAATCCAGCTTCAGTAACAACTATATCACCTAATTTTAGTGCCATTTTTGTTGCTATTATAGAATTACATCCATGAGCTATATTTGCAAAAGGTCCTCCATGTATTATGGCTGGAGTATTTTCTAATGTTTGAACTAAATTAGGCTTAATAGCATCTTTCATAAGTAAAGCCATTGCTCCTTGTACATTTAATTGTTTTGCATAAACCGGCTCTCCATCTAAATCATAAGCTATTAGTATATTCCCCATTCGCTCTTTAAGATCTGATAGACTATTAGCCAAACATAGTATAGCCATAATTTCTGATGCAACAGTTATCATAAATCCATCCTCTCTCAAAAAACCATTAAGCTTTCCACCTAACCCAACAACTATGTTTCTAAGTGCCCTATCATTCATATCCATTACTCTTTTGAATACTATCCTTCTTGAATCAATCCTTAAATCATTTCCTTGATGTATATGATTATCTATAGCTGCCGCTAATAAGTTATTAGCACTAGTAATAGCATGCATATCCCCTGTAAAATGTAAATTTATATCTTCCATAGGTACTACTTGAGCATAACCACCACCAGCAGCTCCCCCTTTTATTCCAAACACTGGCCCAAGTGAAGGTTCTCTTAATGCTATAACTGCATTTTTACCCATTTTACAAAGTGCTTGCCCTAGGCCAACTGTAACTGTTGACTTTCCTTCCCCTGCGGGTGTAGGATTTATCGCAGTAACCAAAACTAATTTGCCATTTTCTTTATTTTTATTTTTTTCTAGTATATCTAAAGATAATTTGCATTTATATCTTCCATATTGTTCTATATCATCTTCAGTTAAATTTAGCTTTTCTGATATCTTAGTTATATATTCCATTTTAGCTTCTTGAGCTATTTGAATATCATTCTTCATCTCAATACACTCCTAACTTTCATAAAATTATTTCATATTCTTATTTTATACATAAATTATATCATCTAATTCATAACTTTCAAACATTCTTTCGAACATTAACATTTAATTTTCACTTTTAATTCGTTTAATTACCACTAAATAATTATTTTTCATTTATTATTACAATTAATAATTCGCATTTATAATTTTATAATATCTCTATAGAATTTACATCTTAACAATTAACTCAAATTTATATGATAAGTTCTTTATAAGAAAGGAGTAGCCATATGGCTACTCCTTTTCAATATTAGCTAGCTTCGAAAATTCTTACAAATTCTGCGCCATCTATTTTTTCTTTTTCTAATAAAGTTGCTGCTACTGCATGTAATTTATTAATATTTTGACTTAATAAAGTTTCTGCTCTTTCATATGCTTCATCAATAAATCTCTTAACTTCCTTATCAATTTCTGCTCCAACTTCTTCACTGAAATTTCTGCCGTGTCCTAAGTTTCTTCCTAAGAACACTTCATTATTATCTCCGCCATATGAGATAGTTCCAAGCTTTTCACTCATTCCATATTCCATTACCATAGCTCTTGCTATAGCACTTGCTCTATCAATATCATTCTTAGCTCCAGTACTAATATCTGATAATATTAACTTTTCAGCAACTCTACCACCAAGTAATCCAACCATATCATCTCTTAATTTTTCTTTTGATGTATATGATCTATCTTCTTCAGGTAAATGCATTGTATATCCACCTGCCATACCTCTTGGTATTATACTAATCTCATGAACTGGATCCGAATGAACTAAAAGCTTCATTACAACCGCATGACCAGCCTCGTGATATGCAGTTAACTTTCTATCATGTTCATTAATAGCTCTACTTTTCTTTTCTGGTCCAGCTATTACTCTAGTTATAGCTTCCTCAAAATCTTGCATTCCTATTAATTTTTCATTTTTTCTAACTGCTAATAAAGCAGCCTCATTTGCTAAGTTTTCTAAATCTGCTCCACTAAACCCTGGAGTTCTCTTAGCTAAAACTTTCAACTCTACCTCTTCTGATAAAGGCTTTTTCTTAGTGTGAACCTTTAATATCTCTTCTCTTCCCTTTACATCAGGAGCTCCAACAACAATTTGTCTATCAAATCTACCCGGTCTAAGTAAAGCTGGATCTAAAATATCTGGCCTGTTCGTTGCTGCAATCATTATTATTCCTTCATTAGCCCCAAAACCATCCATTTCAACCAATAGTTGATTTAATGTTTGCTCTCTTTCATCATGTCCTCCACCAAGGCCTGCACCTCTTTGTCTACCTACTGCATCTATTTCATCTATAAACACAAGTGATGGTGCGCTCTTTTTAGCTTGCTCAAATAAGTCCCTAACTCTTGATGCACCAACACCAACGAACATTTCAACGAAATCTGATCCTGATATACTATAGAAAGGCACCCCTGCCTCTCCCGCTATAGCTTTCGCCAATAAAGTTTTACCTGTTCCTGGAGGTCCTACTAATAAAACCCCTTTAGGTATTCTAGCTCCCATCTCAGTATATCTTGATGGTTGTTTTAAGAAATCAACTATTTCTTCTAATTCTTGTTTTTCTTCATCTGCTCCTGCTACATCATCAAATGTAACTCTTTTGGCATCTGGAGGCATTACCTTTGCTCTACTTTTTCCAAAGTTCATAACACCTCTTCCACCGCCGCCACCTTGTGACTGTTGTGACATCATAAAGAAGAATACGAAGAATAGAACCATTATCATTACCGTAGGTATAATACTAATCCACACACTACTATTTGAAGGCTGTTTGAAATCTACTCTAATATCATCTTTAGGAGTTTGAGCCATTAACATCTGCACCATTTCACTAGGAGCATATGTATTGAATTGCTTACTGTCTCTTGTTTTTCCTGAAATTAACATCTTATCTGGATGAACCATAATACTTTCTATCTCATCATTAACCCATTTTTGTTGAAAATCACTGTATGATATCTCATCCGCCATCTTACCGCTATTCCATAAGAACGTTGCAGATAAGAAAAGTATCAAAATAACAAATATCCATACTGTTGCACTTGAATATTTTTTCATTCAAGGCCCCCCTTTCCTCTAGTTTTATTATATTGCATTTTAAATTTAATTTTTATACACTTCTTCTTTTAATATACCTACATATGGCAGGTTTCTATATTTTTCAGCAAAGTCTAATCCATATCCAACTAAAAACTCATCTGGAACTTCAAAGCCACAATATTTAACTTGTATATCCACTTTTCTTCTAGATGGCTTAGTTAAAAAAGTTATTATTTCTATGCTATTAGCTTTTCTAGTTTTTAAGTACTTTAATAAATAATCTAGTGTAACTCCACTATCTATTATATCTTCTACTATAATTATGTCCTTACCTTCAATGCTATGATCTAAATCTTTTAAAATTCTAACTACTCCAGATGTTTCTGTAGAACTTCCATAACTAGATACCGCCATAAAATCAATTTCGCAAGGTATTGTTATATTTTTTATAAGATCAGACGCAAACATAACTGATCCCTTTAAAATTCCTACAACAAGTAAATCTTTATTCTTATAATCTTCACTTATCTTAGTTGCTAATTCTTTAACCTTTCCTGCTATTTGTTCTTCAGTAAGTAATATTTCCTTTATGTCCCTTATCATTTCCCTATTCCTTTCTAGTAAAAGTAATTTTTAGTACATTTTTAGTATCCTTAGTTATTTTAAACTTATCTGAAACCTTATGACCTACTATCCAAGCTATTTCATTATCAAACAATAAAATAGGAATTTCAGGTCTTTGTTCAACTGGAACTTTTAGATTGATAAATATGTCTTTTACTTTTTTACTTCCTTTCATTCCAAGAGGGACTATCTTATCCCCATTTCTTCTGTTTCTAATAATTATCTTTTCTTTTATCTTATCATAATCAAAATATTTTATTAATACATTATTAGAAAATTCTATATTATTTTTATCTTTTATAACCTTAAAATCAATATCATATCCATCATATTCAAAAGAATCTTCATTCAATTTACTCCTATTTACTAACACCTCTTTTTCTACATACTCTTTGCTATTATATTCTTTATTTTTTAAGTATATATCTCCATATACATTTTCAGCTACCATCGCATTTGGTAAATCAATTTTTTTATTTGTAGAATTTTTTTCCAATTCTATCACTTCATAAATATGCTTCATCTCGAAATTATTGTACTTTCCAGTAAACTCTATAAACGCCTTTTTTATAATCCTTGTTATTATTGCCTTATCCAATAAAAATGCTTCTTTCGATATAACTATATGATTATTTTTATTACCACAATACTTTTTATAACTATTATTGCATTGTTTTTCAATAAAGTCATTATCTATTTGTAATAAATTTGTCATTCTATTCAAAGTTTCTATTATATCTTTATTAAAATTTTCTTTCATATAAGGTAGTATATCTAACCTAACTTTGTTCCTACTATATATTTTTTCTAAATTAGTTTTATCTATTCTAGGATTTAAGTTATTTTCTTTACAATAATCTTCTATCTCTTCTCTTGAAAGGCATAATATGGGCCTTATTATCCCACCATCCCTTTTACTCCTAATACCACATAGCCCTTCAACTCCAGTACCTCTCATCATATTCATAACAACAGTTTCAGCTTGATCATTAGAATTATGAGCTACTGCTATTTTACTATAATTTTGTGTATTTTTTATAAAGTCAAAGAATTTATATCTCTCTTCTCTACCTGCCATTTCATGAGAAACACCTTTTTCTTTAGCTATTTTATCTATATCAATCCTTGTTGGATAAAAATCTATATTAAATTTCTTGCATATTTTTTTTGCATATTCTTCATCATTTAAAGCATCTTGCCCCCTCAGCATATGGTTAACATGAGCTGCTCCTATATCTATATTTAGCGCTTCCCTTAACTTATAAAGTATATGAAGTAAACAAACTGAATCAGGTCCTCCAGATAAAGCAACTAAAACTCTATCTCCTTCTTGTATAAGATCATTTTTAATTATAAAATCCTTTACTTTGTTTATCACATTTATGCTCCTCAGTATATTTATTTTATTATATAATTTCTAATAATCACTTCCCTAATATAGTTCAATTAATATTATTCTTATAATAGCTCTATAATATCAATAATTTTATGAACTTATTTAATTAAATATAAACCTTTAAGTTATTTATATTACTTCAAATTTCATATTAATAATCAAAACATATATAATATAATAACCTTAACACATATATATGTAAACAATTATGACTGTTAAATTTTTCAACATCAAAAATTGAAGAAGATGAGATACTACATTTATATCCCATCCTCTTTTATTCAATCTTATTATTAATAAACAGAGTACATTTTGGAAACTAAAACCGTCATATCATCCCACACTTTTCCACCGCTTAATACTATTGCCTTTTCAAGAATATCCCTAGATAATGCTGCTGGATTCGTATCTGCATATTGTAAATATTCCTGTAACCAAGAATAGCTTCCAACATTATTTTTATCTATATCCAGTACACCGTCACTAATTGAAACTATTATATCACCATGTTTTAGTTTTACTTTCTCTGAGCTTATATCTACACTATCTAATATTCCAAAAGGTAAACTGTTAGATTTAACAACTTTAACGCTTTGTCCTCTCTTTATAAAGCTAACAACCCCACCTATCTTTATAAATTCAGTCTCACCAGTATATAAATCAACTAAACTTAGATCCATAGTAGTAAATTTTTCATCTTCATTAAACTTCATAGCCATTATAGAGTTGACTGTATCTATAGCTGTTTTTTCACTAAATCCATTCTCTATAAACTTTTCAATTAAATCAACAGCTAGTCCACTTTCTGTTCCCGCCTCAGGGCCAGATCCCATTCCATCACTCACTATAGTTAAATAAGTACCATCATTATTTTTAGAAAAACTATAACTATCTCCCATTAAAGTTTCTCCCTCTTTAGCTCTTGTCGCTGCATAAGATGTCATATGATATTTAGGAGTTTCTTCTATTATAATTGAACAATCATTTGTATCAGGATCTATTCTACATCCTTCACTCGATATTGATACCGGAACCCTTACTAACCCATTAATTATAGGTAATATGTTCTTTGCACAATAACATCCACCTTCACAGTTATTTAAAGTTACTTTTATTTTCATTCTACCTTTTCTATCTAAATAACAGAATACATCCTTATACTCTATTTTATTTTTGCTTAAGGCCTTCTTTAAAACTTTATCTATTTCTGAACATATAGATATATCTTTTTCAAAATCTCTAATCATATCTCCCATAGTTTGAGAAATATTATTTATATGATTCGCAATTAAATTTCTACCTTCCGTTAGCCTTGTTTTCAAAGCTTCATTTACAGTATAGTTATTCACAATTTCTTGGGCATTTTTCATTAAACTTCTTTTCTTTACACATTTCTTTTCTAAATCTTGTGGAAAATATATATCATTCTCTTCACAGCTACTTATAAGTTCAGAAAAACCTTCAAAAGTAGAATGCAAATTACGATCCCAACATCTTTGCTTAAGCTCACAATTATAACATACTCTATCTGCTAAACTTTCCACCATAGCAGTTCCTTTATTATTTAATGATAAAATATCATTTTCTCCTAAATTCAATATTGATGATGATAAACTTGATAATATTGATTTCATAGAATTAAGCCTATCAACAAATTCATTTTTCACACCATTTAGATGTATATCATTAATAACTTCTGCTTTCTTTTCTTGATTAAACTCCTTCGTTATATATTCTATAATACTTTTAGGAATAAGAATTAAAATCGCTATAGCTACTGTTACTTCTATCCCCCCATAAATAGAAAATTTATCCGAATACATTGATATTATGAAGTAAACAACAAAATATGCTATAGAAGAAAATATTCTTCCTGTGTCTTTAAATATCCCAATTATAAGCCCACATAAACTATATAAGCTTATAGATGCTATTATATCATTATTAGTTATTCCAATGACAAACCCCATCGAAACTCCTATAGCAGAACCCAATCCAGTTCCTCCTACATAGGCAAAAATAGCTATTATAGTTAACGCTAATATATTTCTTAAATAAACTCCAAAAATATTTAAATTCCCGACTCCTGCAACTAATAAGCACAATAAAATCCCTATACTTATCAATTCTTCTGTTGAGAAAAAATAATTACTTTCTAATTCATCAACACAATTCAATGCATAATTAAGTATGTATCTCACCGGTATTATGCTTAATACCTTTAAAACAGAAAAAGTTAAATTAACACCTATAGGTTGATTATTTATTATTAAATTATACATAAAGAACGTTGAAAATATTAATCCAAAAGTTATTATGTCTCTTTGCTTTAACTCTATTTTATTACATATTTCAATATATAGCATTACTACTACAGCTACTATGCAATAAGCTATCGACCCTTCTAGAGTTTTATATATAGAAAGATACCCACCTATAATACCTAATAAAGATAAGAGCATATCTCTTCCCTTCTCTTTTCTTATTCCAATAAGATATGCAATCCCAAAAGGCGCTATCCCCATATCTATAGTTACCGATAATAAAACCCTACTTAATAAAAATCCTATCAAAAAAGCTGCAATGGCACTAATGACCGTTCCATTTAATCTCAGTTCCTTTTTATTTTTTCTATTTTCTAATCTCTTATATGTTGATATATCAACACCATATTGCATATACTCCCCTCCAACTTCCATAAAATGTAATTTAAATTATATCATTGCTTTTGAGAAATATATGTCATATGATGTATCCTATTAGTTATTTTCGTTGGACAATAAAATATAAAATTCCTTATAGATAGATTGTAATTCTTTCAAGATTATATTTATATAAATCCACTTAAAGCCTATATATACTAATAACTTTCGTGATATTTTACCATATTAATATCATATTAAAACTTGTTTTATAAATCTAATTTTTAAAACAATTTTGTCATTATTACAAACTTTATGAAGAACTATTTTTTTCAATTTTGTAATGTTTTATTTTTTTCTTTCATATAATTTATTTTACTAATTTTTAATATTAATATTATGCCTACATTAATATTAATAAAACTTTATATAACAAAAAAGTACTTAAGAAATCTTAAGTACTTTTGGTGCTGAAGACCGGAATCGAACCGGTACGGTATCGCTACCGCAGGATTTTAAGTCCTGTGCGTCTGCCTGTTCCGCCACTTCAGCGTATATGGTAGCGGAAATAGGACTTGAACCTACGACAC
>NZ_JAGHFX010000035.1 GCF_017888565.1 Clostridium sp.
ATTTCATTATTTGAGAACCTTATTTTACTCATATTAAATCACCTCATAACTTTATTGTACAAAAAAAGAACCTATATAGATAGACTCTCTTTTATAAGTGTCCATCTTATAGGTTCCATTTTAATATCTTCTCGCTTTTATTTTTATGATAAAATATAATTGAAATATATTTTAAAGAGGTGAATTTAATGAAAATAGGAATAATTGGTTTAGGAAATATATGTGAAAAGGCTTACTTACCTGTTATTACAGCTATAGAGGGAATAGAAATAGTATTTTGCACTCGTAATAAGGAAAGACTAGATAATTTATCAAAAAAATATAGAATAGCGAAAGTTGTATCTACTGTAGATGAGTTAATTAATATGAATATCGATGCAGCTTTTGTTCATACAGTTACGGAAAGTCATATAGATATAATAGAAAATCTTTTAAATAATAATATCCATGTTTATGTAGACAAACCTATAAGCTATAACTATGAAGAGAGTAAAAGAGTATCTGATTTAGCTAAGAAAGTTAATAAAATACTAATGGTAGGATTCAATAGAAGGTTTGCACCAATGTATTCAAATTTAAAAAATTATGGGACACCTTCTGTTATAAAGCTAGAAAAAAATAGAGTGAGTAGTCCAAAAGATCCCGTAGTATTTGTTTTAGATGATTTTATTCATGTTATAGATACGTTAAGATTTTTAATGAATGAAGAGATAGAAAGTATAAACGTAAATTGTCTAAAGAAGGAGGGGTTAATTTATAATGTTGTTGTTACAATGACAAGCAAAAATACGACTTGTATAGCGATGATGAATAGGGATAGCGGTGCTAATGAAGAGGAGCTAGAATATACCTCATCAGGAAAAAAAGTAATAGTTAGAAATTTAATGGATTCAAAGGTATTAATAAATAATATAGAGGAAAATAAATCTTTTAAAGATTGGGATACTATTTTATATAGAAGAGGATTTGAAAATATAATAAATGAGTTTATTAACTCTGTAAAGTTAGGGATTCAGCCAATGCCAACAATAGAAGATGCGCTAAAGACTCATAAAATATGTGATGAAATTTTAAAGAAGATAAATGAGATTTAATAAGGAAGTGAGATTAATCTCACTTCCTTATTAAATCTTTATATTTTTATTAATTAACCTTTTATTAGTATATTCTTTAATAAGTTGATAAGCTACGCTAAATGTTGGGATTCCAATTAACATCCCTATTAATCCAAGGGTACTACCACCAACTAACATAGCAAGCATAACCCATATTGCAGATAGCCCAACAGAGTTTCCAACTACTTTAGGATAAATGATATTACCTTCAAGTTGCTGTAAGCATAAAATAAATACAATAAACCATAGGGCTTGTATAGGGTTTATTATAAGTATTAAGAATACAGCTGGAATAGTACCAATAAATGCTCCGAATACTGGAATTAATGCTGTTACTCCAATAAGAACGCTAATAAGTAATGAGTAAGGCATTGAGAATATATTCATTCCTACAAAGCAAAGGGCTCCTAATATAACAGCTTCTATGCACTGACCTGTTATAAATTTTGCAAAAGTAACATTAGCAAGTCTACCAATATCTATTATTTTATCTGCTATAGATTTCTTTGAAAAAGCATATAATATCTTTTTAAAATGATATATTAGAGTTTCCTTGCTAGCTAACATATAAATTGTTAATACTATAGAAAGAACAAAATTAACAACACCACTAGTGATATTCATTGTAGTATTCAATATACCAGTGAGAGAAGTAGTTAATAATCCACCAAAGAATTGAAGTAATTCTTTCCATGTGCTCATTAAAGTATTATATACATTTTGTAAAATTTCAGTTGATGAAACAAATTCATTTATTAATGCTTCGAAAGATTTTATATATTCAGGAACAGTATCTAGCAGTGTTGAAACACTTGATACTAATTGTGGAATAACAAATAAAGCTAAAGCTATTATAAGCCCAATAACAGTAATAAATGTTGTTAAAATAGATAAAGGTCTCTTTAAGCCTCTTACAAAACTTGATTTTTCTTTATCTAAAAAATAAAATACGTTTTTTTCAAAGAATTTCATAGGTAAATTCAATACAAATGCCATTGCAAAGGCTATTATAAATGGATTTAGAATTCCTATAACATTTCCAAATGAACCAACTACATATTTTATATTTAAAAGTACAAAATATAAAACGATCAAATATGTTCCAAGTAAGATATTTTGCTTAAATTTGTTGTTTATTTCTTTCAAATTTATACATCCTCCAATTGATTAAAATATAATAAAAGGTTTAAAATTAAGTTTGGTTTAGAGCTATCCTATTAATACAATTATTGATTTAAAATAATATAATATAATTTTAAATCAATAATTGAATTAATACCAGTAATAAAGGTCAAATCATTTGTAAAATAAATATTAAATATATATAATAATAACTATAAATTAAAATAGTAACGGAGTTGAGTGTATGAGTAAGGTAAAGGTAAGTAATATAATAACATTAGCAGATACAAAATATTTAAAGTTGTATAATGCAGATTACATAAATAAAAAAGGTGATTTAAGAAGTTGGAGTATAGCGTCAAGAAAAGATTTAGAAACGATAAAGAGTAAATTTTTTGATGGATCAGAAGATAAAATAGATGCGGTTGTAATAGTTGCAAAGCATATAAAAGAAGATAAATTGGTTGTAATAAGACAATTTAGGGTTCCTATAAATAATTATGTTATTGAATTACCAGCTGGACTTATAGATAATAATGAAAGTTTTGAAGATGCAGTAAAGAGGGAATTAAAAGAAGAAACAGGTTTAGACCTTATAAGCATAGATTATAAAAATACTAAAGAAAAAGTTTATGTTTCAGTAGGTATGACTGATGAGTCTATAGCCCTTGTTCAATGTGCATGTGATGGGGATGTATCATCAGATAACTTAGAGGATGATGAAGATATAGAAGTGATAATGGTTTCAAAAGAAGAAGCTAGAGCACTTATAAATTCTAATGAAAATATAGATGTTAAAGCACTGCTTGCAATTCAAAACTTTATATTAAGCTAAAAAGGTAGGGAGCATCCCTACCTTTTTTAATAAATTTTCCAAAATGAGATAAAATATTAAGGACTATTGTGTATAGAGGTGCTAAAATGGAAGACAAAATTATAAGCAATAAAAGAGAATATTTTGAAAATTTTGGGATGGATGAAGATGTAGTAGAAAAGGTAAGAAAAGAACTTTCATATATAAAACAATCAGGATATTTTACTGGAGAAAATAATATAAAAATATATTATGAAAAATATAAAGTAAAAAAAGAAATAGCAAAAATAGTTATTTCTCACGGATTTACAGAATGTATAGAGAAATATAAAGAAATAATATACTATTTCACAAGAGAAGGATATTCTGTTTATATAATGGAGCATAGAGGACATGGGAGATCTGGAAAATTAGGTATAAAAGATAATACACAAATAAATGTAGAGAGCTTTAATTATTATATAGAAGATTTAAAAAAATTTATTGATAAAATAGTAATTAAGAATAATAAAAGCCTGTATTTATTTTCTCACTCTATGGGCGGAGCAATAGGGGCTATGTTTATAGAAAAGTATCCAGAGTATTTAAATAAAGCTATTTTATCGTGTCCTATGCTTGAAATAGCAATAGGGAAAGTTCCATGTTTTATTGCTAGAAGTATAGCAAAAATAAGTATATTATTTGGAAAAGGTGATGAGTTTATATTTGGTAATATTCCTTATGAAAGTACATACGATTTTATGCTAGCATCAACATCGAACGAAAGTAGGTATAGGGCATATTATAAAGAAATATTATGCAATGAAAAGATACAAAGAGGTGGGGGATCCTTTAGATGGTTATATGAATCTTTAAAAGCAATTAAGTATATATTTAAGAAGAAAAATATAGCCAAGATAAAGATACCAGTTTTACTCTTTCAAGCTGGAAATGATGCTTTAGTTGGTGAAAAGGGAGAAAAAAGATTTTCTAAAAAATGTAATAAGTGTGAATTGGTTAGGTTTGAAAATGCTAAACATGAACTTTACTTAGAAAATGATGATGTATTAGTGCCATACTTAGATAAAATATTTAATTTTTTAGAAAGGTGAATTAGTATTATAGAATATTAATTAATGTAGGTATTGAAAAGTTTGTAATTATTAATATTAAGCAGGCTATATAAAAATATAAGCCTGTTTTTTAGTATTAACAATAATATTATTATAAAAATATGATATTATATAAGTTACAATAAAAACTTAACATTTAAATATAATATTAAGGAATTAATATTATAAAAATAAAGTTAGTATTTTAGAAGCTTATATAAAAAATTAAATAATATATATGATTTCAATTTTGATATCTTACTTAATATAAGTATATTAGACCTTTAATATACTATTAGTGTTAACTATATAGATTATCAATTGAGACATATATGTAAATGCATAAGGAGGTATATTAAAATGCAAGAGATACTAAATTTAAAAGACAAGAGTGGAAATGTGGTTGATGCTAAATATAGAGAATTAGATTTAAGTTATATAGATCAAATAATGAGGCTACAAGATATAATAATTGACGGATTAGAAGATAAGCAATTATATGCTCCTACAGAAAAAAATGAGTTTATAGAGTATTTTAAAAAGGGTGCTAAAATAATAGGCTATTTAAATGAAAAAGAAGAGCTAATTGCTATGGCAGTTTATATAAAAAAAGGGTATGAAAAAGGAAATTATGGATATGATTTAGATCTAGAAGGGGAAAAGCTACTTAAAGTTGGGCAAGTTGAATCAACTGTAGTTAGAAGTGATTATAGAGGAAATGGCCTTCAAAGAATACTTTGTGAAAAGATTGAAGATATAGCTAAGAAAGATGATGTTAAACTATTAACATCAACAGCTTCACCGTATAACAAATATAGTGTTAATACATTTGAAAAATTAGGATATAAAATTAAAAAAGATAAAATTAAATATGGCGGATTAAGAAGATATGTATTAGCTAAAGAATTATAAATTAATGTAGCTGCTGAATTTTACAGTAGCTACATTAATTTACTATGTTATCTATATTGTAAAATAAATATAAGTTATAATATTCTTAAACTATATTAGTTAATAAAATATATTTAAAGGAGAAAATATGAAAAATAAATTTGATTCATTTGAAATGGCGATGCTTATAAAAGAGATATATTCAAGTACTATGAATATTTTAAGTAGTAGTTTGAAGGAAAGTGGATTAACACATCAACAAATAATGGTTATAAAGATAATAGGGCACAATAAAGAGGTAACGATATCAAAGCTTTGTGAAGAAATGCACCTTGCAAAGGGAACAGTATCAGGGATTGTACAAAGGTTAGAAAGTATAGGCTACTTAGAAAAGATTAAATATGGTAGTGATAAACGTAATACATATGTTAGGTTTTCTGATAAAGGATTAGAGTTTTCAAAGGAATTCAGAATGAAAATAAATAACAGCTTTGATATAGTTTTTGATAAGTTTACTGATGAAGAGGGGGAACGTGCAATAGAAGAACTTAGAAGAATAAAAGATAAGATAAAAAAGATTAATTAGAGATTTTAAATTTAATCTCTTTTTAATCTTGACATAAGAAATATTGAAAAGTATAATAGTTTGCATACGAACTAAATAGTTTGTATGCAAACTTATTTGGAGGGATGAAAGATGAATTCAGAATTAATTTTAGCTATTGTAACTATAACATTAGCACTAGTATTTTACACAATAGGTGTATTTGGAGAGAGAAAAGCTAAGAGTTTAAGCAAAAAACATGTAATTATATTTTGGTTAGGTTTAATTTTTGATACTACAGGAACATTAACAATGAGTAAAATAGCAGAAGAAGGAATAAAAGGAATTTCAGAAGTTTCTCAAATGATCCATGGTGTAACTGGACTTTTAGCTATTATTCTAATGTTATTTCATGCTGTATGGGCAACTTGGGTTTTATATAAAAATGATGAAAAGAAAAAAGCTACATTCCATAAGTTTAGCATAGCTGTATGGTTAGTATGGTTAGTACCATATATAGTTGGTATGATAATTGGAATGATGTAAAAGTGGGAGCTTATTCCTTTGAATAAGCTCCTTTTTTATATAAAGTAAAAAATATTTAGCAATGTAAAGCTAATATAAGTTAATAGTAAATAATTAGGCAATATAGTTCAAATTTAAAAAAATACCAGTTGATTAAATCTGAGTAATTTAGTATGATATAATCAATTCAGAGTGAAATAATAAGGATTAAATTAAATAAACTTAAAATAAATTCAAACATAATTAAGGAGATGTAAATATGAGTGATGTTTTATTAAATATAAATGGATTAAAAACGGCTGTTGAGGGAAAAGAAATTCTTAAAGGCTTAGATTTAAAGATAAACAAAGGTGAAATTCACGTTATAATGGGACCAAATGGTGCTGGAAAGTCAACATTAGCTAATACTTTAATGGCTCATCCAAAATACAAGCAAGTTGAAGGTGAAGTCACATTTGAAGGTGAAGATATAACAGAATTAAAAACTGATGAAAGAGCAAAGAAAGGCTTATTTTTATCATTTCAACATCCAGAAGAAGTTCCAGGTATAACTGTAGAAAACTTTATAAGAAGCGCTAAAATAGCTAAGGATGGACAATTAATTAAATTCTTAAAGTTTGATAAAGATTTAAAGAATAATATGAAAGAATTAAAAATGGATAATGAATATGCAAAGAGATATTTAAATGTTGGTTTCTCTGGTGGAGAAAAGAAAAAAAATGAAATATTACAAATGCTTATGCTAAGCCCTAAGCTTGCAATACTTGATGAAACTGACTCAGGATTAGATGTAGATGCTATAAGAATAGTTTCACAAGGTATAAAGATGTTTGCAAATGAAGAAAATGGAGTGCTAATAATAACACATAATACAAAAATACTTGAAAACTTAAAAGCTGATTATGTTCATGTTTTAGTTAATGGAAAAATAGTTAAAACAGGAGATGCAACATTAGCTAAGGAAATTGAGAAAAATGGATATGAAGCTTTTAAAGCAGAAGCAGCAATGTAATATGGAGGTGAATACTTTGGAAATAAAGAAGAAGACCTATGTAGATGATATGGATAGAGGTGTCTACGATGTTAAAAATGAAGACAGATTTGACTTCAAGGCAGATAAGGGATTAACAAAAGAAATCGTAGAAACTATATCTAAAGAAAAAGATGAACCAGAATGGATGAGAGAATTTAGATTAAAATCTCTTGATATATATAATAAGATTAAGCTTCCAACATGGGGACCATCATTGGATGAGCTAGACATGAATAACATAGTTACTTATGTTAGACCAAAGTCAAAGCTTAATGAAAGCTGGGAAGAGGTTCCAGAAGATATTAAAAAGACATTTGATCTTTTAGGAATACCAGAAGCAGAAAAGAAATCATTAGCTGGAGTTGGAGCACAATATGATTCAGAAGTTGTTTATCATAGTATAAGAGAAGATCTTGTTAAGCAAGGTGTTATATATACAGATATGGAAACTGCAGTTAAAGAATATGAAGATATAGTTAGAGAATATTTTATGAAATGTGTTGCTCCAAGTGATCATAAATTTGCGGCACTACATGGAGCAGTATGGTCAGGTGGATCATTTGTATATGTACCAAAAGGAGTAAATGTAGATATACCACTACAATCGTATTTTAGATTAAACTCACCAGGTGCAGGACAATTTGAACATACTTTAATAATAGTTGAAGAAGGCGCAACCCTTCACTTTATAGAAGGATGTTCAGCACCTAAATATAACATGACTAATCTTCATGCTGGATGTGTTGAATTATTTGTAAAAGAAGGAGCTACTCTTAGATATAGTACAATAGAAAACTGGTCAAAGAATATGCTTAACTTAAATACAAAGAGAGCAATAGTCGAAAAGAACGGAAGAATAGAATGGGTATCAGGATCATTTGGATCAAAGATATCAATGCTTTATCCTATGAGCATTTTAAAAGGAGAAGGAGCAAGAGCTGAATTTACAGGAGTATCTTTTGCTGGTAAAGGTCAAAACTTAGATACTGGAGCGAAAATAATACATGCAGCACCAAATACTTCTTCAACAATAAACTCAAAATCTATCTCTAAAAATGGAGGAGCAGCTACTTATAGAGGAGTTGTAAAAGTAAATGCAAATGCTTATAACTCTAAATCAGTAGTATCATGTGAATCATTAATGCTAGATAATTTATCTAAATCGGATACTATACCAGTTATAGATTTAATGAATGATGATGTTGAAATAGGGCATGAAGCTAAAATAGGTAAAATTAGTGATGAAGCTATATTCTATCTAATGAGTAGAGGAATAAGTGAAGAAGAAGCTAAGTCAATGATAGTAAGAGGATTCGTTGAACCTATATCAAAAGAATTACCACTTGAATATGCGGTAGAAATGAATAATTTAATTAAGCTTGAATTAGAAGGGAGCATTGGATAATGAATAATAGTTTAAATTTCAATAATTTAAATAAGACTCCTGTAAGAACTAAAAGCTGGTTAAATGTTAATGATATAACATTAAGAGATTATAAAGCTCCTGAAATAGGAAACTTTAATAATGATAAAATAACTGGTAATGATTTAGAAGGAGTAACAATAGAAAAACTTAATAAGGGAAATGTATTTCCATTAAATAAGAAGTTTATATATGGAGTTTCATATGAAATAGTAAATCAAGGTGAATTTGATTTTAATAAAGGATATATAATAAATATAGCTAAGAATTCTAAAGTTGAAGAACCAATAATTATAGAATTTAATATGGATAATGAAAATAATACTTTAGTAGATAATATACTAATAGTTGCTGAAGAAAATTCTAATGCTAAAGTAATTATAAAATATAATTCATTAGATGATAGTGAAGGATATCATAACGGTGTCTGTAAGATATTTAGTAAAAACAATAGTAATATTCAAGTTGTTAAAGTGAATTTATTAAATAAAAATACAATGAATTTAGATTCAAATCTTTCAGATGTTGGATACAATGGTAAAGTTGATTTTGTTTCAATAGATTTAGGTGGAAAAAATAGTATTACAAATTATCATGGTGATTTACTTGAAGACAATTCTGAATCAACACTTAGTTCAATTTACTTAGGTGGAGATAAGAAAGTTATAGATATGAATTATGTTATGACTCATAAAGGAAGAAGAAGTAAGTCAGGGATAACAACTAAAGGAGCCTTAAAGGGAGAAGCTAACAAGATATTTAGAGGAACTCTTGATTTTAAGAGAGGAGCTTCAAGAAGTGTTGGAGTAGAAGATGAATATTGTATGATATTATCTCCAAAGGTTAAGGGAAAAGCTCTTCCATTATTACTTTGTGAAGAAGATGATGTATCTGGAGAACATGCAGCTGCTTCAGGTAAGATAGATGAAGCAAAACTATTCTACTTAATGAGTAGAGGTCTAAGCTATAATGATGCTAGAAGGGTTATTATAGAAGGAGCCTTTAATCCAATAATAGACAAAATAGATAATGAAAATATAAGAGAAGCAATAGTAGCTTCTATAAAGGAATGTTTAGATAATGAATAATAGAGATTTTTTGAAAGATTTTCCTACATTAAATAAAGAGAGAAATGGAAAGAGAATAGTTTATTTAGATAGTGCTGCAACAACACAAAAGCCTAGTTCTGTTATAAATGCTATAAAAGATTATTATGAACAATCTAATGCAAATCCTCATAGAGGTGCTTATGAATTAAGTGTACTTGCAACAGATGCTTATGATGAAGCAAGAGAAAAGGTTAAAAATTTTATAAATGCAAAGTATAGAGAAGAAATAATTTTTACTAAAAATGCAACTGAATCATTTAACCTTTTAGCTATGGCATATGGAATGAATTTTATAAATGAAGGTGATGAAATAGTAATTTCAATTGCAGAACATCATTCAAATCTAATTCCATGGCAACAAGTAGCAAAAGCTAAAGGTGCTATCCTTAAGTATATGTACACTGATGAAAATGGTGAACTTACAGAAGAAGAAGTAAGAAATAAAATTACTGAAAAAACAAAAATTGTAAGTATAACACATGTATCTAATGCTTTAGGAACAATAAATCCTGTAAAAGAAATTGCTGAATATGCGCATTCAAAAGGTGCTATAGTTATAGTTGATGGGGCACAAAGTGTTCCACATATGAAGGTAGATGTAAGGGACATAGATGCAGATTTTTTAGTAATTGCAGGCCATAAGCTATTAGCACCTATGGGTATAGGTGTATTATACGGTAAAAAAGAACTACTAGAAAAAATGCCACCTTTAATGTTTGGCGGAGATATGGTAGAGTATGTATATGAGCAAGAAACTACATTTAATGTATTACCATATAAATTTGAAGCAGGTACTCAAAATGTTGAAGGTGCAGTGGGGTTATCAAAAGCAATAGATTACTTAAATGAAATAGGTATGGATAACATAGAAAAAATTGAAAAAGAACTAATGACTTATGCATATGAAGAAATGAGTAAGCTTGAATATGTGAAAATATATGGGCCAAAAGATATTGAAAAAAGAGGAGGAGTTTTATCCTTTGAAATAGATGGAGTTCATCCACATGATGTAGCTTCAATATTTGATACTTTTGGAGTGTGTATAAGAGCAGGTAATCACTGTGCACAACCTCTAATGAGATATATGGGAATAAATGCAACATCTAGAGCAAGTATATATTTTTATAATACAAAAGAAGATGTTGATAGATTAATAGAAGCAGTAAAACATACATATGATATGTTTGCAAAATGGAGGTAATATTAATGGATTTAAACGCTATATATACAGAACTTATAATGGAGCACAGTACTTCAAGACATAACAGAAGAAAGCTAGATAATCCAGATTTATCTGAAAAAGGCCACAATCCAAGTTGTGGAGATGAAATAACATTAGAGTTAAAAATCAATGGAGACATCATAGAAGACTTAGCATTTACCGGTCAAGGTTGTGCAATATCTCAAGCATCAACTTCAATGATGATCGATCTTATTAAAGGTAAAGATAAAGAGGAAGCATTAAAGCTTGTAGAAACATTTATTGGAATGATAAAAAGAGAAATAAATGATGAAGATGAACTTGAAGCTTTAGAAGATGCTATAGTTCTAAAAAATATATCAAATATGCCAGCTAGAGTAAAATGTGCTGTTCTTGCATGGCATACTTTAAAAGAAGCTTTTGGTGAAGAAAACTAATAAAAGGTTAGGAAACTTTTGATTTCCTAGCCTTTTATTATAGAGATACGTAATAATCATTAGTTTTTAGAAGATATAGCTTAATATAGATAAGTATTTTACAATAATTTAAAAAATTAAGATTATTTAATCTGTAGTATTAAAAATACGAATTTGAAAGAATAAGCTTTTATATGGTAGAATTATCTCACTATATTTTAAATTTAAGGAGAATGAATAAATGGAAGGAAGTCCCGGGAGTAGTTTTATATTAATTTTAATATTGGTAATAGTTAATGCATTTTTTGCATCGGCAGAAATGGCAATAGTATCATTAAATAAAACAAAAATAAATATATTAGCAGAAGAAGGAAATAAGAAAGCAATACTATTAAGAAACATACTAAAGGAGCCTAATAATTTCTTATCTACAATACAGGTTGGAATAACATTTGCAGGTTTCTTTGCATCAGCATCAGCTGCAACATCAATTTCAGTTGGATTTGCAAACATATTAAAAGAAGCTAATGTTCCTTATAGCGAAAGTATTGCATTAGTGATAACAACTTTAGCTATTTCATATTTAACACTAGTTCTTGGAGAATTAGTACCTAAGAGAATAGCACTTCAAAATTCTGAAAAGGTTGCAATGTTTTCTATAAAAACAATAATTCTAATATCAAAAATAACAAAGCCATTTGTATGGTTTTTATCATTTTCGACTAATATTATTCTTAAGATTTTTGGATTTAAAACAGAAGGAATTGAGGAACAAATATCTAGAGAAGAGATTAGAAGTCTTATAGAAATTGGTGAAGAAAATGGGGCTATAAATCAAGTTGAAAGAGAAATGATAGATGGAATAATTGAATTTGATGATACTACAGCTAAAAAGATAATGACGCCAAGAACAGAAACGTTTTTATTAGACGTGGATGATGATATTAGAGATTGTATTAAAACTATCTTAGATGAAAACTTTTCAAGAATACCTGTATATGAAGAAGAAATAGATAATATCATAGGTATATTGCATATGAAAGATTTATTTGCAAGTATCGTTGAAAAAGGTATAGATAATGTAAAAATAAGAGATCTAATAAAAGAACCATGTTTCTTTATTGAAACAAAAAGTATAGATGACTTATTTAAAGAATTAAAAGATAAAAAAGCTTATATAGCTATTCTGATAGATGAGTATGGTGGATTTTCAGGTATAGTAACAATGGAAGATATCATAGAAGAAGTAATGGGAGAAATCCTAGATGAGTATGATGATAATTTAGATGTTGAAAAAATAGATGATAAGAACTATGTTGTTAGTGGATTAATGACTTTATCAGATCTAAATGATTATTTAGATTTAGAATTAGAGTCAGAAGTTGCTGATACCATAGGTGGATTTTTCATTGAAAAGCTTGGAGCAATTCCAACTACAACTAAAAATTGTGAAGTATTATCAGATAATATAACATTAAGACTGGTAAAACTAGATGATAGAAGAATCGATAGGATTCATTTAATTATAAATGATAAAGAGAAGAGAATCGAAGAGCTAAATGAAAAATAAAATAAATTTATCATTTAAATAATTTAAAAGGAATAAACCTCCTTTATAAAATAAACAATAATATAAAGGAGTGTGAAAATATGAATAAAGATATAAATGAACTCAATAAAGAACTAGAAGGAATTATAATGGGAGAAAATGAAATAGCAAAATTAAAAGAAAAAGCTATTGATTATAAAGTTATAGAACTTCTAGATAAAGTATTGATAACAGTTCAAAAGAATAAAGATTTGATAGTAAAAGAAATTGAAGAATTAGGTGCTAAAGTAACATATGACGAAGGCATGTGGGGAAAAGTTGTAGAAATTTTTAATAGCATTAAAGAGATAAATGTAGACACTGATAAAGAAATACTACAAACAGCAATTAAAGGTACAGAAATGGGATTTAAAGCTATTTTAGATTTCCTAATAAAAGACAATAATATACATGAACATTTAAAGCGTAGTTTAATAGAAATATCAGATGAATATACTGTGCTAATAAAGGATATGCAAGAATATTTATTAAGATTAGCTTAAAGATAATTTTAATAATATATATGCATAAATTTACTGAATTAAAGCAAAATAAATTTAGTAAGGTAAAGGAGTGTATATTATGAGTGAAAAAATAATGTCTTTTAGTGATGAAAATGGAAATAAAGTAGATTATGCAATATTAGAACAAAAACTAATATGTGGAAATGAATATGTTGCTATGGCACCTGTTAAAGATAAATCACATATTGAAATATATAAAATAAAATTCGATAAACACTGGAATGAAAGTTTAAGTGAAGTAGAATCAGAAAAAGAAATAAATATGTTTAAGCAGGTTTCAAGCTTAAAATTTTAATTTAAAAATAAGTCAAAATAGTTAATTCTATTTTGACTTATTTTTTTGAGGAAAAATTAGGGTAACAAATAAAAATGATAATGAATAAGATAAAGTAAAATAATTCTAGGAGCAAAAAATAATGAATAGTTATAATTTAATCATGAAACTCCAAGCGAAGATGCAAGATCCACGCTTTGCTGATAGGTTCAATAGAATAGTATCAGAATTTAATAATATCCCAGGAGTTCAACAAGAAGTTATGAGAATAGCACAAATAGAAGATGAGAAAAAAAGAGAAAAAGCTATATCCAAACTTCCAGATAGGGTAAAAAAACTTGTTAGAGAAGTTTATTCATTGTTAAATGAATAAGTTTATTAAGTTATTTATTATACTTAATAAGATAAATATTAAATATTATAAAAAGCATTAACCAAAAGAAGAAACCATTCATATATTATGTATTATGAGTATTATACAAGGAGATAAAAAAGATGGAAACAAATTATGAATTCAATAGTGATAATTTTGAAGATATAATAAGAAGAATTCAAAATGAAGAAGGAAACCAATTTGTAGGAGAAAATTCAATAGAAAATAATTCAGTAGAAAATGATGCATTCTTTGAAAATGATAATTTTGCAGATTTAGCTAATTTTGATGAAGATATCGATAGTTTAAATAATGAATTTCAAGGCGAAGAAAATTTGGATAGACTTAGTAATGAAGAATTACGTTCTGGATGTGGTAATAATAGCGGAATAGTAAATTGTCGTCGATGTTTTGAAAGAGGATTAAGATGTGGACTAGAAAGAGGATTTAGAAGAGGCTTTAGATGCGGATTAAGTAAGGGTAGAGAGCAAGGAAGACGTGAAGGTTATTCACAAGGATTTAGAGATGGATTTAGAAGTGGTGTTTCTAGAGCAGAAGAATTAGCTAGAGCTAGTTTTGAAAGAGGCCTTAGACAAGGATTTAGGCAAGGATTTAGACAAGGATTTGAAAGAGGATTTAGAGAAGGCTGCAGAGTAGGTTTTCAAAGAGGTTTTAGGGCTGGAGTTAGAAGAGGCCGTGAAGAAGTAATTAGAGAGGTAATGAGATTCTTAAATGATTTAAGACAAGGAAATAACAATAATGGAAATAACAATAATGGAAGTTGCAATAATGGTTGTTGGAGATCTTGTTAATATGAAAATAAACTAATTTAAAAATAGTATAATAAGACCAGTATGGCATTTGCTATACTGGCCTATTTTTTTAGAATTATTTTATTATTGACATCATATTGATAGATTAGAGAGGAGATATATAATGAGAGATTTTTTTATATCGCAAAGACCAAATAAAAACTATCAAATGAGTAGTATGGAGCAATTTATTCCAATACTAATAATGATATTAATAATAGTGTTATTAGTAGTTTATAGAAATGAGATAAGAAAAAATTATAGGGTTGAAAAAACATTAAGATATACATTAACAGGTTTATCTTCAATTATATTTATATTTTATTATTTGGGCACATGGTTAATTAGTGGAATAGAAGTAGATAATTTGCCTTTGCATCTTTGTTATATTGCAAATATTTTATGCATTATTCTTGGGTTTACTAAAAGTAGAAGAATATATGACTTTGTTATTTGCTATGGTGCTATAGGAGGAATGGCTAGCTTAATAGCTATGGATACTTCCTTATCCAGCATGTACTTAAAATATTATCAGTTTATGGTATCGCATATTTCAATAATAGTAATTCCAGTATATTTTTTAATAATACATAGATATTATCTAAAAGAATATAGAGTAGTAAAATTATATATATTATTACAGATAATAGGTATAGCAATTGGCATACTTAATCATAAATTTAATACTAATTATTTTTTTATAATGTTTAATTCAAATGCAGCCGCACGAGGTACTGTTCTTGAGGGGTTAGGAGATGGTTATAATTATTTTATAAATTTAGAATTACTGGTAACGCTATATACAGGAACTATATATATATTAGTTAAATTTCTTAATAGAAAAATGAAAAATTCAGAAGTTTTAGAAAATAAATATAATTTCAATTGAAATTAATTATCATTTAGTGTAAAATAATCATATAGAGTTAATATATGAAATAAAAGAAATTAAATAAGGAGGATAAAAATATGAGCAATATAACAGTAGCGTTTTTAATAACATTATTTGCTGGACTTGCGACTGGTATAGGAAGTTTAATAGCTTTCTTAGCAAAGGATACAAATAAGAAATTTTTATCCATAAGTTTAGGATTCTCAGCTGGAGTTATGATATATGTATCAATGATAGAAATATTCCCAAAGGCAAAAGATTCATTAGTATTAGCATTAGGAGAAAGACCAGGAAATTATTTAACTGTAATTTCATTTTTTGCAGGGATGTTTCTAATTGCAATAATAGATAAATTTGTACCTAGTGGAGAAAATCCACATGAAGTTAAGTCACTTCCAATAGAAGGGGAGAAGGAAAAGAATACTGATGGACTTTTAAGAACAGGAGTATTTACTGCATTAGCAATAGGTATTCATAATTTTCCGGAAGGACTAGCTACATTTATATCTGCATTAGGAGATATGAAAATAGCAATACCTATAGCAGTAGCTATAGCAATTCATAATATTCCAGAAGGAATATCAGTTTCAGTACCAATTTACTATGCTACAGGAGATAAGAAGAAGGCATTTTTATATTCTTTTTTATCAGGAATGTCAGAACCAATTGGAGCAATTGTGGGATATGTATTTTTAAGAAATTACTTTAATGATCTAACATTTGGAATAGTATTTGCTATGGTAGCAGGTATAATGGTATTTATATCACTAGATGAATTATTACCAGCAGCTAAGGAATACGGTGAGCATCACCTATCTATATATGGATTAATTTTAGGTATGATAGTAATGGCAGTAAGCTTGCTATTATTTATTTAATAAAAGGATTGTCTAGATCAAAGTTTAGACAATCCTTTTTATGGTATATAAATTAATATAAACAAAATTATATAAAGTTTAAAACATAAATAGAAAATTATAAATTGAGAGTAATATATATTATAAATTTACATAAGAATAATATTATAATAATGAATAATTAATTAAATTTCACAAAAGATGTCCATTTTAAACCTAAATACATTATAATTGTATTACAAAGGTTTAACATAAAAAATATTATAGTAAAGAGAGGTAAATAATGAAAGTAAATTGGAATAGTAAATACACAACAATAGCAATATATTCATTTATAGTTGCAATTTCAGTTATATTATTTTATTTAGCTATATCGCAAGTAACGATTTTTACGGATAAGTTAGATTCTATATTAGTTGTTATGCAACCATTTATAATTGGATTTTCAATTGCATACATAGTAAATTTTTTATTAGACTTTTATGAAAATAAAGTTTTTGAAACAAGATATATAAAAATGGTAAAGCTAAAATCAAAAAGAGGATTAGCTATATTATTTTCTTATATAACTACTTTTTTTATAATTAGTATGTTTGTAAAATTCTTATTACCTCAGCTAATTGATAGTATTGTTGGGTTAGTAAATGATATACCCTCATATATAACTAACACTACAAATTTTGTAAATGAAATAATAATGAAATTAAATATAGAAGAGCAATATTCTCAAGTTTTAATGGATAACTTTAATAGCTCGGTTAATTATATAATTAAATTTGCTACAAATTTAATTCCTGCATTGGGAGGATTTTTAGCGAATGTTGCTTCAAGTATATGGAATGTGATTTTAGGTATAATTGTTTCTGTTTATTTATTAATAGATAAAGAAAAGTTATGTGCATTAAGTAAAAAAGTAACTTACGGATTATTTCCAGAATTATATGCAGATGAAATTATAAAACTAGTTGATAGAAGCAACTATACATTTGGAAGATTCCTAGTTGGAAAGATAATAGATTCTTTAATTATAGGAGTATTAACATTTATAATACTAACTATATTTAAAATGCCATATACAGTGTTGATTTCAGTTATAGTTGGAATAACTAACATTATACCATTCTTTGGGCCATTTATAGGAGCAATACCATCATTTATAATAATATTATTTGTATCTCCTGTTCAAGCTTTATGGTTTTTATTAATAATATTCTTTATACAACAATTAGATGGAAATGTAATAGGACCAAAGATTTTAGGCGATTCAATAGGTATCTCAGCCTTTTGGATATTATTTTCTATATTAGTTGCAGGAAAGTTATTAGGTATAGTAGGAATGATAATAGGGGTTCCTCTATTTGCTGTTTTCTATTCTATAGTTAAGGATTTTATAGAAAGTAAGCTAAGAAAAAAGGGATTAAAAACAGAAACAAAGGAATATATGAAATAAAAAAAGTTAATTTCTTATTTTTATCAAGGGGCTCGCGAAACACGAGTCCCTTTTACATTTTAAATAAGAGGCTTTCTGCTATAGCCTCTTATTATTTTATATAATAGTTTATTTCAGTAGATTATAATTTACCAGCTGCCAGAAGAGCCACCTCCATTAGAAGATCCACCGCCAAAACCTCCAAACCCACCAGATCCACCACCGCCGAAACCGCCATCTCCACCACGAGGACCACCTCTTCTTCCTATATTACTCCAAAAGATAATTTGAAGTAGTGAAGAGGAAACTCGACCACGGTTAAAAAATAAATCTAGAAAGAACGAAATAACTAGTATTCCTATTAAAATGTTTCCTGCAAAATTATGTGATGTTTCTTGCGTTTCGTTTGGAATCGATATATTTAAAGATTTACTTAAAGTAACTCCATATTCTTCAGCAATTAAATCAGTAAAAGCGCTATAGCTCTTTATTATACCGGAACTATAATTTTCATTCTTAAAATCATCCTTAGCTAAAGATTGCATAACTCTATTACTAATAGCATCTGGAATAGCGCCCTCTAAACCTCTTCCAACTTCAACTCGCCAATTTCTATCATTTATGGCAACTAGAATTAATAAACCATTATCTTTATTTTTCTGTCCAATTCCCCAAGAACGAAATAAATTTATAGCATAATTTTCAATTGGAATATCGCCTGTAGTATCTACAATTACAACAATAGATTGAGCTCCAGTTTTATCTTCCAGTTCCTTACCCAATGATATAATTGTTTCTATTTCGTTTGACTTTAATATCCCTGTATAGTCATTTACATATTTATAGTTTGTAGGAGAAGGATAATTAGTAGCTGCTGAAACTGTTAATGAAAAACTCAGTATTAATAAAAGAGAAGATACTAAAAGTTTTTTTAATACATTACTAATATTCATACTTATCTAGAGAAATCAACTGAAGGTACTTCACTAGCACCATCACTTGCTTTATAAAGTGGTTTTTCTTGAAATCCAAATAATGAAGCAATTATATTTGTAGGGAATCTTCTCCTTTTGGTATTATAATTAGTCACAGCTGTATTATAATCTTGCCTTGCAACAGCTATTCTATTTTCAGTTCCTTCTAATTGAATACTTAAGTCCTGAAAGTTTTGATTAGACTTTAAATCAGGGTATCTTTCAACAACAACTAATAATCTAGAAAGAGCATTTGATAATTGACTATCTGCATTTGCTTGTTCTGATATGTTTGCTGCACCTGAAAGCTTACTTCTAGCATTAGCTATATTAGTAAATATATCCTTTTCTTGAGAAGCATATCCTTTAACTGTATTAACTAAATTAGGTATTAAATCAGATCTCCTTTGTAATTGAGTATCTATATTAGATTCTGATGTATTAACAAGCTGTTCTAGAGATACTAAATTATTGTAGCTAGATATTATGGGAAAAACCAATATTGCAATAACTACAAGTACAGCAATTAATATTTTTGTTCCTTTTTTCATATAAAAATACATCTCCTTTCTATATATAAACTATTATATGTAAAAAGAAGATGTATTATTAAAGATTTACTGTACAATATTGATTAGTAAGAGTTAACTTATAAATAATGATAATATCAGAATAAGAGTAAATGTCCAGTGTAAATTATTTGTATAAGGAATTCCAAGCTTCTCAAATTTACAAACAGATCTATGAGCCTTTAGTGCTAATGGGAATGTTAAAAACACTAATAAAGAAGTAATAGGATAGAATCCTGATATAGCATATATTAAAGTTAAAATATATGCTCCAAAAACTAAAAATCTATAGATATATGTACTATATTTGCTACCAATTCTAACACTTAATGTTCCAAGACTTAAATTAGCATCTCTTTTGAAATCCCTCATTTCATTACTTATCATTAGTGCTGGAATAAGAAATGAAGCAGGTAATGAAAGGAATATTGGATATAGGCTTATAGATTTAGTAAAAGGATAAGATGCACCTAATACCATTAATGGACCCATTGTTATAAAAGAAATTGGAACTCCTAAGCCTTTTCTTTTAAATACAAAGGGTTCTCCTGTATAAGCGTAAGCACCAAATATTCCTATAATACCAATAAGAAACATTTTAAAATCAGTCATGTATATAAGATATAATCCAATTAGTGAAGCTAGTGCAAAACAGCACATTGCCCAAATAAAAACATAAATGTCAAAATAAGTTCTAGTCACACCTAAAAAATTAATTTTTCTACCGCTTGGCCTATAATATCTAAAACTTCCTTCAAAATAATCATTTACTAAGTTAGCTCCGGATTGAGCTAGAAGTCCAGCTAGTGTAATTAGGATAACTAAAAAAATATCATTAGTATTAGACCAATTAATATATCCCATTTTATCAGCAGCAATAATACCAAGAGTGGTAGATCCAATTGCTAATGTTAATGAAAAGGGACGGAATGCTTTCCAAGAATCCTTAATAAATTTCGATAGATACTCTTTATCCACGTTAATCACCTCATATATTTAATTGCAATTTTAAATTTTATCATAAAAGGATAATCCTTTCAAATTATTAAAAAATATATATAATTATTTATCTAAGAATTTCGATAGAAGTGTTAAGTTTTTCGTATGGAAGTTATTACAAGATAAATTTATAATATTAGATGTAAACGAAATCAATTAAGTCTTAACGATTTTATAAAAGGTGGAGGGTTAATATGAAAAAGGTAAAAAAATTACTTACAATGGCAATGGCTACTGTTATGGTTACAGCTTCATTAGTTGGCTGTAGTGGAAATAGTGGAAGCTCTAATGGTGGAGATACTTCAAAAGGAGACAAGGTTAAGGTTGGGGTATGTTTATACAAATTCGATGATACTTATATTTCTACAGTTCGTCAAAGTTTAGAAAAAATACAATCTGAAAATCCAGATAAAGTTGAGTTCACTTTCTATGATGGAAAAGGTGACCAAGCTACTCAAAATGACAGTATAGATACATTACTTCAAAAAGATGTAGATCTTCTATTAGTTAATTTAGTTGATACAGGAGCAGCACCTACAGTAATTGATAAGATTAAAGCTGCAGAAAAACCAGTAGTACTATTTAATAGAGAGCCAGCAGCAGATGCAATAAAAGCATATGAAGATGCTATATTTGTTGGAACAAATGCAAAAGAAGCTGGAGTTATGCAAGGAGATATACTTTCAAAGGAATGGGAAAAAGATAAAGCTGCTATAGATAAAAATGGAGATGGAGTATTACAATATGTAATGTTAAAAGGTGAACCTGATAATCCAGAAGCAGTTGCAAGAACTCAATATTCAGTTTCAACTTTAAATGATAAAGGAGTTAAGACAGAAGAATTAGCACTTCAAGTTTGTAACTGGGACCAAGCATTAGCACAAAATGCAACTGAAGCATGGTTCTCAAAATTTGGTGATAAGATTGAAGCTGTTATTGCTAATAATGATGGTATGGCTCAAGGTGCTATAGCTGCATTACAAGCTCAAGGATATAACAATGGTGATGCTGCAAAAACTATCCCTGTTGTAGGTGTTGATGCTACAGCAGCAGCACAAGATTTAATAGGTAAAGGATTTATGTTAGGATCAGTTCTTCAAGATGCAGAAGGAATGGCTAAGGCATTATATGAAACTGGAATGAATTTAGCTGGTGGAAAGAGTGCTATAGAAGGTACTTCATATGAGTTCGACGATACAGGAGTTGCTGTTCGTATTCCATATCAACCATATGTTAAATAATATATAAAGAAATAAATTTTCTTTAAACTGCATAGTGAAATTTTCACTATGCAGTTTAATAAATAATAGAAAAGTGGTGAAGTAAGTTATGGCAGATACAAAATATGTTCTTGAAATGACAGATATATGCAAAGAATTTCCAGGAGTTAAAGCGCTAGATAATGTCCAATTAAAAGTAAGACCAGGAACTGTACATGCTTTAATGGGTGAAAATGGAGCAGGTAAATCTACTTTAATGAAATGTTTATTCGGTGTTTATATTGAAGATGGTGGAGAAATTTTAATAGATGGTGTGAAAAGTAAATTTTCTAATCCAAAGCAAGCAATGGATAATGGCGTTGCTATGGTTCATCAAGAATTAAACCAAGTTTTACAAAGAAATGTTATGGATAATATATGGCTTGGAAGATATCCAGGAAATGCTGGAGTTGTAAGCGAAAAGATAATGTATGAAGAGACTAAAAAAATATTAGATGAACTTGAAATAGATGTTAATCCAAGGCTTAAAATGGCAAAACTATCTGTTTCTCAAAGACAAATGGTTGAAATTGCAAAAGCAGTTTCATATAATGCAAAAATACTAGTTTTAGATGAACCAACATCATCATTAACTACAGAAGAAGTTAAGCATTTATTTAGAATAATTAATAAATTAAAGGCTAAAGGCTGCGGTATTATATATATTTCTCATAAAATGGAGGAGATTCTTGAAATTTCTGATGACGTTACAATAATGCGTGATGGTAAATGGATAGATACAATTCCTGCAAAAGATCTTACAACTGATAAAATAATTAAATTAATGGTTGGTCGTGATTTGACTAATAGATTTCCACCAAAGACAAATAGGCCAGGAGAGGTAATATTAGAAGTTAAAAATCTAACTGGTACATATCAACCATCTATAAAGGATGTATCCTTTGAACTTAAAAAAGGAGAAATTTTAGGGGTTGCTGGACTTGTTGGATCAAAAAGAACGGAATTATTAGAAACTATATTTGGAATAGCTCGTCATAATGAAGGCGAAGTAATATTACATGGTAAGAAAGTTGAAAATACAGATTCAAGAAGAGCAATAAAAAATGGATTTGCATTATTAACGGAAGAACGTAGATCAACAGGAATATTTGGACAACTTGATATAAAATTTAATACGATGATTGCTAACATAGATGGATATAGTAAATTTGGTGTATTAGATAATAAAAAGATGACTGAAGATACTAAATGGACAATAGATAGTATGAAGGTAAAAACTCCAAGTCAAAAGACGGCTATTAGAACTCTTTCAGGAGGTAACCAGCAAAAGGTAATCATAGGAAGATGGCTTTTAACTAATCCAGAAATACTACTATTGGATGAGCCAACAAGAGGAATAGATGTTGGAGCTAAATATGAAATTTATCAACTTATTATAGATTTAGCTAATAAGGGCAAAGGGGTTATAGTTGTATCCTCTGAAATGCCAGAATTATTAGGAATATGCGATAGAATACTTGTAATGTCAAACGGAAGAGTAGCTGGAATAGGTGATGCAGATAAATTGTCACAAGAAGATATTATGTCTATGGCTGCGAAATATATTTAGGATAGAGGTGTAACTTATGAACAAAGTTAAATTTAATAAAGAGTCTTTACAAAATTTCCTACTAAATTATGCACTATATATAGTATTATTTATAATGATAGTGTTCTTTGTTATAAAGGAACCAGGGTTCCTTTCATTGAAGAATTTTACTAATATTTTAAGTCAAGCATCAACACGTGGTATCCTTGCATTAGGGGTAGCAGGACTTATAGTACTTCAAGGTACAGATCTTTCAGCAGGACGTATATTAGGCTTTACAGCTATTATATCAGCATCATTATTACAATCAACAACATATGCTGCTAGAATGTATCCAGATCTACAAGCCTTACCACTAATATTACCAATGTTTTTAGCAATAGTTATAGGTGGTATATTTGGTGCAATAAATGGATTTGGGGTTGCAAAACTAAAGGTTCATGCATTCATTATTACCTTAGGTACTCAGCTTATAGCATATGGAGCATCATGTTTATACATTGATAGACCTCCACTAGGTGCTCAACCAGTGGCTAACTTAGATGAAAGATATACAAAATTTGTTAATGGTTATTTGAAATTAGGTACTGTAGAAATTCCATATTTAGTATTTTATCTTGCAATAGTAGCAGCTATTATGTGGTTTGTATGGAATAAAACAAAACTTGGTAAAAATATGTTTGCTATAGGTGGGAATCCGGAAGCAGCAGCAGTTTCAGGAGTTAACTTAGTTAAGAATATAATGTTTATATTTATAATATCAGGAGTACTTTATGGACTAGCTGGGTTCTTAGAAGCTGCAAGAGCTGGATCAACTACAACAAGTACAGGGTTCAACTATGAATTAGATGCTATCTCAGCTTGTGTTGTTGGGGGAGTATCCTTTACAGGTGGTATTGGAACAATTCCAGGAGTTCTTATAGGGACAGTATTATTACAAGTTATAAATTATGGATTAAACTTCATTGGAGTAAATGCTTACTGGCAATATATAATAAGAGGTTTAATAATAATAGTAGCTGTTTCATTAGATGTAAGAAAATATATAGCTAAAAAATAATTTAAAAAAGGAAATGATGTTAAATGGAAAATGAAGCTGTAAAAGAAAAAGTAGAAGAAGTTCCTAAGAAGACTATGAGGGATACATTATATGGTAATTTAGATGTATCAGTTAAAACAATGGATAGATTTATTACAGGATTATTTGTACTGTTAGCATTATCAATGATAATAGGAATATTAGTATAAAAATATAATATTATTCATAGAAATAGGATGAGAATTATAATATCTCATCCTATTTTGCTGTTTGATAATATTTACATGAAAAAAAATACAAAAATATGTTATAATTAATTTTAAGATTTAGAAAATTCAGGTTTAACTTTAAAATACTAATTTTTTAAGAAATGTAAATTTGATTTTATTATATAAAAGTTGAAATTATAAAAGTACATATACATATACATATACATATACATATTTGATTATTTGTATAGAGTATTATAGTAATCTCAGGTATAGCAATTATTAAATAGGTATAAAGGGGATTTAAAATTATAATTATTAAAACTATTGCTAGAGAGATACTGCTAATCAAATTTATTCTTTTAGAAACTTATAGTTTTTATATAGGAGGATTATTTATGGGGTTATATAAACTGATGATTGTAGATGATGAAGAGGAGATAAGACTTGGAGTCATAAAAAAAATTAATTGGGAAGAAAATGGATTTGTTGTTGTAGGTGATGCTGAAAATGGACAAGAAGCTTTAGAATTAGCAGAAAAGTTGCATCCAGATGTAATAATGACAGATATAAAAATGCCATTTATGGATGGATTAGAATTAGGTAGAAAAGTTACTGAAATCATGCCTTCAACAAAAATTATAATATTCTCAGGTTCTGATGATCTTGAATATGCGCATAAGGCAATAAAAATAAATGTAGTTGAGTATGTTTTAAAGCCAATTAACTCAATTGAACTTATAGAGGTTCTAAAAAGATTAAAAGAAAAATTGGACAAGGAATATGATGCAAAAAGAAATGTGGAAACATTAAGGAACCATTATGTAGAAAGTATTCCTGTAATAAGAGAGCAGTTTCTTATTGGAGCCTTAGAAGGAAGAATCACTAGAGAAAAGTGGATAGAAGATGAGAAAAAGTTAGGATTAGATTTTATAGAAAAATATCTATCAGTTGCAATAATAGGTGTTGATGGGAATATAAGATCTAATGAAGAAGATTTAGAATTACAAAATGATATTGGTTTATTATCTATATCAATAAAAAACATAGTAGATGAAACTATGGATAATTATTGCAAGTTTATTAGTTTTCCATATTTAGATAAGGTTGTAATTTTAAGTAGCTTTAATGAAAAGGATAACATAATGAACTTTATAAAAGGGTTAAATGAAGTTTGTAAGGTTTTCGAGTGTATATTTGGAGGTACTATATCTGCAGGGGTAGGTAGGATATGTGATGATATATCAAAAATAAGATTTTCTTACAGCACAGCTCAAAGTGCATTAAATTATAGACCAATACTTGGAAATGGAAAAACTATATATATTGATGATGTTGAGCCAGACAATTCAATTCAATTACAATTTGATGAGCAAGATGAAGTTAAATTTTTAAATACTATAAAGCTATCTACAGAGAGTGAAATACAGGAAGTTGTAAATAGTATATTTAAAGTAGTTGAAGAATCTTGTATACCATTGGAAAAGTATAGAATTTATATAATGGAGATACTGACATCTATGCTTAAGTTAACGCAAACATATAATATAGAAATTAATAGTGTATTTGGTGAAAATTTTAATTGTTATATGGGATTAGATCATCTAGATTCTATAGAAGAAATAAAAGGATGGTTTATAAATAAGTCTATTAAACTTAATAAGCTTATAAAGAAAGAGCGTGTTAATTCTTCAATGCTTTTAGTAGAAAAGGCTAAAAATTATATAAAGGAAAATTATAGTGATTTTGATATATCAGTTGAAAAGTTATGCTCAAAATTACATGTAAGCCCAACATATTTTTCAACTATATTTAAAAAGGAAACTGATATGAGTTTTGTAAACTATCTTACTTCAGTACGACTAGAAGAAGCTGTGAAGTTATTAAACACTACTGACGATAAAACATATATGATTGCTACAAAGGTAGGATATCAAGAAGCAAATTATTTTAGTTATGTATTTAAAAAGCAATTTGGAATAGCACCATCAAGATATAGAAAGAACTGAGTGAGTTAATATGCTAAATTCTATTAAGAGTAAAATAATAGGTTATTATAAAAAAGCTAGTATCCAATATATAATATCCATATCTTTTACAATAGTAGCTGTTATTGGAATGATAGTTGTAGGTGGAGCTCTTTACTTAAGATTTAATAACTCGACAGAAGAAATGGTGTTAAAAAATAATAAGTCCATACTAGAGCAAGTTAATTTAAATTTAGATACTTACTTAAGAAAAATGATGAAAATATCAGATACTATATATTATAGAGCTATAAAGAAAACAGACTTATCTACTGAAAATATAGATAAAGAAATGGACCTAATTTATGAAGCAAATAAAGATTATCTTATAAGTATAAGCTTATTTTCAGATTATGGTGAAGTAATGGCTTCATATCCATTGCAACAACTTAAAAATAACATTGATCCTAGAGAAAGTGAATGGTTTCAAAGTGCAATAAGTAAAAGAGAAAACCTACATTTTTCTACTCCGCATGTACAAAATTTATTTTATGATCCTAATTATAAATATACCTGGGTAGTATCTTTAAGTAGAGCAGTTGAGCTTACTGAAAGTGGTAAAATTAATGGTGGAGTTCTTTTAGTAGATATGAACTTTAGTGGGATAGAACAAATATGTAAAAATGTTGATATGGGGAAGAATGGATATGTTTATCTTATAGACAGGGACGGAGAAATAATATATCATCCAAGGCAACAATTAATATATTCTGACTTAATAAAAGAAAATAATTATGAAGCATCTAAATATGAAGATGGAAATCATGTTGAAAAGTTTGAAGGAGAAAAAAGGCTAGTAACAGTAAAAACGGTTGGATATACTGGGTGGAAGATAGTAGCTATATCACCAATGTCAGATATTACAGCTGATTATTATGAAATTAGGATATTTGCAATATTTATAATGTTTTTTGCCATATTTACGTTAATATCAATAAATATGTTTGTATCATCAAGAATAGCAAATCCAATAAAGGAATTAGAAAAATCTGTTAATGAATTTGAAAATGGAGTAGTTAATCTAAATATATCGGAAAGTGGTTCTTATGAAATTCAACATTTAGGAAAAGCAATTAGATCTATGGTAAAACAAATGAATATGCTAATGGAAAATATAATGAATGAGCAAGAGGCAAAGCGAAAAAGTGAATTAAATGCACTACAAGCACAAATCAATCCACATTTTTTATATAACACCTTAGATTCTATTATATGGATGATAGAAAATGAAAATTATGATGGTGCTATAGTAATGGTTACAGCCCTAGCAAGATTTTTTAGAATAAGTTTGAGCAAGGGTAAAAATGTAATAACTGTTAAGGATGAGTTAGAACATGCTAGAAATTACTTAACAATACAGAATATACGTTATAAAAATAAATTTACTTATGATATTAAGGCTGAAGAAGAAGTTTTAAATCTTGCTAGTATTAAATTAATAATTCAACCACTGATTGAGAATGCTATTTATCATGGTATGGAGTATATGAGCGGTGATGGCGATATTATTATACAAGCCTATTTGAAAAACAATGAATTATATATAGATATTATTGATAATGGACTTGGGATGCCTCAAGAGGTTGCAGATAAATTATTAACTAATGATAATAATATTCAAAAGAAAGGTTCAGGAATAGGGCTTAGAAACGTTCATGAGAGAATAAAGTTATACTTTGGAGATAGTTATGGATTAGAGATATATAGTGAACCAGATGAAGGAACAACAATAAGAATTCATATGCCATCTATAGATTTTTATAGTATTAAGGAGGATAAAAAGTGAAGATAAAAAAGAAGTTAGTTTTCATAATCTTATTTATAATGCTTATTTCTTCCTTTTTAGTATTATTAAATGAAGGTAAAAAAAAGGACGTTAAGGTTTATAATTTTTCAGTAATAATTAGAGGAAAAAATAGTGAAGGGTGGAGGATAATAAAAGAGGGGATGGAGCAAGCGGCTTCTGAGATGAACGTAAATATAAGATTTTTAACACTTTTAGAAGAAAATAGTATTAAAGAACAGACTGAATTAATAGAAAGAGAATTAAGTGATGGTGTAGATGCAATACTTATATCTCCAACAGATTACAAAGCTATGGCGAGTACTATAGAAAACGTGAGAAAAAAGATACCGGTAGTTTTATTTGAATCTAATATAAAAACTAAGCAAAATATACCATATATATCTTGTGACAATTATGAATTAGGGCAGAGTCTAGCAGAGGAAATAGTGAGAAATGGAAATACAAGAAGTAAAGTTTCTATTATAAAAAGTGATTTAGGATGTAGTAGTATAAATGAAAGATATTTAGGATTTATAGATGAAATAGAAAAAAGTAAAAATACTTATGAATTCTTAGAATTACCAAAGGATGAGGTGCAACTTTATAATAAAGTTAGAGAAATTATAGAGAATAATGAAACAGATGCAATAATTACATTTGAACCAAGTATTTTAGAGAGTATAGGAAAAGCTAAGAAGTATGTATTAAGTACTAACAATTTAAAATCTGATGTTGAATTATATGGGACAGGAAGTACAAGCTTGATAATATCTTTGATTGAAGAAAATATAATAAATTCAATAGCTATGCAAAATGAATTTAATGTTGGATATTTAAGTGTAAAGGCTTCTGTTTCACAAATTGAGGAAAAATCAATTGATGATAGCATAATAACATCAACTATAATCAATAGTAGAAATATGTACTCTAAAGAAAATCAAAGGATGTTATTTCCCTTTGTAAGATGATAAATTTAATGCTTTATAGGAGGTTAGGGTGAAAAAGGGTAAAAGAATAATTAATATTTTTAGCTTAATGCTAATATCTACTCTTATTGTAGGCTGTAATAAAGAAAGCAATATTAAATTTAAAAAAGAAATTAAAATAGGGGTAACACTTTATAAGCAAGATGATACTTTCATATCTACAATCAGTAAAAATCTAGAAGAAATAGTTAAAGAAAATGAAAGTATTGATAAATCTAAAATAATACTTGATTTTGTTGATGCAAAAGGAAGTACAATAAATCAAGGTAATCAAGTGGATAAGTTTATAAATCAAGAGTATGATGTTATATGTGTAAATTTAGTAGATAGAACAGCAGCATCAACTATAATTGATAAGGCGAAATCAGCAGATATTCCAATAATATTTTTTAATAGGGAGCCGGTAGAAGAAGATATGGATAGGTGGGATAAATTATATTATGTTGGAGCACAAGCTGAACAATCTGCAAGGTTACAAGCAGAGATAGTACTTGATGAATGGCTTTCTAAAAAAGATACAGTAGATAAGAACAAAGACAATAAGATTCAATATGTAATGCTTGAAGGAGAACCAGGACATCAAGATTCTTCAATAAGGACAGAATATTGCATAAAGTCCATTACTGAAAAAGGTATCCAACTAGAAAAACTAGCAGATGATAGTGCGAATTGGCAAAGTGATCAAGCTATAAGTAAAATGAATCAGTGGATTAAAGAGTTCGGAGATAAAATTGAAGTTGTATTTAGCAATAATGATGTTATGGCACTTGGCGCTATACATGCAATAAATTCGAGTGATGTATTTACTAAAAAGCCTCTAGTTGTTGGGATAGATGGGATAAAAGAAGCAATGGAATCAGTTAAGAAAGATGAAATGCTTGGTACAGTTATAAGTGATTCTAAAGCTCAAGCTCAAGCAATATTTGATATTGCAGTAGCATTAGCCAAAGGTGATAGTGTAGAAGGAATAGATGAACTAGAAAATAATAAATATATAAAAGTTCCCCATACAAAAGTAGTTAAAGACAACGTGGATTTATATATAGAAAATAAAAAATAAATTTTTAAGAGTAGGGTAAATACTTACTCTTTTTTTATTAAAAATACCTAATAAATATACAATTTAAATATATAATTAATATATTGACAACGGAGAAAATAATGCTATAATTAAATCATAGTAATCCGATATGAATTAAAGATTATGAAGAGGGAAAGTAATTAATGATAATTATAACAGAGAAGGTTAGTTGCTGAGATAGCCTATAATTTTATTAATGAAGTGCACCTTGGAGTTGAAGGCCTGAATGTAATGAGTAGGGGCTTATGGGTTCTCCCATTATAGAGACAAGGTATTATAGTACCTAAAATGAGATAGATATTTAAGTTATATCTAATCAGAGTGGAACCGTGGAAGTTTACCTTCTGCCTCTGTACAAACAGTGGTAGTAGGTTTTTTTTTATTCATACAATAGATTTAATTAATATATTTATTAATTATTGTATAAACTATTCATAGATTAATTATAGGATATAAATGATTGTATAATTAATCTAAAATTAACTTATTAGATAAAAATTTTAAAATACAACATTTAAAGAATTATCTTAAGAAATTTGCAGGCCAGCAAATAAATATTTAACTAAATATTAAATCATCTAAAATAAATATTAGGAGGATACAAAATGAATATTAATTTAATATTAGCTATTATATTATCAATAGCAGCACTTTATATAATTTATTTAGTAAAATCAAAAACAGGAAAATTTTCTTACTCAACACTGACTGCGTTAACAATAGGATTAATACTAGGTGCAATTTTTAAAGAGAATATTACGTTCCTTGAAGTAGTAGGAAAAGGGTATATATCATTAATAAAAATGATAGTAGTTCCTTTAGTTATGGTATCAATAATAACAAGTATAATTAGACTTAAAAATTTAGATACTTTAAAATCAATTGGGCTTAAAACATTAGGAATATTACTTGGTACAACAGGTGTAGCAGCAATAATAGGAATTATTATTGGAAAGACTTTTAAATTAGGACAAGGGATAAGTTTTGTGGGGGCAGAAGGTTTTAAAGCAAGAGAAATACCAGCATTTTCAAAGGTATTATTAGACTTTTTACCATCAAATCCAGTAGCATCAGTGGTTAATAACCAAATAATTCCAATAGTGATATTTTCACTTTTTGTAGCGATAGCTTTAGTTATTGAAGATAATAAAAATCCAGAGAAGGTTAAGCCATTTAAAGATTTCATTTTATCAACTTATGAATTAGTTTTAAGTATAACAAGAATAGTATTGAAATTTATACCATATGGAGTTTTCGCATTAATTGCAACGGCGGCAGCTACAAATGGTATGGATACAATAAAATCATTAATTAATGTTATATTAGCAGTATATATAGCTTGTATATTACAAATAGTATTAGTTCATACTCCATTAATAGCATTTGTTGCAAGAAAAAATCCGTTAAAGTTCTTTAAGAATATTTTCCCAGCTCAAGTTGTAGCTTTTACAAGTCAAAGTAGTTATGGAACATTACCAGTAACAATTAAGAGCTTAGTAGAAAATGCTAAGGTTTCTGAAAATATAGCAAGCTTTGTAGCTCCACTTGGATCAACCATTGGAATGAATGCTTGTGGTGGATTATATCCAGCAATAGTTGCAATTTTTGTAGCAAATGTATTTAATGTTGATATGACAATGTATCATTATTTCTTAATAGTATTAACAACAGTTATATCTTCAATAGGTATAGCAGGAGTTCCTGGATCAGCAACTATGTCAACAACAGTTGTTTTATCAACTTTAGGATTACCTATAGAGGGTATGGCAATGGTAATGGCTGTAGATGCTATAATAGATATGATGAGAACAGCAACTAATGTTACAGGTTCTGCTGTTACAGCTTTAGTTGTTGATGAAACTGAAAAAAGAAAAGGGAGTGCTCCTATAGCACTTGGATCTAAATAATTAGCTGAAAAAATAGATTGTGAAATAAATTATAGCCCTATTAAACTAAAAGCAAAGAGTTTAATAGGGCTATATGTTTTTTATTATATAGTTAAAAATAAACTTGAAAATTGTATATGGATCATAGAATTTAATCAATGTTAGGAGTTATTACTTATAAAAAAATAGGCACTACATAGATAATTATTATCTTCTGCAATACCTTTAAAATAATATTTATTATTTAAGTAATTGAACTATATCTTCAAGCTTCTTGCCGCCAAAATACACTTTAGAGTCGTTGATTATTAGTGCGGGAACGCTCATTATTTTATGTTTATCTTTAATATCTTTGAAATTAGATAAATCTAGCATTTCTGTTTCTATATTAGGATTTTCTATAGCTATTCTTTGAGCTGCAGTTACAACTTCAGGGCAAACGTGGCAAGAAAGAGATACTGCAACTTTAATATTAGTTTTCTTATCTAGTGAGAGTGATTTAATTTCATTTAGTAAATCTTCATTTAGTGATTGACCTGGACCAGCTAAATTGTAAATAGCAAGTATAAATGAATTTAATTCATGTCCTCCAGGGACTCCATGGAATTTAACTCCGCTGTAGTTACTATCTTTATCTAATAAAGCAACTACAGGATACTTATCTGCATGAATTTTAGATTCCATTTCAGTATTTTCACCTTTTTTATAGATTATAGCAGAAATTTTATCACTCAAGTCAGATATATCTAAAACTAAATCTCTTAATTCAATTGATTTTTTGTTACTTTCGTCAACTATTGATACTAATGAAATGTTATTTTCTATTTTAGCTAATATACCTTTTAATTGGTTTCTTAAAGTGTCGTTTAATAAGTTGCTTTTTCCGGATAAAGTCTTATTATTAGAAGTAAGTACTTCATTTTTAGTCTCCACTTTTTCTTCAATAACTTCTTCTTCAACTATTCCGAGTCTTTCTTTTTCAGATGCAACATGTCTTTCAGCATCTGTTGCTGCAATAGCACCATCAGCCACAGCTGTTACAACTTGTCTTAATAGCTTAGGTCTTAAGTCACCAGCAGCATAAACACCTTTAATATTAGTTTCCATATTTTCATTTGTTAAGATATATCCATATCGATCCATTTCTATTTTATCTTTAAATACTTTAGTCTGTGGCTCATAACCAACAAATACAAAGATACCAAATGTTCCATCTTCTTTAGGAGGGAAGTATTCTGACCTTTCATTAGTAACATTATTAATAAGTTTTACAGATCTTAGAACATCATCACCAACAGCTTCTACAACTTCAGTATTAAATCTTATTTCGATATTTTTATTGGCTTTTACTTTATCACCTATAGATTTAGCACAAGTAAATTCAGGTTCCCTTGCTACTATAATTACTTTTTTAGCAAATCTAGTTAAGTAAATGGCTTCTTCAGCAGCAGCATAACCTGCACCGATTACAAGAACCTCTAAGTCTTTAAAGAATTCTCCATCGCAAGTAGCACAGTAGGCAACACCTCTACCACCGTATTCAATCTCTCCAGGGAAACCTAATTTTCTTGGTGAAGCACCTGTTGCTATAATTACAGATCTACCTTGAATTTCACCATTATTTGTCTTGATAATTTTTACATCTCCAGAAAAATCAACATCAACTACATCTGCTGTTTGGAATTTAACACCGAAGTTCTCAGCTTGGGTTCTCATATCTGAAGTTAAATTAGGGCCAGTTGTTTTTACAATACCAGGGTAGTTTACAATTTCGGCAGTACTATTAATTTGACCACCAGTATGCTCTTTTTCTATTATTAAAGTATTAAGCCTTGCTCTACCAGCATATAGACCAGCAGATAAACCAGCAGGACCACCACCGATTATAATTAAATCATATATTTTATTCATAAATTCCTCCTTAAAATTTCAAATATGTTATTAAGTAATAATAATTATTGATTAGTTTATTAAAAAAATAGCGAGTTTCCTCGCTAATTTTTTAATATATGATTGGATATATAGTGAGGAGAAAATAGCTCTCCTTATGTTTTATATTAAAGTTTACCAACTAAATCTAAGCTTGGTACTAAAGTTTCTTCACCTGGAGTCCAGTTTGCAGGGCAAACTTGATCGCCGTGTTCAGCTACGAATTGAGCAGCTTGAACTTTTCTTAATAATTCTTCAGCATTTCTTCCAATTCCGTTTTGATGAACTTCGTAAGCTTGGATTTCTCCTTCAGGATTAACTATGAATGTACCTCTTAAAGCTAAACCTTCTTCTTCTATAAGAACTTCAAACATTCTTGCTAATTTTCCAGTAGGGTCAGCTAACATTGGGTATTGAATTTTTCCTATTGTTTCTGTTGCATCAGCCCATGCTTTGTGAACGAAGTGAGTATCTTCAGATACTGAGTATATTTCAGCACCAATTTTTTTGAATTCTTCATAATGATCAGCTAAGTCTCCTAATTCAGTTGGGCAAACAAATGTAAAGTCTGCTGGGTAGAAGAAGAAGATTGACCATTTACCTAAAACATCTTCCTTTGATACTTCCTTAAAGTTACCATTGTGGTAAGCTTGAACTTTAAAATCTTCTATATTTTTTCCTATTAATGACATATATTGTTTCCTCCTTGTTTTTAAAAATTACTATGTATTAATAATAATTATTATTTAATAAAAAGTCAATAGATTTAGCGAAAATAATTGATAATTTTTATCATTTGATTTTTTATTGCAATTATACAGAAATATATAACATTATTACCAAAATAGGAGTAATATTTACACATAATAATTAAATAAAAATTAAGAAATTTAATACATATTGTTTTAGAGTTATATTTAGTATAAAATATATATAAAAAGTAGATTTTAAAAAGTAGATTTTTAGGGAGGATAATATTCTTGAACAAGGGTGGAATTAGATTATATTATAAAAATCAGGAAGAGCTTAGCTATGCGCTAAGAGACTACATAGACGATTACTTTGAAGGTAACATAGAGGATGAAGCTCTAGAAGAAAAAATATTTATGGTAATAGAAGCTAATAGAGCTAAATTTTATAAAGATGAAGAAATAGCTAAGAAACCAAAGCAAATTTTAGGGAAAACAAGATTAAATGTATTAGAACAAATTTTAAAGAAAAAAAGGGGATAATAACCTGATAAAGCAATCATTATTTAAGAATTTATGTTTATAAAACTTTAAATGGTTCCACTAATAATTTGGATTACTTATATTTGGGAATTAATAAGAAGGACAAGTAGAAATACTTATCCTTCTTTTTTTAATTAAGCTTTTTTAAGTTTTCTAAATTAAAACCAAGCATTTCCGGTATGAAGTTTTTTAAGTTTATAAAATCTAATCTAAAATAATATGGGGAGTATTTTTCATAAAGCTCTAGATATAATTTTAGATTTTCTCGTGATTTTTCTATATTATTTAATTTTTCATAACATAAACTAATTAATAAATAGATTTCCCTAAAAGCATTATTTTCAAATAAAAAGCTTTCTCCTTTAAGAATAGCTTTTCTATATTTTTTTGCCTTATAATAAGTTTTTACAATTAAAAAAGAAATATAGCTATTTATATAGTAGTTATCATTTAGATCAATTGCTTTAATATAGTTGTTTATTGCTATAGTATATTTATTTAAAAGGAAATATTCATTTGCAATGTTATAGTAATATAAATAATTTTTTTCTTTGGTGTCATAAGATAAATATATGGAAAGATTTCTATTACACCTATCTGTTAATTGTTTTTTATTATAATCATATCCAAAGTTATATAATATAACTTCTAAATTTAAAATTTGATTTAAATATGAATCATTATATAAAGAGTTGCTAAGTTTTTCATTTATTTTTCCAGAAAAATAAAATCCAGAGTTATTCTTAATAATCCTAAGTAAATACTCGCCTTTATAAGGCTTATTATCTATTATGTTTATAAGTTTCAATCTGAATCCTAAATATAAAGAATCATTTAGAATATTTTTTAATTTAGATACTTGAGTAGTGTCTAATGACTCATCGCAATCAATGCACAAAATCCAATCTTTAGACGCAACTTCTAATGCCTTATTTCTTACAGAGCTAAAGTTATTATTCCATGGAAACTTTATTATCTTTGCGTTGAATTCTTGGGCTATATTAGTAGTACTATCAGTGGATCCAGTATCAATTAAAATTATTTCATCAGCAATACTTTTTATACTTTTAAGACATCTAGTTAAGTTTGTCTCTTCATTTCTAGCTATAATACAAACGCTTAAAGTATTCAAAGAAAAGTTACCTCCAAACAAAAATGGTTTTATTATAGAATATGATAATAAATAAAATATGCTAATAATAGAAAAATAGATATTACTATTAAATTCTACTTAAAACTACTTAATAAAGGGTATTTTATTAAAAATAAGCATAATATGATAATTAGGAATAAACTATTGTATATAAAATAAATAATTGGAGGAAGTCAATGATTAGAATTTTAATTGGGAGTCCTATTCATCAAAAGCCCATTATTTTAAAAGAATTCCTTATGTCATTAAAAGAATTAGATTCAGATGATTTATATATTGAGTATTGTTTTATTGATGATAATGATATAGAAGAATCTTCACTAATATTAAATAAGTTTAAAGAATATGTGAAGAAAGTTACTATTTTAGAAAGTAAAGAAAGTACCTCTTCATATATATGTGATGATTATACTCATAGATGGTCAAATGATTTAATAAGAAAAGTGTCAAACTTTAAAAATACTATAATAGAAAAAGCAGTAAAAGAAGATTATGATTATCTTTTTCTTGTAGATTCTGATTTAATAATGCATTCTAAAACATTAAAAAGGCTAGTATCATTAAATAAAGAAATAGTTTCAAATATATTCTGGACAAGATGGCAACCTAATAGTTATGAGCAACCACAAGTTTGGTTAAAGGATATGTACACTTTATATAATTTTGAACATGGAGAAAACTTGAGTGAAAGTGAAGTTATAAAAAGAACATCAGATTTTATTAATATGCTTAGAAAACCAGGGACATATAAGGTTGGAGGACTCGGAGCATGCACTTTGATATCGAAAGGAGCACTTTTAAAAGGGGTAAATTTTAATCCAGTTTATAATATTTCCTTTTGGGGGGAAGATAGACACTTTTGTATAAGAGCAGCTGTACTAGGAATTCAATTATATGTAGATACCTATTATCCGGCTCATCATATATATAGAGATGAAGATTTAAAAAAAGTAGATCAATATAAAGAATCAAATAATATAAGAGATTTTCAAATTTATAGTGCTAAAGCATATGATACATTGAAGATAGCTTTAGAAGCAGTTAGAGATTATAGTTATAAAGAAGATATCCCTTTAAATCATCTAGAATACTTTGGAGAAGAAGAAAAAGCTAGATTAAAAAGAGAGTTAATAGCAAATCGAGGAAGAGTATTAGAAGAAAGAATAACAAATAAAATAAATATAATAAGTCATCAAACACCATATACTGATAACGTTAATGAAATAGTTATTAAAGTTATTTATAGCGAATCAGGATATAGAAATAACTATAGTTATTATGAAGAGAGTCAAAGTGAATTTACTTTACAGATGGACAAAAATGAAAATTATAAAGTAGTTCAATGGATAGTCGAAGGTAAAAAAGAACCTGTAATTAAGCCTTTGGTAAGGAAAGCTAAAGAGGAAGGTAATAAACTAACTTTATCAATGGTAGTTAAAAATGAAGAAAATAGATTTTTAAAAGCAGTGTTAGAAGATGCTAAACAATATATTGATAATGCAGTTATAATTGATGATGGGAGTACTGATAATACTGTAGGAATAATAAAAGAAGTGTTAGGTGATATACCATATATATTAGTAGAAAATAAAGATTCAAAATTTAGTAATGAAGTTACCTTAAGAAAGCAACAGTGGGAAGAAACTATAAAGATTAATCCTGATTGGATAATATTTTTAGATGCTGATGAGATATTTGAAAATAGATTCAAATATAATGTAAGGGATTTAATGAAGAATACTGAAGTAGATGGTTATATGTTTAGGTTATATGATTTTTGGGATGAAGATCATTATAGAGAAGATAGTTTATGGAATGCTCATAACACTTATAGATTATTTATGATAAGATATCAAGAAAATTATAATTATAAGTTTAGAGAAACACCGCAACATTGCGGAAGGATGCCATATAATTGCAATAACTTATCATATGAGTTAAGTAGTTTACGATTAAAGCATTATGGGTGGTCTAGATTAGAAGATAGAGAAGAAAAGTTTGAAAGATATATGAATCTAGATCCAGAAGGTAAGTTTGGAATTCTTGCACAGTATTATTCAATATTAGATAAAAATCCAAACTTAAAAAAGTGGGAAGAGTAGTGATAAATTAAAAAGTTTATGCTATGTTAGCTAGTTTTGTAGTATTTTGTGTTATAAAGTGCGAATATAAAGGCTACGATAACTAGATATGTTCAATAAGCTAAATAGCTATGCAGGCATTGAATACTTAGTGAAGCTAGCTGAACTTAGTATGAAAGCCCATCTACTGAAGCTTCTCTGAAGTAGATGTTCCTATTAAATTTTGGAATAACTACTATGCCAAGAGTTTTGGTTAACTCGCTGCACTCAGACAATTAAGCAACACTAAGACCTAGTAGTTATTTCTACGCCAAATACTTCTAATTGCTCGCTATATGCTTATTCCACCGTCTATTTATATTCGTCAACTTATATTTTACCACTTTACACCGTTAAATTAAGAATTAGCCTTATTAATGATATGTATTAAATTGGAGATTTTATTATAATGAGAAACTACAATTCTTATTTAAGATATCTAAGATGGCGTTAAGAATTTTTATTGTTTGAGCGCAGCGAGTTATAAAAATTTAGTCATCTTAGATATCTTAAATTTAGAATTGTATTCGATATTATATAAAAATCGGAAAGTTAATACATATCATTATGTTTAATTCGCAATTTATAAATGTTATAAATATAAGAAGTAATATCATTTGTTTCATTGTAGATTATATTTTAATTTACAATATATAAAAGAGGCTGTTGAAAAAGATACTTAATGTAAAATTATAGCCCCTTGAATTAAAGTTTAATATAATTATAAGTTTATTTTCTCAATTTCAGATATTAATGATTTTATATCATTTTCATTTGGGTGGTTTAATGATTCTACAAGATTATATTTAATTGCTTCAAATTTTTCAGGCATAGCTTCTTTTATCTTATTTTGAATAGCATCTGATACTCTGCCTTGGCACATATATGTTCCTATAATAGTATTAGATTGAGGTACTAATTTTTTTACGCTATCTAAAATCCCACTAAAGTATTCTTTTGTATTATCATACCCGGCAGTTCCAAATATAAATACCTTCTTACCAGAAAGTTTCTCTATAAATGCTTTAATATCTGCTCCACAAGAGTTTCCTGCCGTCCAAAATCCTACAAATATAATATCTGCTTCAAGTGCTTCATCACAAGGTTTCCCAAAATAACACTCACCAACTTTATTTTTAATTGTTTCTGCTAACTTTTTTGTATTATCAGTTACACTGCTAAAAACTATTGAATATTCCATTTTTTCTCCTTATCATACGCTAGAATTGTTGAATTATTATATAATAATTACTATATAATAATAACTATTATATATAATATCATATTTATAATTGTAGAGCTACTAATTTTTATTTAAAATCTCTATGGAATATTGCAGTCTTAGTATCATCTTCAAAGTCTCTTAAAGATGTTATATTAAGTTTTGCTAAAACATTATCCATAGTAGTACTATGGGTTGCTACCTTTATTGGAGAATGATAAGCGAAATTATCTACAGCTATTTTCCCTTGTTCTTTTGGGATAATTGCTTTAGGACCACCAACACATCCCCCAATACAACCCATGCCTTCAACAAAGTTTGCTTTAATTTTGCCATTTAAAGCTTTGTTTAAGATATCTTTACACTCTCTTACTCCTTCAGCTCTGACAGAACTAAATAGCTTAGATTTTTCAGGATATAGTTCAGAAACAGCTTCACCAACTGCAATGGAAACACCACCTGTACGGGCATATAATCTACCGCCTCTTGAGGCATAATCTTTAGAAGGAATACCTTGAAGCTCATTAGGATTAATTTCAAAAGCTTTAAATATATTATCTAGTTCTTGGAAAGTTAAAACAAAATCAATATCTTCAGCTAAGTCAGGTTCTTTTGCCTCAGCCTTTTTAGCTATACATGGGCCTATGAAAACGACTTTAGCATCTGGGTTTAATTTTTTTATAATTCTTCCAGCTCCAACCATAGGAGAAACAGATGGAGATAAATCTGGGACTAATTCTTTATATACTTTCTTAAGCATTCCAACCCACATAGGACAACAACATGAAGTTATCATTAAATCGTTAGGACCGTTAACATGATGATTAAATTCAACAGCCTCTTTAATAGTAATCATATCAGCAGCAAAAGCAACTTCAATCATATCAGTAAAGCCAATTTTAATAAAAGCAGCACGTAGTTGATCTATAGATACATCTTCACCAAATTGCCCCATAATAGCAGGAGCAACTGCAGCTATAACTGTCTTATTGTTTTTAATTAAGTCCAATACAGGGATAAAATCAACTTTATCTAAAATCTTACCATCCTTGCAAGCATCTATGCATAAGCCACAACCAACACATAAATCATAATTTATATATGTAGATTTATTATCATCATCATACAATATTGCATCAAATGGACAACTTGATTGACAATTAAATTTCTTATTTGCATCTTGTTTACAATTAATACTACAACTATCTAACTTTTCTATAAATCTTTTGTTAACAGCATAATTTGTAATTGCTTTCTTTATGTTATAAACATAGTTGTTATCAAAGTCTATAGAAACTCCACAAAGTGATGTAATAATTTTAAATGTTTCTTGAGGTGAAATTTCATGACAGACCATAATTCTAGAAAGCGTTTCATCAAAGTTGTCTTCGTAATAAGATCTTACTAAAGTATCAAAAAGATCATTGTATTTATTATGCATTCATATACCTCCAAATAATTAATTTTCTATAGTTTAGTATATATAATTTACTAATTATTAATACTAAAAAGTTATAAATTCTGAATATAAAGGCTACGATAACTAGATATGCTTATTCCTCATATTCTATTTATCTTCGCCAACTTTTATTTTTCCACTTAAAATTATTAATAAAGAATTAGCCTCATTAATGGCTTGTATTAAATTGGAGATATTATATGAAAATCGGAAAGTTAATACATATCATTATGATTAATTCGCAATTTATAATAAGTGTAACTTAGTATTTAAATAACGCATCTTAGGAAATTTATATTGATATATTTATTAAAAATAGTAGTATGAGATTATAAAAGTCTAAGAGGGGATATTATGAAAGTAATAATTAATCAAGATGAAAATAATGATGAAATTGAAATAGTGATAAATTGTAAAGCTATAGATGATAGTATATTAAAAATAATTGAAAAGCTAAGGGACGAGGAAAATATAATTACTGGTGTTAAAGATAGTAAAGTACATATTATAAAACCAGAAAATGTATTATATTTTGAATCTGTTGATAAAAGGACATTTATATATACTAAGGAAGAAGTATATGAAAGTAATCTTAGACTTTATGAAATTGAAGATAAGTTTTCAGCATATCATTTTTTTAGAGCATCTAAATCAACAATAATAAATATATCTAAAATATCAGTTATAAATCCTGTAATTGGGGGAAGAGTAGAGGTTTTGCTTGAAAATAAGGAAAAGTTAATAGTTTCTAGGCAATATGTACCTATACTTAAAGCAAAATTAGATTATTAAAAGGAGGGGATATAGTGAAGAATTTTTATAATATAGGATATGAAGTAAAAGCTCTAATAGGATTATTCTTTATGATGATAATTTTAACCTATGCAGTAGTAAGTTTTTTTATTGGAAATAAGATAATGCCTTTAGAATTATTATGGGAATTTATTTTATTAGCAATTATAGTTGGAGTAATTCAATTTATTTTATATAATGAAAAGTTTTTATCGAAGATATCAATAAAAATAAAAACAGCAGCACATTATTTAATACTTTTAGGAGTTTTAAATATCTTCATTAAATATTTTAATTGGATAGAACTATGGGGAATATCTTTTAAAGTGTTTTTTATAATATATACGGTTTATTTTATACTTATAACTTTAAACTTTTATTTTTATAAAAAAATAACAGGAGAAAGGTTTAATGACAAATTAATAAAATATAAAGAGAATTTATAGGTGGTGTAAAAATGGAAGCTATAAAAATAAGTAATTTAACTAAAAGTTATGGGAAAAGCAGAGGAATAAAAAATGTAAACATAGAAATTAAGGAAGGAGAAATATATGGATTTATAGGGCCAAATGGAGCAGGTAAATCTACAACAATAAAGACGTTACTTAATTTTATTTTTCCAACATCAGGAAGTGCTAAGATATTAGGAAAAGATATTGTAAGTGAAAGTAAGCTTATTAAAGAGTTTGCAAGCTATGTGCCAAGTGAAGTTAGATATTATTCAGAAGTTAAAGTAAAAGATATATTAAACTATGCAGCTTCATTTTTTGATTATAGTGATAGCCAGTATTTAAATGAACTTTGTAATGATTTAGAAGTTGAGCTAGATAAGAAAATTGAAGAACTTAGCCTTGGAAATAAAAAGAAGGTTGCCATAGTTCAAGCCCTTTTAAGCAATCCTAAGATAGTAATTTTAGATGAGCCAACAAATGGACTAGATCCATTAATTCAACAAAAGATATTTAATATATTATTAAAGGAAAAAGCAAAAGGAAAGACCATATTCTTATCATCACATAATCTTTCTGAAATAGAAAAATTTTGTGATAGAGTTGCAGTTATAAAAGAGGGGGAAATAATAGATATACTAGATTTAAATAATATGAATAGAGATTTAGGAAAAAGAATAACTCTAAAATCTAGTAATATAGATAAAAAAGAAATCGAGAAAATATCAGAAATCCTAAAATGTATTGATGAAGAAATTGAGTTTATATATAAAGGAAATATAAATGAGTTAATAAATTTGTTATCTAAATATAACTTGGACAAGTTGTTAATTGAAGAAGTTAAATTAGAAGAAGCCTTTTTAAACTATTATGAAGGAGATAATAAATAATGAATATATTTAAGTTTGAATTTAAAAGAAATATAAAATCATTAGTATATTGGAGTATAGGAACTTCTGCAATCGTAGTTTTATTTATGGCATTATTCCCAAGCATGAAGGATATGGGAATGCAAGAATTAGTTGGTGCAAAATTAGATTCACTTCCACCAGCTATTTTAGAAGCTTTTAATTTTTCAAGCACTACTGATTTTAGTGATATAAATGATTTTCTTGGATATTGTCTCCAATATATTTCAATGGCTTTTGGTATTTATGGTGCAATGCTTGGAGTTAATTCTATAATAGAAGAGGAAAGTGAAGGGACAATAGAGTTCTTATATTCTAAACCAGTATCAAGAAGTAAAATTCTTTGGAGTAAGATATTATCACGAGTTGTATCCTTTTATATATTTGTAATTATCATTGGAGCAGTTACAATAGGTATATCAATTGCAGTTAAACCAAGTGAAGTAAATACAATAGATCTTATAATGAATATAAAAAGTACGTTCATTGGAATGAGCTTTTTAGGATATATATTTATAGCAATTGGTATAGCTATATCAACAATTTTGAAAAAAGGAAAAATGGCAACTAGTGTAGGAGTTAGTTTATTTTTTATGACATATATACTTGGGATTATATCTAAGCTAAAAGAAGAGTTTTCATTTATACAATATGTTTCTCCATATGAATGGGTAATTCCATCGAATATAATTAAGGATGGATTTCAAGTAAACTTTCTGATAATAGGATTTTTACTTATAGTGATATCATTAATTACTGCTAACATTATTTATAAAAAGAAGGATATGAATATAAATTAAAAATAAGGACAGGTTGTAATTTATAAATTATAACTTGTTCTTTTTTATAAATTAAGACAAACAAAAATGGATAAAGTTTGAGTGTACATAGACAAATATCCAAAATGGTTGTACAATTTAATTAAGAAAATATTGTGGAGGTAGTTATGGATAATGAGTTTTTTGGGAGAGCGTCTATAGATGAGATAGAAAAAGGATTAGTAGAAAAGGAAGAATATATAAAATGTATAGTATGTGAAGAAATATTTATTAAAGGAAGAATATATGAAATAGGTGGCAACTTATATGATGCAAAAAAGGCTGCGCAGCTTCATATAAAGGAAAGGCATAATTCTATGTTAAGTTATTTATTAAATATGAATTCACTTTATACAGGAATATCATCATCTCAAAAAGCAGTAATTGAATTAATAGCTTTAGGACTTAGTGATAAAGAAATAGCAGCCAAATTAGGTATTGCAAATTCGACTATTAGAAATCATAGGTATAAATTAAGAGAAAGAGAAAAACAAGCTAAGTTATTTTTAGCAACTATGAATTTACTTTCTAAAAATACTAATAAAGATATAAATATTTTAGAAGAAGATGTTATATGTGATGCACATAAAGGAGCAACAACATTAGATGATAGGTTTAATATAACCAAGGAAGAAAAAGTTAAAGTTATAGAAACTTATGTAGATGAAAATGGGGCATTAAAAAGTTATCCATCTAAGGAAAAGAAGAAGATTATATTATTAGAAGAAATAACTAAAAACTTTAATGTTGGAAAGAGATATTCTGAAAAAGAAATAAATAGAGTATTAAAAAGAATATATGAAGACTATGTAACAATAAGAAGAGCTTTGATTCAATATGGATTCTTAGATAGGTCTAAAGATTGTAGTGAATATTGGGTGAAGGAATAATGATAAAGAGTTTTTTAGAATTAAATAATGATGAAAAAAATTTAGCATTAGAGTTTATAAAGAAAAATGAAAATACCAATTTATCATTATCAGAACTTGAAAAAGAACTCACAGGTAAGATATGTAATTATGGTGAAGGTATATTATTTTATATTGATGAAAATGAAGTAGTAGGGAAGGTATCGGTTATACTAGAGGTTGTAGATAAATTAGAAACTATCTATATAAATAAAGTAATTTGTCCAAATGATAATAAAAAAATATTGAGAGAATTAATTAATAATTCATTAGTGTTTGCTAATAAATATAATGCGATGAAAGTTTTACTTGGAATAAGAAGTGATAATTTGCTTAAGTTAGCACAAGATATTGGGCTAAAAAGAAGTTATTCATCTTTTAATATGGTTCTAAACAATAGAGAAAAAGTAAATGATGTGATAGATAGAATTGATTTATCAAAGGAAAACATCGAAGAATATGTTGATATATATAATAAGTCCTTTATGGATATGCCTCATGGAACTTATATAGAAATAGAAGATGCAAAAAGCTATTTGAAAAATAAAAATGACAATGAAGATTATTTTATTGTACTTGATAAAGGTGAAAGTATAGGTTTTTTAAATACTACTATTAAAGAGAAAAAAGCTTTCTTTGATATAGGATTAATAAAAGAGTATAGGGGAAAGGGCTATGGTAAAAAATTATTAGAAACAGCAATACAATTTTTAAATGAAAAGCAAGTAGAAGAAATTTGTTTAACAGTAATAGAAAAGAATAGTATTGCGTATGAAATGTATAAGAAAAGAGGGTTTAAGGTTTATAATAAACTAAGTGATTGGATAGAATTAACGTAAATTTAAAGGGGGTCGCGTTTCGCGATCCCCTTTAAAATTTGCGAAAATCAACTTTTAAAAGTAATAATATATTTACAAATTTAAAGAACATTGTTATTAAATATAAGAATAAAAAATGAAGCTATTTACAAAAGTAATGATGGGGGGAGGGTTATTATTTAAAATTAAACTAGAGAGAAATGAATGAATAAGTATGCTAATGGTATGCTTTGAGGATGAAGCATATTTTTATTTTAAATTGATATATGTCAAGCAATTTGATATATTAAAATAAAATATGGATTATAGGAATAGATTATATTTTGTTTAATCGTATACAAAGTATGATAACCTACAAACGGGAGAAGATTATGAAAATATTGATTTTATGTGCAACAGGAACATCAAGTAACATAGTTGTAGAAGCAGTGAAAAAGGCAGTAGGAAATAGAGATATAAAAATATTTGCTAATGGAATAGAAGAGCTTAGGGAGAGTGGTAATGAGTGTGATTTAATTTTACTAGGGCCTCAGATAAAATATAAATTAGAGGCAGTTCAAAAGATAGTAGGTAATAAAAATATACCAGTTGGAATAATAGATAGTATGGACTATGGATTATGTAGAGGGAAAGAAATACTTGATAAGGCTATACAAATTATAAGTTTATTCAAAGGAGAATAGTATGACTAAGGATAACAGATATGAAGAAATATATAATTTCATATTAGATACAATTAGAAGACAAAAAAAGAACAACCAAGCAATAGGTGTTACAACAAAAGAGGTAGCAGATGGAATAGGAATTAAAAGAACAAATGCAAGCAGTGAGCTAAATAGACTTGTAAGGGATGGATTAATAAAAAAATGCGAAGGTAGGCCTGTTGTTTACACATGTATCGAGAAAAATCAATATATAAACAATAAAGAAAAGGCAGATGCATTTAATAATTTTATTGGATTCGAAGGAAGTTTAAAGAAACCAATAAAGCAAGCAAAGGCAGCTATTAGTTACCCACCAAGAGGACTTCACACTCTATTACTTGGACCAACAGGAGTTGGAAAAACCATGTTTGCAGAGAAAATGTATGAGTATGCAATAGAGAAAGGGCAGTTAAGTAAAGAGGCGCCATTTGTTACTTTAAATTGTGCTGATTATAGTAATAACCCTCAGATTTTACTATCACAGCTTTTTGGATATGTTAAGGGGGCTTTTACTGGAGCTAATAAGGATTATTCTGGCCTTGTAGAGTCAGCAGATAAGGGAATATTGTTCCTAGATGAGGTGCATAGATTACCACCAGAGGGACAAGAAACCTTATTCTATTTAATGGATAAGGGAGTATTTTCACCAATTGGCTCAATTGAGAAAAAGCATGTAGATGTATTAATTATTTGTGCTACTACAGCAAGAAAAGAGGATTCATTATTAGATACATTTACAAGAAGAATTCCTATGTCAATAAATATACCTTCTTTAAAGGAAAGGAATAAGAAGGAGAGGTTTAAAATAGCACAAGCCTTTATTGAGGAAGAGGCTAGTAGAATTAAGAAGGAAATAGTAGTTAATGTTGCTGTTATAAAGAACCTTTTAAATTATGAGTGTTTAGGTAATATAGGGCAGCTTAAAAGTGATATAAAGCTAATATGTGCTAATGCTTTTTTAGATGCTATTCATTTAAACCGTGATAAAGTTGAAATTGAGGTTATCCATCTTCCGGATCATATAAGAAAGTATGGTATTTATGAAAAGGATTTTGAGAATGAGATGAAAAGCATATTGGGAAAAAGTGACTTTTTAACTTTCAGTTGTAATGGAGAATGTAGAATAAGCACTCCTAAAAATAAGATTAAGTATGAATCGTTCTATGACAAGATAGAAAAAAGATTGAAGGACTTAAGTAGCAGATATGATAATCAAGATGATATCGATACCATAATTAGATTTGAGATTAATGGGCAATTTAAAAGTTATATAGAAGGTGTGAATAATAATATTGAGCTTGAGAAAGTAGTTAGCAAGAAAAGTATTATGTATATAGAGACTTTATTAGCCTTAGCAGAGAAGGAACTTTCTAAGAAGTTTTCTAAGAAGGTTTTCTATGGGCTTTGTATGCATTTTGATTCAAGCATAAAAAGACTAGGAGAAAATAAGACTGTAGTAAATAAAAATTTGCTTAATGTAATAGAAAATCATCACAGGGAGTTTGAACTAGTTAGAAATTTTATAAAAGGAATAGAAGGAGAGTTAGAGGTTCGAGTACCTCTTGATGAAATAGCATTTATTGCAATGTTCTTATGCATAGATACAATTGAAAGTAATCTTAAGAATAAGTTACCTAGGGTAATAATAAGCATGCATGGAAGAAGTAGTGCATCATCTATGGCAGAAACCGTAAATTCATTACTTGGAATAGATACTGTACAAGCTTATGATATGGAGCTTAATAAGGATTCAAGGACTTGTTATGAAGAACTAAAAGAATTAGTAAGAAAAAATAGTAATGAAGCTGGAGTTCTATTACTAGTAGATATGGGATCATTAATTATGTTTGGTGATTTAATTGCTGAAGAGCTTTTAATTAAGATAAGAGTTATAGATTGTGTAACAACAATAACAGCTTTAGAGGTTGCAAGGCACGCAGAGTTTGAGAGGAATATTGATATTATTTATGATTCCATATTAAATAAACAAAAGATGACATTAATGGATAACAGATATAAGGATGCATCTAATACAAAAAAAGAAAATATTATTATTACAGCCTGCACTACTGGAGAAGGAAGTGCTCAAAAGATTAAGAAATTAATAGAGGACAATATAAATCTCTTAGGAACAAACACAGAAATAGTTACAGCTGCAATTACAAGTCATGAAAATATTAATAATATTATAGGTAAGTTAAGTAAGGATAAAAATATAATAGCAGTTGTAGGTAGTATTGATCCAATGATATATGGGGTGCCATTCATTTCTATAACAGACTTGATAATGTTAAATAAGTATTGTGAGCTTGAAAAAATGATAAAAGCAACACAAGTAGGTAAAAGGGCTGAGACAGATGAGGATTTAAGTATTATAAGTGAACAGGTATTCAATAAGCTAATAGATAAAATTAATGGGATTGATATAGAAACATTTAAAAAAGAGTTTGAATTTTTTAAGATATGGATAGAAAGTGAATTAAGTTACCAATTTGACAAGGATACTTTAATAGCTATAGTATTTCATTTATTAGCAACAACAGAGAATTTAGCATTAAATAAAAAGTGTAAGGAGTATAAAAATAAGGAATACTTATTAATTTATTACGAAAAGGAGATAAGGCAGATTAAATATGCACTTAAAAATATAGAGGATAAATTTAATATTCAGTTTAAATTAGATGAGCTATGTTATTTATTAACTATACTGTATAAATTATAGCGGAATTTTTAAGGCGTTGCATAAATTTAAGTTTAGTGTATAAATTGAAGCTAAAAATAGTATATAAAAATGAGGAAAATATATCTTTTTCTAAATATTTCAGGTTTTGGCATGGAATTTGCTTGATATAAATGTGAGGAAAAATATTTATAAAGGAGAGATTTTTATGACAAAAATTATATTAGCGTGTGCAGCAGGAATGTCAACATCATTATTAGTAAACAAGATGAAGGAGGCAGCGGAATTAGGAAATATTGAAGCATCAATAAAAGCTATTCCAGAAGCAGCAATATCTGAGCATTTAGATGAATGTGATGTTATATTACTTGGACCACAAGTAAAGTTTATGATTGATGAAATTAGAGCAATAGCTGCTCCAAGGAATATTCCAGTAGAAATTGTTCCAATGCAACTATATGGAATGATGAATGGTAAGGCAGTTTTAGAGATAGCTTTAAAATTAAAAGGTGATAATTAAAATTATTAATTGGTGTATAAATTTAAGTTTAGTGTATAACTAAAATTTGAAATAGTGTATAAAAAAGGAGGTAGAGCCTTCTTTTTTTATAGCTTTCTAACTTTGGCATGAAATTTGCTTGGGATAAAGATGAGAAAAATATTTATAATTAGGAGAGATATTTATGATGAAAATTATCTTAGCATGTGCAGTAGGAATGTCAACATCATTATTAGTAAATAAGATGAATGAGGCAGCAGAATCAGGAAATATTGAGGCATCAATAAAAGCTATTCCAGAAGCAGTAATATCTGAGCATTTAGATGAATGTGATGTTATATTACTTGGACCACAAGTAAAGTTTATGATTGATGAAATTAGGGCAATAGCTGCTCCGAAGAATATCCCAGTAGAGATCGTTCCAATGCAATTATATGGAATGATGAACGGTAAGGCAGTTTTAGAATTGGCTTTAAGTTTAAAAGGAGGTAATTAATAATGAAAAAAATCATGGATTATATGGAAAGAAAAGTAATGCCAGTTGCTAATAAGGTTGGTAACCAAGTACATATTAGAGCTATATCAGCTGGCATGGTAAGTTTAGTAGGAATTATTATACTTGCTTCAATGGCTACATTAGTTCAAAATCTACAAGTGGAATCATACCAAAACTTTATTACAAATACAGAAGCGGGCCAAGTAATTTGGAATATAACACAAAATATTTGGTGGGGATGTCTTGCTATGTATGGACTATTTGTTTGTGCAACAGTTGGACAATCACTTTGGAAAAATTATGGCCATAATGGACTAGATGGTTTATGTGTAGCATTAGCTTCATATTTTGTATTAATTCCATGGATGGCACAAGTTCCAAATGGAGAAGAAGCTCCAATTAGAGCTTTTGGATTTATAAAATATACTAATTTTAGTGCAGATTCATTATTTAGCTGTATGATTATAGCTCTTATATCAGTTGAAATACTTCATAGATTATCACGTGTAAAAGCATTTAAAATTAAAATGCCAGATGTAGTACCAGCAGCAGTTAGTGATTCGTTCTCAAAATTAATTCCAACAATGTTAACAATAATTATATTTGCAGTTATATCTTATTCAATAATGAGATTTGCTAATGGTAAATCATTTAATGAATTAGTTAATTTGGCTATAACAAAGCCACTTCAAGGTTTTAGTGATAATTTAGTAACAGCAATATTCGCACCATTTATTGTATCATTCCTATGGTTCTTTGGAATACATGGTTCAAATATTGTAGGACCAATACTTGCAGCAGTTTTATCACCACTTGGAATGGCAAATATTGAAATGTATGCTCAAGGTGTTAGTGATTGGTCTCAATATAATACATTAACATACCAATTTATATCTTCATTCGTAAATATGGGTGGAGCATCATGTACAATAGCTTTAATAATTGCTATGTTTATTACTAATAGAAAGAGACATAAGATATTATTATCACTTGCAGGTCCTACAGGAGCATTTAATATAAATGAACCAATAATATTTGGGTTTCCAATAGTTTTAAATCCATACTTATTTATACCATTTGTTATAGGACCATCAATTATAAGTGCAGTATCTTATTTAGCAATTAAGTTCCAATTTGTTCATCCAGTTGTAGCATCAGTTCCTTGGACAACACCACCAATATTAAATGGATTCTTGGCCACAGGTATGCACTGGACTGGAGCAGTATTGTCAATAGTTAATATTGCAATAGTTACATTGTTATATATTCCATTTATTAAATTAATAGAGAAAAACGAAGAAAAGGAATTATTGAGTAAATCATAGTGTATTCAGAAAGGACGCCATATGGGAATAGGAATTAGTATATATCCATTAAATAGTAGTACTGAAGAAAATAAATCTTATATTGAAAAGGCAGCTAGATTAGGTTATAGTAGAGTCTTTACTTCAATGCTTGAATTAGATAGTGATAAAGAAAAAGCTTTAAATCAAGTTGAAAAGTATAGGGAATTATTAACTCTATCAAGAGATTTAGGGATGAGAGTTTTCATAGATATAAATCCTGAAGTTCTAAAAATAATCGAAATAAATCCAATGGATCTAAAATTCTTTAAGGATTTAGGAGCAACTGGACTTAGATTAGATGGAATGTTTAATGGATTTTATGAGTCAATGGTTACATTTAATAAATATAATCTAGATATAGAAGTAAATGGTTCCTTTAATAGTGGGTATGTAAATAATATTCTAGATATAGGTTGTAAGAGGGGGAAGCTTGTGACTTGTCACAACTTCTACCCTGAAAAAGATACTGGTTTAGGACTAGAGTATTTAAAGACTTGCCATAGTAGGCATAAATCCTTAGGGCTACACACAGCAGCTTTTGTAGATGCAACAAATGGAGGAAGATTAGGGCCATGGTTAGCTAATGATGGATTATGTACATTAGAAAAACATAGAGGAATTGATATTACAGTGCAAGCACAAGAATTATTTGCTATAGGAATAGATGATGTAATAATAGGGAATGCTTTTGCAACTGATGAGGAATTAGAGGCTCTTGCAAATCTAGATGAAGATATAATATCCTTAAAAGTAACTCTAGAAAATGTGACAGATATAGAAAAATCGGTGTTTAATAAAATACTTCAAAATAGATGGGATGTTAGCGATTCAGTAATAAGACATACAATGGGAAGAAAAGAACTAAAGAATAAGGAAATAGAATCAACAACTAAAGAAGAAAGAATTGTTCCTATGGGAACTGTATTAATTAATAACAATAATTATTTTAATTATAAAGGAGAGGTACTAGTAGCATGTGAAGATATTACATTAGATAATAGAAGAAATGTAATAGCAACTGTATGCGACTCTCACTTGGAATTACTAAAATATATTACATCAGGGAAAAAGTTTAAGTTGGAGGAATAGTATGGACGAAAGAATTTTAAATAGTGCAATGAATATAATTATGTATGCTGGAGATGCTAGAAGCTCAATTATTACAGCAATAAAAGTAGCAAGAGAAGGAGATAAAGAAAAGAGCTTAAAGTTGCTTGAGGAAGCAAAGAAAAATTTACTTGATGCTCATAGAATTCAGACTGAACTACTTCAAGGAGAAATGCAAGGTAACCCATGTGAATTTAGTTTATTATTAGTTCACTCTCAAGACCATTTAATGAATGCTATGCTTGCAAAGGATCTAGCAGAACAAATTATCTTAATGATAGAATAGGAGTGATATTATGGCTTTAGGTTTTAAAGAGGACTTCCTATGGGGAGGAGCAATATCAGCTAACCAAGTTGAAGGAGCTTATTTAGAAGGTGGAAAAGGGCTATCTACAGCAGACGTACTTCCAAGAGGAATGATGAGTGCACCAGTTATACCTCCAGAGGGAGATTATCCAGCGCATACAGGAATTGATTTTTATCATAGATATAAAGAAGACATAAAACTTTTTAAAGAATTGGGTTTTAAATGCTTAAGATTATCTATAGCTTGGAGCAGAATATTTCCTAATGGAGATGAAGAGGTTCCAAACGAAGAGGGATTAAAGTTCTATGATAATGTATTTGATGAATTAATAGCAAATGGAATAGAGCCAGTAGTAACACTATCTCATTATGAAATGCCATTAGGTTTATCAAGTGATTATGGTGGATTTACAAATAGAAAACTTATAAGTTTTTTTGAAAGATATGCAAGGGTAGTTTTTACAAGATATAAGGATAAAGTGAAGTATTGGCTTACATTTAATGAAATAAATAGTATTACAGTAATGAGATTTACATGCGGGGGGATTATTCCTAAAGAAGGAGAAAATCCAAGACAATTAAGCTATGAGGGAGCACATAATCAGCTTGTTGCAAGTGCTTTAGCTGTTAAAGCTTGCCATGAAATTATAGAGGACGGAAAGATAGGATGTATGATTAACTATGGATGCGTATATCCTATGACTTGCAATCCACTTGATGCATTAGAGGCTTTAGATAAGGATAGAAGAACTATATTCTTCGCTGATGTTCAAGTTAGAGGTAAGTATCCTGGATATCAAAAGAGATTCTTTAAGGAAAATAATATTTCTATAAATATATCTGAAGAAGATGAAAAGGTACTAAAAGAAAATACTGTAGATTTTATAGGAATGAGCTATTATATGAGTAGAGTAGCAAGTACTGATGCTGAAAGTCTTGAAAAGGCAGAGGGAAATATATTTAAAATGGTTAAGAATCCTTATCTTAAATCATCTGAATGGGGATGGCAAATTGACCCAGAGGGCTTAAGATACTCCTTGAATACATTATATGATAGGTATGAGGTTCCTATATTCATTGTAGAAAATGGGCTTGGAGCAGTAGATGTTGTTAAGGAAGATGGCATAATAGAGGATGATTATAGAATTGATTATTTAAGAGAGCATATAAATGCTATGAAAGAGGCTGTAAAAGATGGTGTAGATCTTATGGGGTATACAACATGGGGCCAATTGATTTAATAAGTGCATCTACAGGAGAAATGAAAAAACGTTATGGGTTTATATACGTGGATAAAGATGATGATGGAAATGGAACCCTAGAGAGAAGAAAAAAGAAGAGCTTTGATTGGTATAAAGAAGTTATTAAAAGTAACGGAGAGATTTTATAGAATAAAAAATAGCTATTGCTTTTGCAATAGCTATTTTTTTATATAGATATGTTTATAGGGAAAAAGCAATTTAATTTAATTTTAAATCAGGATAAAATTTAAAAATGTTTTTGCTCATGAAATTACTTAAGATGGATAATATAATTGAAAAATTAAATTAAATTTAAATATTAAAAAGAATTTTAAATGGTTTATGTTTTTATTACAATTTTTTATGAAGAAAAATTTTTGTTGTAGTTAACAAAAATTATATATCTAATATTTGTTAGAGGGAATAATGTGATTTAAGAAAAAATCAATTGTAACTAAAAAATGTATGCAAGGAAAACTAATGTTTATAGTGTTTCTATTTAAAAAAGATATAGATATTGAAGTTATAAGGGTATTTAAATATAGTGATATAAAAGGAAGCGAATGGGAAAAAAGAATATATAACATAGAGAGAGCTAGAAGAAAATAATATTTTGTTAGTAATTTTAAAAATCTAAATTATTAGCAATACGGAGAAGCATACCATAGTAAGTGAGATTTTTTCTAGTAACCAGTAATTTTTATGTTAAATATTTATAAAAATTTATATGAAATTAATTCTTATTTAACTTAAATAATTGCAACTTAAATAGTTACAAAAATAGGAAGCCTCTGCTGAATTTTTTAGTATTTAAAGGCAATCCTATTTTTTTAGAAAGACTTTGCTGTAAATAAATTATATGCGCTAATATAACACATTTTGATTTAACAAAGAACAATAATTTTATATGGAGTAGTTTGGGCGGGGATGCTAAATGTTGTAGGACCATAAACAACAATTAGGTTTCTATTTCCAGGGTATATATTAAAAATTTGATCATTTGTTAGAATTACTTCTGTAGATGGGCCAATGTTTAATTTTAAATTTCCATCGCTGCTCATAAGTTGCTTATTAAAATAGTCTACAGTAACATTTTCAGCTCCTGTGTTTTTAGCCATAACAATTGCACGATATTGTGGAGGATAAATAAGTACAACAGGTGCATTTGCATCGTAAAATCCCGTTACCTCGTCGCCGACTTCAATCACTACATGATTTACGAAGTAAGTTTCTGGAGAAATTATAAAATTTACAGGCCCCATGTCCACAGTTTCTAGCGACATTAATTTATAACAGCCTGTTGATGTATCATTTTGACCTGTGTAAAAATCTTCAATCATTGTAACGGTACCACTAAAGGCTGAAAACTTTTGTACTGTGTTTTGCCTCATTGAATTGTAGGAGAAATAAGTAGATTGATTTATATGATAGGGATAAGAGAAAAATTGGTTATTATACATATAATACTCCTTTATATTGATATTGTCGTAAGCATCATCAGTAATAGTATATTGGTAGATTTAAGTAGTGTTACTTAATAATTTCAATTTTAATATCCTACACTATCTAGTATGAAGAAATTAAATGAATGTATATGTAAAGTTAAAGTCAATATTATGTATTTAAATAAGAACAAGTATTCAATAGTATGAAAAGCATGTTCTTAAATATAAAAATAAATCTAAATATGGTATAAATAATAATAGAAAATAGTAGTAATAAATATATGAAAAATAGTTCATGGAAATAGGAGAATATATGAGATATGTAAATTTAAATAATGGGGTGAAAATGCCTATTTTAGGATTTGGGGTTTATCAAATTGAAGATTTAAAGGAATGTGAGAGATGTGTATTAGATGCAATTGAAGTAGGATATCGTTCAATTGATACTGCTCAGACATATGGTAATGAAGAAGCTGTAGGAAGAGCAATTAAAAAGTGCAATGTTCCAAGAGAAGAATTATTTATTACAACTAAAGTATGGATATCAAATGCTGGGTATGAAAAGGCGAAGATTTCTATAGAGGAATCACTTAAAAAGCTTCAGCTAGAATATTTGGATTTAGTATTAATACACGAACCTTTCAATGATTATTATGGCACATATAGAGCTATGGAAGAAATGTATAAAGGAGGAAAGATAAGAGCTATAGGAGTAAGTAATTTTTATCCAGATAGATTAGTAGATCTTATTAAATTTAATGAAGTAGTTCCAGCAATTAATCAGGTTGAAACACATCCATTTAATCAACAAGTAAAATCTAAAGAGGTTATGGATAAATATGGGGTGCAAATTGAATCTTGGGCACCATTTGCAGAAGGAAAAAATAATATATTTACAAACGAAACCTTAAAAGAAGTAGGAGAGAAATATAATAAATCTACAGCTCAAGTTGCATTAAAATATTTAATTCAAAGAGGTGTTATTGTTATTCCTAAGTCTGTTCATAAAGAAAGAATGATTGAGAATTTTAATATATTTGATTTTAAACTAGATGATTATGATATGAAGAAGATTGTAAAATTAGACAAAGCAGAAAGTGCTTTTTTCTCTCATTATGATCCTGATGTTGTAGAAATTTTTGCTGAATTAGATTAATAATAATATAAAATATGAATTTTATATACTATTAAAAAATTATGAATATGAAAAGATAATTTACTAGATTGAATTAATTATTATAAAAAATAGTTAGTAATATAAATATGTATTACTAACTATTTTTTATAGTTTAATTTTAGCAAATTAGGAACAGTTTTATTATATTTGTGATGTTATACTATAGTTACCACGTGGGGAAAGGGGCGGTGAGAATTTGAATTATAATGATGCAATAGCACTATGTATTGATTACATTGAAAAAAATATTAAAAATGAATTATCACCAGAATTAATAGCTAATGAGTGTGGTTATTCTACATTTCATTTTTCAAGGGTGTTTAATATTAACAAAGGGATAACTTTAATGGAGTATGTAAAGAAAAGAAGACTTTCATTGGCAGCAGAGGATTTGTTTAATGATAAGAAAATAATAGATATAGCTTTAGAGTATGGATTTCAAACTCATAATGGTTTTTCTAAAGCTTTCAAAAAAGAATTTGGGTTTAGTCCTACGCAGTATTTAAAGCGTATGGATAGAAATTTGGAAAAGGAATTAATACTAAAATTTGGAGGGGATTTTATGAAGCCAACTATTATTGAAAAACCTGCATTTAAGGTTGCAGGTTATGGTATAAAAACTAATATAACTAATGGCAATTATACAAAAGATGTAGCTTCTTTTTGGATTAATTATGATGGCGAAAATTTAGAAAGCAAAATGTATCAAATATTAAATCCACCAAAACACGGTGAAGTGGGATTATGTATTCCATCAAGTGAGGATAACGGAGAAGCAACTTATATGCTTGGTGTTATAGTCAATGATTTTAACGATGTTACTGATGATATGATTACAGTAGAGGTTCCAGAAGCAACTTATGCTGTATTTACAACTCCCCCAGTTAATACAAGTACAGAAATTGAAAATAATGAATTTGCAAATGTAATTAAACAAACATGGAAATATATATTTGAAGAATGGTTTAAAGATAGTGGATATGTATTTGATGAAACAAAATTAGACTTTGAATACTATGATGAAAGGTGCCATCCAACTATAGGTACTGTAATGGATATTTATGTACCAGTATTAAAAAAGAGAGTATAAATTTTCATGTGAAAACTTAAGAAACTCATTTAAAGTAGTTAAGAAGAATGGGCCTATAAATAGTATAGGTTTCTTTGAAATAATGGGAATTTTAAATAAATAGCTTAATATTGAATACTCTTACTTTGGAAACATGAGTAAGAGTATTTTTAACTTTAAGTTTGGTAGTAATGATGATAGATATTAGTTATTTAATGGAAGGTGAAAAGATAAATCATTACACATAATACCATAATATTATAGCGTTATAATATAAAATTAAATTAATTGAAATTTTTTATGTAAATTGATTATATGTATAATAATTGTTAATATTGTAGTAATATGAATCTTATTTAAGGAGGTGTTTTATTATAAAGATTACAGCCCCGATTGAAATAGTATATATACTGTCTGCAGTATTTGCTGTTCTGACTGCTATATTTTTAATGGGTAAAGGAAGTTCACTTATAAAAGTATATAATAATACAGAAAAAGAAGAAAAATATAAGAAGTTAAGCAGAGTTATTGGAATATGTTTTGGAATTATTGATATTTTTTTTGATCATTATTTCACTTATGAGAAATAAGTTACCGGAATGGTTTAATTTTATTTTTATAACAGTACTTGGAATTAGTGTACTTGTTATAACAATTTTATCGTGCGTAGATATAATTTTCAAAAAATCAAATAATTAGTCTAAATAAAGAAACTAGAAAGGTTAGGATAAAGATGATAAGACCAATTGTAAAGGATATATTATTACTAGGACAGAAATCAGAACCTGCGACTAAAGCTGATATAGGAGTTATTGATGATTTAGTGGATACGTTAAGAGCAAATTTAGAGAATTGTGTTGGTATGGCTGCTAATATGATAGGAGTTAAAAAACGTATATTAGTATTTAGTATAGGCGATATAATAGTTCCTATGGTGAATCCAGTTATATTAAAGAAAGATAAAGGCTATGAAGCAGAAGAAAGTTGTTTATCTTTAACTGGATTCAGAAAAACAATGAGATATGAATTAATTGAGGTAGAATATCTTGATAGAGATTTTAAGAAGCATAAACAAATATTTAATGGATTTACTGCACAAATTATTCAACATGAAGTGGATCATTTCGATGGTATAATAATTTAAGTGATAAAAGTAATTATTATGTGATTTTTAAATTAAAAAATATTCAATAAAAAAGGAGTTATTATGTCTAAAGTACGAAAAATGCTTGGAAAGGCAGATTCACCATATATTGTTTCTCTTATGAGATTAATAGAAACACAAAGTAAAAATACAATTGTAAAATGGTGCAATGACTATGCAAGGGAGCATGTTTTACCTATTTATGAAAAAGATTATCCTGAGGATTCTCGTTTAAAAAATTCATTAAATGCAGTTAATGAATACCTAGAGGGAAATATTAAATTAACAGAAGCGAAGAAAGTAATTAAGGAAGTTCAAGTAGCTGCAAGGGAAGCAGAAGGAAATCATGCTGCACAAGCTGCAGCTAGGGCAATTGGAGCAACAACTACAACAATTAATACTATAACGAGTTCTTTAGGACTTGCATTTTATGGTGCTGCGGCAATAGCATATTCATCTATTGGTGTTAATGCTAATAGTGATGTTTATGATGAAATTGCATCAATAGAGTGCAAAAATATGGAAGATGCTTTACGTAAAGTAGCTATAATAGATGAGCCTAATCCAGCAAAAATAAATTGGTATTGCTAAATATGCAAATTTATATTACAAGATGAAGTATTGAATATGTATATTCTTTATACAAAAAAAGTAGCTCCTAATTGTGACTAGGTGCTAATTTTTTTGAGATTTTTCTATTAAGAATAAAATAGTAAAATTTAATTATACTGAAATAATTCAAAGTAATGAAGGAGTACATCAAGTTAGTATAGGTAAAATTTGATAAACTAATGTATAAGGAGTATTCACAACAACTTATATTAAATGTTAAAATATAATACATAATGATTTAAGTAAGGATGTGTTGGAATAAGTATGCAAAAATATAATGAATATAATCCAATGCTTGTTAATTCAGTAGTATGTACTATAGATATATTAGGATTTTCTCAAATGATAGTAGATTCATGCAACAATGAATATGGAAACGAGCTACTTAAAGAAATTAGTTTTCTTATAAATAAAAACAAGCAATGTATAATTAAAAATAAGTATAGTGAGGGAAAAATAAAGATATATACTGACAATATGATTGTAGGTTATCCTATAAAAGATGATGGAGAAGAGGAATTAAATGAAATATTAGATAATGTATCAGAATATCAATTTAATTTAGCTTTAGAAGGTCTTTTTGTTAGAGGGGGAGTTAGTATAGGGGATTTTTATATAAATGAAGATATAGTTTTTGGACCAGCTCTTTTAGATGCACATTATGTTGAAAGTAATTTAGCTTGTTATCCAAGAATTGTATTGGATGATAAAACAGTAAGCAGACTTCAAAAATATATCAATAATTATGATATAGCCCCTCAACGTAATAAAATATTAATAGATAATGATGGGCAATGGTTTTTAAATTATCTTAATACAATATTTAAATATTATACTGAATGTAATAATCAGTATGAATTTGAAAAAATGCAAATAGATTTACTTTTTAAGCATAAAGTTAAGTTAGAGGAAATGCTAGATTTACATAAAGAAAATATAAGAGTTTGGGATAAGTTTGTGTGGATAGCTAATTATCATAATTTTTTTTGTAATATAAATTTTCCAAATGAAAAACAATTAAAAATTGCTAAGAAGAATTTACTTTCATGGCCAAGAAGTATTTCAATGAAGGATATTTAGTAATTAAAACAATAAAATATAGTGATAGCAATAAAATAATATGTAATACACAAAAGAAAAAATATAAATTATTAGAAAAAGATTGCTTTGTTATAAAGACTATGTTATACTAAAATGGTAGCAAAGTTGCTAACAATAAAAAGTTTCGTTTAGGTAAATAGTTTCTCGTAAATTAGAGATTATTATATCAAATTAGAATCTTTAATTTCAGGAGGAATATTTATGACAGATAAGACAATAACATGTAGAGATTGTGGAAGTGAATTCGTATTTTCAGTAGGAGAACAAGAATTCTATAAAGAAAAAGGATTCACAAATGAGCCTACAAGATGTATATCTTGTAGAAGAGCTAAAAAAGAACAAAATAGAAGATAATTTAGATTGTTAAAGGTTGTAGTTTAAACTACAACCTTTTTTAATGTTTTATTATAATAAAGAATGTTAACTAATAAACCTACAAAATTATCGTTAGGATAAATTTATAGGTTTATTTTTTCTTACATATAATTTAAAAGCATCATATTTTCATAATCAACAGAAAAAACTACACTTTGCTATATTTTACATTAAATGCTCAAATAATATTTTAATTCCTATACCTATTAAAATAACTCCACCAATTATTTCAGCATAATTTTGAACATACTGACCAAGTTTTTTGCCAAGAAAAACTGCTAAAAAGCTTAATAAAAAAGTAGTTATTCCTATTATTGTTATAGAAGGAACAATACTAACGCTTAAAAATGCAAAACTAACTCCAACGGCTAAGGCATCGATACTAGTTGCAATAGCTAATATAGTTAGTTTCTTATAAGAAAATTCATCTCTTTCACATTCTAAAGCTACCTCTTTCTCTCCACCACGAATCTCTTTAATAGATTCTATTATCATTTTTCCACCTATAATTCCAAGTAGTATAAAAGCTATCCAATGATCAAAAGATTTTATAGAATCTTCAAAATATCTACCAAACCACCAGCCAAGTAGAGGCATTAAGGCTTGAAAGCCACCAAAGAATAACGCAACTCTAAAAGAATATTTAAATTCATCCTCTTTTAAGCAAATCCCTTTAGCTAAAGAAACAGCAAAGGCATCCATAGATAAGCCTATTCCTGTCATAAAAATTGAAAAGAAACCCATAATATGTAACTCCTTTATTATAGAATTTATTACAAAATCCTAATTAATATTTAGGATTTTATTGCCTTGTATAAATGATAATTAAATAAAATAATAACAAAATAAAAAAGACTTATACGTAGCAAAGCTACGTATAAGTCTCGTTATTCAATACTAAGCCAGAACCAAGTTCAATATGTTGACTTAGTAACTCATTCTAAAATAGAGCTAACTACTCCCCTATACATAAAAATTATACTATATTTAAATATTATATCTTTATTTCAGCCTATATATTACCAAATTATATGCAATATATCAATGATTAATTTTAATTTTGGGATTTTAATTTTGATAATGCTAAAAGTAAGTAATTAAAAATGTTAATATTGTGAGATTTTTAAAAGGCGGAGTCTATTTTTATTGTAATGATATTAATGGAGTTAGAAATCATATAAATGATTAAGCACATTCAATACAGAACATATTTAATAATTTTATATAAAAAGAGAGATGTAAAATTTTTCTATATGATATAATTAGTTGAAAAAATCAATTAATTCACTTAACTAATTGGGGGGATAGGAATAATTTTATTTCTATATATAATGAAATATATGTAAAGCTTATGGGTAAATACTACCATAACTTTATAATATTAAAGCAAGACTATTAAATAACGGAAAAAGAAGATTATTATTTAGATATTATATATAAATCTAAAAAATAACTCTAACTGATTTTGAAGCAAAGTCCAAAGTAGCAAAGCCAGCAGCAACTCAAATAGTAAAAAAATATTAATAAAAAATATATAGTTAAAACTACATCTGTTTATGATAAAAGAGTAGTCTATATTGAATTAACAGAAGATATGAAAATATATTTTGAAAATAATTATAAAAAAATTGAACTAAGGATGAAAAATAATTAGGTAAGTATAGAGGTAAATAGATTAGAAAAGTAAAGTAATTAACGATTTTATTAATTAATTATTTAAGTGAAACTTTTGAAATAAAGTAAATTACAAAAAATAAATTACTAACATATAACTAATGAAGATGGTTTTATTAATATAATCAATAAGAAATGATAAAAATATTAAAAAGAGATAGATCTGAATGTTATATATAAGTATTTTTTAGAGCATAAACAATAATTGTTGAAGCCCTCATTCTAAGCGAATAGGGCTTTTATATTTTAAACTTATAAATCAGCTAAGTTGACTTTAATTTTTCAATTGTAAATTGGTAGATTTTGACTGGGCATAAGCATCTTTAACTATTTCGCAGATATAATATAATTCATTTGTAGGGATAGTGATGTTTAGGCTATTATTTAATTTTTCAAGGGCTTTATTTGTGACTAAGATAAACTTCTCATTATTAATAATGTAGCTAGACATTTCTTCTTGAGGTGTTAGAATAAAATCCTTAAGGAAAATTCTTTCTATAGCACAAGATAAATGAATAAATATTTTAGTTATACTTGAATTAGTCATATTTATATCTAAACTTTCTTCAATAGCATTAATAAAGTTAAAAATGAGAGGCTTTATTTTATTAGCTGAAAAAATAGTTAGATATTTATCAACAGTATCACAAGTGATATTAATTGTAATATCTTTAGTAAGGGTAGTAGCCATTCTGTTATCAATATTTATATTTTTTACTCCAATTAGTGAGAGGAGTTTATTAACTCCATTATGTAACACAATATCTTCTAGTGATATAAATGGAATATCTTTAGTATTTGGATTAATACTACCTACAATAGCTATGGTTTTTTTATCTACAGATGTTTGGTGTATTATATCACGAAGTTGAGTTATGCTCTCTAAGTTTAAAGGAATTATTTCAATATCATAAATATTGTTGTCTTTTAGTATATCTAGTAAATTTTTATGCAAGTAGTGAGCTATACCTTCACCAGAATTACATACCGTATATATTAATCTCTTTTTATTAATAGAAAGATGATTTTCGATCTTTCTATTAAAATCGTATGAAAGTTTATTATTCATTTCTATTAAGTCATGAAGTATATCATCAATATGGCTCTTTAAGAATATAGATTTTCTAACAGCCTCGATAACTAATAAAATATTAGTAGAGTTAACTGTAACAACATCTATTCCGGTTTTTTCCTTAATAACAATATCAAGATTTACTAATGAACCCATATCGGCAAATAATATTACTCCTCTTTTAAAGGTGCCTGCTTTTAATTTTTCTAAAAATAAAGGAAGTACATTACTAGCATTTTCAGTAAGTGGCATATCAACAGCTAAAGCAAAGTTAATACTAAGTAATTCGTTAGCAACAGCTGCAATATTGCTTGCTAATGAATCACCATGAGCTGCTATCATAATACCTACACAATCGGAAATTTCTTTAGATTTTAGGGAATCTATAATAACCATAAGATTATTAAGTTCTTGTGTTGGACAATATATGTTAAATTTTACTTCAAGTATTTTTACGAGTTTCTTGCAAACAGATTGAATTTCTAAAGGAATATCCAATAATTCTGTAGAATTAGGTATTTTGTGACCATCGATAGTATAGTCTTTTAAATTTTTTAGGTATAGGGCAAGGGCTGTATAAGTACTCCTATCAATTATTAGATTTAATTCATCATATAGAATATCCGATAGGGTGGATACTATTCCAGAGATTTCATCATCCAGAAAATCTGGATACATTCTTTGTAATGTAAGTTTTTTTGCAATTAGTTGTGTATAGTCTGAAAAAACTTTTTTAATATCTGTTTTATCTTCACCTAATATGTTTAATTGGTTATTATAGAATTTAACAAAATCATATGATGGTGTAGATGCTATTTTAAATATTTTACTTTCAGGTAAAAACTTATATTCATCTTTATCTAAAAGTAATTCAACTTTTTGTCTAGTGGATATGTCAATATTTGATGGTGTATTACTTGTATAAAGGGGTAATGATTCTCTTGTTACATGAACTTTATTTAAATTATTGAGTCTACTATCTAAATAGGATCTAGCAACTGATAGTTGAATATCACTAGCTAGTTGTCCTATATTTCCATGAGGATTATATAACATCAAATCAGATAAACAGTCTTTGTTAACATGTATAGGCATATTAATTTTTTTTGATTCAGAGCTATATAAAGTGGTAACTAGCATTAGTTTTTCACTTAAAGTTCTATCTTTTAAGCTAGGAATCCTTATGGTTGATGGGATCCTTCTTAAAAAGGTGGTAAGTAACGTTGAGTTGGTACTTTCGGTAGTGGCGGCAATTATTAAGACCTTTGCTGTTCTCTCTGAAGAAGTTTCACCAAGCCTTCTAAATTTCTTTTTATCTATATACATGAATAGCATTTCTTGCCCTTCAGGAGGAAGTCTATGAATTTCATCTAGAAATAGGACTCCACCATCTGCTTCTTCAATTAACCCTTTTTTATCGTTATCTGCACCTGTATATGAGCCTTTTAATGAACCAAATAATTGGGCAACTAGTAAATTAGGGTTATTTGCATAATCAGCACAGTTAAATACAATAAAAGATGAATTTTTACTAAATATGTTATTTTGGATTCCATATTCATACATTATTTCAGCAAAAAGACTTTTGCCTACGCCGGATTCACCTAAGAGAATAGTATGAAGTCCATTTGGATACAATATAGATGATTTTGCAAGCTTTACTATTCCAGATAAGCTGTGATTAGATCCTATTAATTTATTAAAAGGGTCTAGATCAGTAGTGTTTATAGTTTCGTTTTCATTTAACTTATCCCAATGTGGAATTAAATCATTTAATGAGGAACATTGAACAAATTCATCCTCTAAAAATAAATCAAATAATCCTTCAAAGTAATCTTTATTAAAATACTTAGTTGGTTTTCCTTTAATCTTTATAAGCAGTCCAGCTTTATAGAGCTTATTTAAATCGGAGGAAGCATTGTTTCTTAGTATATTGAGGCCTTTAACAATATCAAGAGAAGAGATACCAATGGTAGGGTTTTCTCTTATATCATTTACAGATAGACTGCTGCAAAAGTCTTTAATAAATTTATTAATAAGTTCAATTCTTAACAATTTTATCTACCTCCTAAAAGAAGAGTTTTTTATAGTAAGTGCTAGGTTTTTAAATTTATCAAAAGAATATGAGTAAAAGTTATAGTAGGCTTCACAGAAATAGTTGAGATTATTTTCTTGATTTTCTCTATGGCGTCTACATCCCCCCCTACATAATGAGAAATACTTACAAGAATTACACTTAGTATTATTATTAATGGATTCTTGCAAAAAGTTAATTGTATTTTTATTATTATGTATGTCATAAAATGAATCCTTAAGAATATTACCAATACTGTAATTTTCATAGGTATAGAAATCACAGGGATATACTGAACCATCACTTTCTATAATATGTTGGCAAGAACATACCCCCTTCATATCGCAGGCTTCATACTGCTGATTTAGAAATAATCCTAAGATATTATCAAATAGCCTTATGCTTACATAATTATTATTTAGTGCATCTTTATACCAAAGGTTAAAAAGTTTTATAAGGAACTTCTCGTATTCTTTTGGATTGAGAGAGTATGTATCTAATTCCATAGTAGTATTTTCTAATGGTTCTAAACAGGGATTAAATTGAAGATATTTATAGGCATTTTTTTTGTAGAAATTATATACGCTTTCAATTTTATTACATAGCGAAGATGTTACAACAGTAAGTATGTTGAAGGGGACCTCATGCTTTTTTAAAATATTAATACCTTTAATTACACTATTAAATGTATCACTATCTTTAAAATTAACTCTGTTTAAATTATGTATATCCTTATTTCCATCAAGAGATATACCTACAAGAAAATTATTTTCATGTAAAAATTTTCCCCAATCATCGTTAAGTAATGTACCATTTGTTTGAATGGTAAACGAAAAGGTTGTACCATTTTTGATTTCCTTTGTATAATCAATAAATTTTTTGTAAAAGTCTAATCCAACAATAGTAGATTCTCCTCCTTGAAATCCAATAGAGCAAACCCCGCCGTCACAGTAATCAGTTGCCTTTTTTAGAAGCTCTTTAAGAGTAGAAAGAGTCATAAAACCATAGTCTTTTATATCTCTTGCAGCAGAGATAGAATTATAAAAACAGTATTTACATTTAAGGTTACATTTACTAGATGAGGGTTTTATCATTAAGCTTAAATTTCTTTTCATTACAATATTACCTCCTTGTAATTATATAAAAATTGAAATTATATTATAAAAATTTAATACAATTAATGAGATTACTACCATGTTAAATACTTTTAGGACAGATTTCTCAGAATAGAGTTTGTTGAACCTAGAGCCAATTAGTCCGCCTAATACTCCGCCTATAATCATGAATGGTAGCATACTTAAGTCAAATACAGTAAGTCCTGTGCTTGTGGCAATGGTAATTAACTTAGCGCCTTGCGAAAATAGGATAGTTATTATTGAATTAACAGCTGCTTCTTTTGTATTCATAGAAAAGAATATTGTAAGAATACAAACATTTATCGGACCTCCACCTATACTGAGAAAAGATGCTATAGTACCTAAAAGCAACCCTATAGATATGCAGGCAAAAAAGTTTTCTATATGATAGCTTTTAAATTTATTTCTATTATTCATATATATATATACAAAAATTAAATGTAGTGCTAGTACAAAATTTTGAATCAAGGTAACTGTGGTTGGACCAATTAAAGTGATAACAAAGTTAATTGATTGCTCACCTATAAGTCCTCCTAGTATTGAACCTAATCCAATTAGTACAGTTTTCCGTAATTCAATTTTAAATTTATAATGTATTTGCTTGAAAATAGAGACAATAGCCATTGAAAAAACAGTGAAGGATGATAAGACACTTATTGTTGATAAGTTGTAATCACCCAAGAAATCTAGAATAGGTTTAATTATTACTCCACCACCAAGCCCTGCCATTGAGCCTAAGGTTGTAGCGATTAGGGCAATTAGTAAATAAATAAACTTCATTTGCATACCTCCAACTTTAGTTAAGTAAAAAAACTTATAATTATATATTAGTTTCTATTATGATTTTTGGCAATATGTTTTATTTAAACTATTACAAATATTAATCTATCATTATTATGGTATTAATAGTATTAAATTAACATTAATTAACAGTATTGAAGATTAATGATGAGTATTAATGAGTATTATTAATAGCTGAAAAGCTTTAGATAAAAGCAGATACTCATGTTGGCATAGCAATTGCTATTAATAAAGTTATAAGGAGGAATAAGATAAAGTTATAAGGAGGAATAATCAAATGAAAGAAATAGGAATTATATTAATAAGTCATGGACATTTTGCAAAATATTCAATGGAAAGTGCTGAAATGATTGTAGGAAAACAAGAAAATTATGAAATAATTTCAGTTACTGATGATAAAGATTTAGAAAATGTTTTAGAGGATCTTAGAGGAGCTTATGAAAAATTAAGTAATGAAAGAGAAGTAATAATTTTAGCAGATATATTTGGAGGTACTCCATGTAATGCTAGTTCAAGAATGATATTAGATGGGTGCAATGTTGTTGTATATACAGGATTTAATCTTCAAGTGTTATTAGAGCTATTACTAAGTAGGGAACTGCCAATAGAAGAAATTAAATCTAAGTTGGAAAAAGTTTATAAAGAGTCATTTATAGACGTGAATAATAAATTATTAAATAAAAAAGTAGAAGAGGGATTCGCTTTATAAAATTAAAGGGGGAACAAGAAATGAGTATTAAATTAGTAAGGATTGATGATAGGTTAATACACGGACAAGTATGCTCTACTTGGATAGGGGATTATGGTATTGAGCAAGTACTAATTATTAACGACAAGGTTAGCAAAGATCCAGTGCAAAAATCAGTGGTTGGACTTGCGGCACCATCAGGGGTTAGGGTATTAGTATTTGGAGTAAATCAATTTATAGAGGTGATAAAGAAGAATCCAATAAAGAAGGATACATTACTATTATTTACTACATCTACAGATGTATTAAAGGTTGTAAATGGAGGTCTGAACATAGATAGAGTAAATGCAGGAGGAATGAGATATAACGAAACTAGAAAGAAGCTAACAAAGTCAATATCAGTTACACCAGAAGAAGAGAATGCATTTAAGGAACTTGTAAATAAAGGTATTGAAGTATTTATTCAAATGGTTCCTAAAGATGATATTTTATATATTAAAGATATGATTTAAATATTTATATAAAGGGGAGATTACTATGTTAATAAAAGCATTATTAGTAGCGGCTTGGGCTGGTCTATGTGCATGGGATCAGTATGGACCACATTTAGGATTTAGAAAACCATTACTTGCAGGTGCAGTTACAGGGCTAATCTTAGGGGATTTAACACAAGGTCTTATAATCGGTGCAACATTAGAATTAATGTGGCTTGGAGTAAACAATGTAGGTTCATATGTTCCACCAGATGTTATTTCTGGTTCTGTTGTTGGTGTAGCAATTGGTATATTGTCAGGTGGAGGTGAAGCAGCAGGTATAGCTATTGCAATTCCAGTTTCACTATTAGTACAACAGCTTGATATGCTATGTAAGACTATAAGTATTTCTTTAGTACATAAAGCAGATAAGATTGCAGAAACAGGTGATTTTGATAAAATAGATAAACTTCAGTATATGGGGGGAATCTTAATATTTTTAAGTAGAGCATTTCCAACATTTATAGCAGTATTTTTAGGATCTACTGCAATAGACTCTATTATGGCAGCAATACCTGCAAGTGTAATGACTGGATTAACTGTTGCCTCAAAAGCAATTCCAGCAGTAGGTATAGCGATGTTATTAACTATGATGCTTAAGAAAAATATGTGGATGTTCTTAATTTTAGGATTTACATTAACTACATATTTAAATTTACCTACATTAGCATTAGCTTTAATAGGTGCTTGTTTTGCTGGAGTATATGATTTAATTATCTCTAATAAAGGAGAAAAGTTATCTTCTAATAATAGCATGCATACTAGTGTTGAAGTTGATGATAGTGTAGAAGGAGGTTGGGATTTATAATGGCTAACTCAGTGGATAAAAAAGATCTAAGAAAAGTTTTTTGGAGATCACAATTATGTCAATTCTCTCATAACTATGAAAGAATGCAAAGTCTAAGTACAGTTTATATATTAAAACCAATACTTAAAAAGCTTTATAAGGATAAGTCAAAGGAAGAAAAATCTAATGCGATGAAGAGACATCTAGAGTACTTTAACACTCACCCAATAGCAATGCCATTCATAATGGGAATAACTTCAGCTATGGAGGAGACAACAACTGAAGATCAAAAAGAATCAGTAATAGCAATGAAAACAAGTTTGATGGGTCCATTAGCTGGTATTGGTGATAGTATGATTAACTTCACATGGATGCCTATAGCAGGATCAATTGGTGCAGCTTTTGCTTTGGATGGAAATATATTAGGTGCAATAATAATGTTCTTAATGATTAATTGTGTATATTTTCCATTAAAATACTATGGTTTAACAAAAGGTTACTATAAAGGAATGGAAGTTTTTGGTGGCGGAGATAGCGGTAAAGGTGTATTTGACAGACTAGCTAATATGGCAAATGTATTAGGAGTTATAGTTGTTGGTGGATTAATTGCAACTACTGTAAAGGTAAAATTAGGCGTTGAAATAGCAGCAGGCGAAAAGCCTTTAATGCTACAAGAAATGTTAGATAAAGTAATGCCAAGCTTAATTCCATTTGCATTAACTTTCTTTTGTTATTACTTATTAAAGAAATATAATGGGAAAAATGCTGTATGGGTAATATTCGGAGTGTTGATTATAGCAGTACTATTATCCATGGCTGGAATTATAGTATAGGAAAATAAAAGATTTGTGAATCTAAGTTAATATCTTAATTTTAAAGTAGACATGTTAATAAATATATTTATTACTTGTTTACTTTAATATTAAGTCAAGCTTATTTACAATCTTTAGAAATTGAATGAACTGGAGGAGATTATATATGAGAACAGTTGTAGTTTTAATGGATACATTAAAGAGGAATATGATGGAGGTCTATAATAATGAAACTTGGGTAAAGACTCCCAATATAACTAAATTCTCTAAGGAGGCAGTTACTTTTGATAATCATTGGGTTGGATCTGCTCCATGTATGCCTGCAAGAAGAGATATACTCACTGGACGTTTAAATTTTTTAGAAAGATCTTGGGGGCCTATAGAGCCTTTTGATATAACCCTTCCAAAGGTGTTATCAGATAATAATGTATTTAGTCATATAGTAACAGACCACCCACATTATTTCAGAGTTGGAGGGGAAGGGTATGTTCAACAATTCTGTAGTTGGGATTTCTATAGAGGGCAAGAAGGAGACCCTTGGATATCTAAAATAGATGATCCAGCATTTATGCCAGATAATTATTATGGAAAATTGAGGAAACAATATCAATGGAATAGAACAAAGTGGGAAAGGAAAGAAGAAGAATATCCAACTCCGAAGACATTTAATGCTGCTTGTGAGTGGTTAGAAGACAATAAGAATCATGATGACTTTTTATTAATGGTAGAAACATTTGATCCGCATGAACCTTTTGATGTTCCTGAAGAGTATATGGATATGTATGGTTGCAACTATGATGGTCCATATTTTGAAACACCTAATTATAGCGAAGTTGATGTACCAGAGGAGGCGTTGGATTACATAAATAAAAGGTATGCAGCATTATTAACAATGACAGATAAACATTTTGGAAAACTGATAAATAAGCTAAAGGATCTTAATATATATGAAGATAGTTTGATTATAGTTACAACAGATCATGGTTATTTTTTAGGCGAAAGAAATTACTTTGGTAAGAACTATATGCATATGTACAATGAATTGGCTCATATTCCACTATTAGTACATTTCCCAGGGGGAAAGATGGATGGAAAGAGAGTTAATCCATTAACTCAAAATATTGATATTATGCCAACAGTTTTAGATTATTCAGGAATAGATATTCCAAAAGATGTTCAAGGAGTTTCATGGAAGTCAATACCTGAAAGCAGCGAATATAAGAGAGATTATGCTTTATATGGTTATCATGGAATAGCAATGAATATTACGGATGGTGAGCATACATATTTTAGAGCTCCAAATAAGGAAAATAAGCCATGCTATGAATATACATCTATACCAACAACAATTAGAAAGTATTTAGGAACAGGAAAAGAAAGTGAAATTGGAATGGGTAGGTTCTTAAAAAGGACTGATTATCCTGTATACAAGATCCCAATAGATAATCCTTCAATAGTTGATAATGTTGATGATGCTTTAAAATACACAGCAGAAACTAAACTATTTAATATAGTTGAGGACTATCCCCAAGTTAATCCTATAGATGATGAAGTTTTAGAAAGTAAATATATTGAATTATTAAAAAGAGGATTGGAAGAAATGGAAGCACCAAAAGATCAATTTGAAAGACTAAATTTAATATAGATAGGAGGAATTTTCATGAAGGTAATAATTGGATCGGATGATAAAAGTACAGAGTTTAAAAATTCTATAAAGCAAGAGTTGATTAATAAGGGGCATCAAGTTATAGATAAAACAGAAGGAAAAGAAATAGATTTTTATGACGCTGCAGATTTGGTATCAGAATCGATACTTAATAAAGAAGGGATTAGAGGAATTGTAATAGATGAATATGGTACAGGTTCCTTTAATGTATGTGCAAAACATAAAAATATAGTTTGTGCTCAAGTAGCTGATGAACATTCTGCTAAAATGACTAGAGATCATAATAATACATCGATTATAACAATAGGATCTAAAATTACATCTTTAGAAATTGGAAAAAGAATTGCAGAGAAATTTGTAGAGTCAGAGTATTCAGGTGGAAGACATCAAATAAGAGTAGATATGTTAAATAAGATGGCATAGGGGGAAGATGAAATGATTATATCAGTTGGATGTGACCATATAGTTACACATATTAAAAATAGTGTAGTCGAGTATTTAAGGTCAAAAGGACATGAAGTTATTGATAATGGCACTTATGATCATGTAAGAACTCATTATCCTATATATGGAAAAGTGACTGCGGAAAAAGTAGTCAATGGAGAGGCGGATTTAGGAATAGTAATATGTGGTACAGGCGTTGGGATAACAAATTCAGCAGCTAAAATTAAAGGAGCAAGGGTAGCTCTTGTAAGAGATATTGAAACTGCGAGATATTCTAAAGAAAAATTAAATATAAATATACTTGGAATTGGTGGAAGAATTACAGGAATTGGATTAATAGAGAATATTATTGATGTATTTTTAGAAACAGAATATAAATCAACAGATGAAAATAAAAAGTTAATTGAAAAGATGGATAATATGATAGAGAAAGACTATGCAAATGGTGACGGACACTTCTTTGATGAATTCATTGAAAAGTGGAAAAGCGGAGAATATCAAGATTAAGTTTTAGGGGGAATAAAAATGAGTATATTATCAACTAGAGAAATGCTTTTAAGTGCACAAAGAGGTAGATATGCTGTTCCAGCATTTAATATACACAATTTAGAGACACTCCAAGTTGTAGTAGATACTGCAGCTGAGATGAAATCGCCAGTAATTATAGCAGGAACACCATCAACAATAGAGTATGCTGGTGCTGAATATATTAATGCAATGGCAGGGGTAGCTGCAAATAAGCATAATATTCCAATAGCTATTCACTTAGATCATTTTGAAGATATAGATGAAATAAAGAAAAATATAGATATTGGATTTAAATCATGTATGATTGATGCATCTAGGTTTGAGTTTGAAAAGAATATTACTAAGGTTAGGGAAGTAGTGGAATATGCTCATAAGTTTGATGCAACGGTGGAAGCAGAGCTTGGGAAATTAGGTGGACAGGAAGATGACTTAGTGGTGGATGAAAAAGATGCTATGTATACAAATCCTAATGATGCAGATGAGTTTGTAAGGAGAACAGGAATTGATTCCTTAGCAGTGGCTATAGGAACTGCTCATGGATTATATAAGGGAGAAGCTAAACTTGATTTTGAAAGATTAAAGAAGATAAGAGAAAAGGTAGATATTCCACTAGTTTTACATGGAGCTTCAGATATTCCTGATGAATTAGTAATGAAGGTCATATCACTTGGAATATGTAAGGTTAATATAGCAACTGATTTAAAAATTCCTTTCTCAGGGGCACTAAAAGGCTATTTTAGTGAATATCCAGATGCAAATGATCCAAGAAAGTATATGACACCAGGTAAAGAAGCGATGAAGAAAATAGTAGAGCATAAAATTAGAGTATGCGGAAGCGCAAATAGATATTAGTAAAGTAGGTAATTAGATATGATATTAGTAGTAAATCTTAATGCTTCTATAGATAAAAGGTATGAGATGAAAGACCTTAATAAGGGTACTGTTATGAGATCTCTTAAAGTTGAAAATACACCTGGAGGTAAGGGGATTCATGTTGCTAATGTGGTTACTATTCTAGGAGAAGAATGTGTGGTGTCAGGATTTCTAGGTGGTAAAACTGGGGAGTTTATAGAGAAAAAATTAAAGGAATATAAAATAAGTCAGGATTTTACTAAGATTAATGGCGATACTAGAGAATGTTTGGCTATTATTACAGAAGATTTAATTCAAACAGAAATATTAGAGCCAGGCCCTAAGGTTTCAATAGAAGAGCAGGATGAGTTTCTAAAGAAGTATAAAGAATTAATAAAAGATAGAGAGATAGTTGTAGCATCTGGAAGTGTTCCACAAAATATATCAATGGATTTCTATGGGAAATTAATAAAAATTGCGAATGAAAATGGGAAAAAATTTTTACTAGATACAAGTGGAGACCTTTTGAGAGAAGGAATAAAGGCAAAGCCATTCTTTATAAAACCTAATAAGGATGAAATAGAAGGATTAACTGGAAAAAGAATAGAAAATGAGAATGATATAATTGAAGAAATTAAAAAGTTTCAAGCAAGTGGTATAGAACTTGTAGTTATTTCTCTTGGTAGCAGGGGCTCAATAGCAGGATTTAAAGGTAAGTTCTATAAAGTTAATATTCCTAAAGTTCGAGCTGTTAATCCGGTTGGATCTGGAGATTCGTACGTTGGTGGAGTATCTGTTGCATTAAAAAGAGGTTATAGAATAGAAGAATTATTAAGATATGCATCTGCTTGTGGGACAGCAAATGCTATAGAAGAAGAAACAGGATTCCTTAGAAAAGAGGTAGTAGAAGAGTTATATAAAAAAATTACTGTAAGTTTGATTAAATAATAGGAGTTATATAAATAAAATATTAAAGTGGTTACTTGATCGTTATTTATTTGTTGATTAAATTTAGATTCATTTTTAATATGGGAACAAAAGGTTATATTAAAAATGAATCTTTTATTAAAAAATTAATAGGTTTAACCTATTGCTAAATGAAAGGTGAAATAATATATCATAGAATAATAAGGAGATGAAGTATTTTGAGAAAAAAGAGAATATTAAATTTGTTTTTGTCGATTACTTTGATTATGACATGTATTTCTTCTTTGTCAGTTGTTAATGCTAAGGATATTAGGGAAGAGGTAAATATTGAAAAAAACTTAATAGGATACTGGAATTTTAATGATGGAAATTTAACTAATTTAGCTAATAGTAACAAAAATGGCGAGCTTATAGGGTCGCAAATATCTATTGAAGATTCTGATATGGGGAAAGCTTTATTATTTGGAAATGATTCTGATAGTTATATGAAGATACCTGAGTTTATTAATACTGGTTCTAAACCTTATTCCATATCAATGTGGTATAAGTATAACGAGAAAATAACATCTCATAATAACACTATATTAGCTCAACAAGATGGTAATGGTAGATCGTTATTAATATTAACTACTAATGATAAGTATAGGAGTTTTGTTAATGGAGTTAATGTGGATAGCAACTCAGTAGTAGACATAAGTATTTGGCAACATGTAACAATGACAATAGATCCAGAATCTAATAAGATAAAGTACTATATAAATGGTAAACTTGACTCAGAAAAAGATGCAGGAAGTAAGCCGGTAAATGAATTAACTAATTTATTAATAGGAAGACATAAAAATGGTGGGAAAGATCCGGATTCAATGAAAGGTGAGATAGATGAGCTTCGTGTATATGATAGAATCATAAATGATAGTGAAGCAAAGGCCATATATGACTCAGTAGAATCACCTAATAAAACAATGGTAGATGGTCTAATAGGATATTGGAATTTTGATAATGGAAATATAGAAAATTTAGTTGGGGATAAGGATGGGCAATTAATAGGTAAGAATGTAACTATAGGAACTTCAAGTAACGAAGAAATGGGGAAATCTTTAATTTTTAATAAAGGAAACGATAGCAGTTTAAGGATTGACAGTTTTCTTAATACAGGAGAAAATCCATACTCATTTTCATTATGGTATAAAACAGGAGAGATAAGCAAGGATAGACATACGGTATTATTACAGCAAGGCGATGCTGGTAAATCTATATTAATACTACGCCTTGATAATAAGTATGATTCATATGTTAATGGTAAAGATGTTTTATCATCTGACACAGTAACTAATGGAAATTGGGAAAATGTTATTATAACTATTAATCCTAAATCAAATAAAATTAAGTATTACATCAATGGAGAGTTTGATGGTGAATATGATGCAGGGGATAGCCAAGTAAAAGAATTAACAAGCTTAATAATAGGAAATCATAAAGCTCCTAACTCTATAAATCCACAACAGTTTATAGGGGAAATGGACGAGATTAGGGTATATGATTATGTAATTAGTGATAATGTAGCGAAAGAAATATATGAAGATAAAGTAAATAAAAATGTAAAATTAAAACTAAAATTAAATGAAGTTGAGCGTTCAATTGACCGTGCTACCTTTGGGATTAATCATAGATATGCATTTAATGGCTATGGAAGCTTTGATTCAGAATCAGGAAAAATGAGGGAAGATTTTTCAGTACTTTATAAAAATGCAAATTTTGGTTCATTAAGATATCCAGGTGGAACTATATCAAATTTATTTAGATGGAAAGACTCTATAGGAGATTTATCTAACAGAAAAAATCAAATTCATGGATTCTATAGTGCAGCTAAAGGAATAGAGCCTAACTTTGGATTAGGAGAAGTAGCTACATTCGCTGATGAAAACGATTCGGAATTAGTTTATGTATATGGATTGGGTAGAGGTTCTGCAGAAGATGCCGCAGACTTAATTGAATATCTTAACGCTGAAGTAGGTACAAATCCAAATGGAGGAATTGAATGGGCAAAGGTTCGTGAGAATAATGGCCATTCGGAACCATATAATGTAAGGTATTTTGAAATTGGTAATGAAATGAACCAAGGTGGAGGTGATGGATCAACATCACAAATGTATTGGACTGCTTATGACGGCAATTCTCTGGAGCATTATATTAATGGTGGAGCCATAAATATAACAAAGCAAGGGGTTGTAGAACCAGAAGAATGGAATGCATCAACATCTAAGAGTAATGGGAAGCCTAATCAGATTAAATATATGAGATATGCTAACACAATACCAGGTAGAGGAACTGTCACTCAAGAGGAGTATGGAAAGAGTGAATTTACAGCAGTAAAAGAGGGATCTGTACATGTATATGTTAATGATATTGAATGGACTATTGTAGAAAATATTAAAGATGCTGGTACTAAAAATGTAGTAGAAGTTAATTACTTTAATGGCGAAATATTATTTGGTGATGGAAAAAATGGGAATATTCCAGTACAAGGATCAGATATTAAAGTATCATATACAGTTGATAAAGATGGATTTGTTCAAGTATCACAAGCTATGAGGGATACTATGAATCAGATAAATGAATTATCTAGAACTAATAAAGAAATTAATATATACTCAAGTTATGAAACAGAAGGTTTTATAAGATCTATGAATGAGAAAAATTATAATAATCTTTATGATGGATTAACTATACATCCATATTCCGGTACACCAACAGGTTCAGGAGAAGAATTTTATGATTCTGCCATGAATCTAGCGCAAAAAAATGGCATTGATAATGTTAAGAAATATGTGGATATGATGCCTGAAGGAAAGGTTCCTGTAATTTCTGAATATGGTATATTTAGATCTACAAATCCTCTTTTAAGATCTCAAACACATGCATTGTATATAGCTAAGTGTTTAATGGAATATGTAAGATTAGGTAGTCCATATATTCAGAAACACTGTCTAGTAGATTGGTATAGTGAAGGGGCAGATTCATTAGGACCGACACAACAAGCGGTAATACAGGCAGTCCCTCAAGCTGGTGCCAATACATCTACTGGAGAAGGTGATTACAAATTCTTCTCAACGCCTTCTGCCCATGTATTTGAAATGATAAATGGTATGTTTGGTAGTGAGGTTATAAGTAGTAGATTTAGTTATATGCCTAAATTTGCACAAGATGTTGATGTATTTAATGCATTAGCTAGTAAGGATGAAGAAGGGAATATATATTTAGCTATAGTTAATCTAGATAAAAATGAGAATAGGAATATAGAAGTTGAAGTTGATGGTGTAAACTTAGCTGATAGGGTAGTAAATGTGCAGAAACTTGTTGGGGATTCGTTTAGTGAACAAAATACTTTAGATAAACCTAATAATGTTGAAATAGAGAAATCAGAATTTATTGTAGATGGTGAAAGTATTAAATTAGAATTAGATGCTCATTCATTTACTATATTAAAAATAAATAATTAACAATTGCAATAAGTTAGAGAGCCATAAATAGAATTGTTAGTTAAAACTAGTATAGTTAAGAAGAAGCTAAACAACGAATAAAAATTTTAGTCTTAATCGTTTGAACGATTTTAAACGGTATCAAGAAGTAACATAAATTAACTATAAATGTAAATAAAACTAGGCTGTCGCACTAATTATTTAGTGAGACAGCCCCTTTTTTATTCAATACTAAGCCAGAACCAAATTCAATATGTTGACTTAGTAACTCATTCTAAAATAGAGCTAACTACTCCCCTATACATAAAAATTATACTATATTTAAATATTATATCTTTATTTCAGCCTATATATTACTAAATTAAAAGTAATATATAAATAATTAATTTTAACTTTAATAATTTTAGTTTTAAAAATAATAAATAAAAATAGTGAATTGAAATTTTATAATTAAGATTTTCAATTTTATAATACTAAATCATGATTAAATAAAGACTGAAGAGATACTTTTATTAGTGTAAAGGTGTAAAAATATATCTGTAACTTATATAAAGATAAAGTAGTCCTTACACAAATAAATTGTATATAATAAAGTGAAAAAATAGTTTAGGGGGATAGGATGATAGTTTTTAATAAGGTAATAGCATTGTTTTTGATTATTTTAATAGGTGTTTATGGAACCAAAAAAAATATAATAAATGCTGATGTCAATAAAGGTTTAAGAAGAATATTATTAGAAATAACATTGCCACTACTAGTTATAAATTCCTTTAGCTTTTCTTTTGATGAAGGTATGGGAAAAAATATAATTATTGCATTTATATATAGTATTGTATTTATGATTTTGGGCGGAATAATATCTTTTATTTTATTAAAGCCTTTAAAAGGAGAAAGGAAAAAGATATTACATTTTGCAAATGTTTTTTCTAATTGTGGATTTATTGGATTCCCAATTATAAATAGTATATTTGGGGCAGAAGGAGTAGTTTATACATCGATATTTAATATAGTTTTTACAATTTTTTTATGGACATACGGAGTAATGATATTCTCAGATAAGCTTTCAAAAGAAAATATAAAAAAGGTATTAGTAAATCCATCAATAATTGCAGTATGTATTGGGATACCTATTATGATATTTAATATAAAGTTGCCAGTAGCTATTTTAGATACAACAAAAATAGTAGGAGATATGACTGCACCTATATCAATGATTATAGTTGGGAGTATATTATCAAAGGTTAAAATTAAATCTATATTTAAAGAAGCATCAGTTTATTATGGAGCTTTAATAAAATTAATAGTGATACCACTTGCTATTTATATAGTAAAATTGATTATAAAAGATAATTCTAATGTAATAGATACTATTATAATTATTCAAGCAATGCCAGCTGCTGCTATGACATCAATATTTGCAGCTGATTTTGATAAAGAAAAAGAATATGGGGCGATAGTAGTGTTTGTTACAACGCTTCTATCAATATTAACTATTCCTATAATGGTAAGGATAATAGGTTTATAAATAGATATATGAAGTTTTACCTATTCTGTTGTTATGCATAAGTTTAAATAAAACTTGTGCATTTACATTTGAAAGATGAATCAGAACCTACAAAACTTCATCTATGGAACAAGCTTTATATTATTAGCTAAAGTGTAAGAAGTGTTATAACAAATTTGAAGATGTCAATTTTGTTATAGCACTTTTCATTGCATAATAAATAGAATATAAAATATACTTTTAGTAAGAATGTTTAATGAGGAGTGTTAGTGTGAGTAGGATTAAGATATTTACTGGACACTTTGGTAGTGGTAAGACAGAAATTGCAATTAATTATGCTATAAAAATGGCTAAGGAAGGCAAAAAGGTAGCATTAGTTGATATGGATGTAATAAATCCTTATTTTTGTGTAAGAGATATTAAAGAAACTTTAGAAAATGATTATAAAATAAGAGTTATAAGCACAAGAAAGGATTTAGTTAATGCTGAGCTAATGGTACTATCAGGAGAAATTTTATCTGTATTTAATGATAAATCATACGAAGTTATATTGGATATTGGTGGAGATGATGTAGGGGCAAGGGTTCTAGGTGTATATAACAAGTATTTTGAAGATGAAGATTATTCAATGTATTATGTTTTGAATAACTCAAGACCAGAAACCTTAAATTGTAGAACAGCAAGTAAATATCTAAAATCTATAGAATCAGCTAGTAGATTAAAAGTTACTGATATAATATCAAATACTCACATGATGAAGGAAACAGAATCTAAACATATATTGAAAGGAGATATTGAATCTTTGGAGTTATCTAAGTTTTTAAGCATTCCTTACAAATACACTGTGTGTACTAAAAAATTTGAAAAGGTAATAAAGGATAAAGTTAGTGGAGAAATGTTACCTATAGAACTATATATGGACATGCTTTGGGAATAATAAGGAGGAATTAAATGGCTAAGGTTATATTTAAAGAGGAAAGGTGTAAAGGGTGTGGGCATTGTATAAATATATGTCCTAAAAAAATTATAGGCTTTAAAGAAAATTTTAATAGTAAGGGATATCATCCAGCTGGAATAGAGGAAAATCTTATGACACAATGTATAGCTTGTACATCTTGTGGAAAAATTTGTCCTGATTGTGTAATAACTATTGAAAGGTAGGAGGGTAACTATGGGAGAAAAGTTTTTAATGAAAGGTAATGAAGCTATAGCAGAGGCGGCTATTAGGGCTGGATGTAAATGTTTTTTTGGATACCCTATAACTCCTCAAACTGAATTAATAGCATATATGGCAAAAAATATGCCGAAAGTTAATGGAGTTTTTTTACAAGCAGAAAGTGAAATTGCAGCTATTAATATGGTATATGGCTGTGGAGGAACTGGAGTTAGATGTATGACTTCATCATCTAGTCCTGGAATAAGCTTAATGACAGAGGGGATTTCATATTTAGCAGCAGCACAGGTACCTTGTGTGATAGTTGATGTAGTTAGATGTGGGCCAGGCCTTGGAGGAATACAACCTGCTCAATCAGATTATTTATTTGTAAATAAAGGTTTAGGTCATGGAGATTTTAATGTGCCAGTTTATGCTCCAGCATCTATTCAAGAAATGATAGATTTAATTTGCGAGGCATTTGATGTAAGCGATTTATATAGAACACCTGTAATGATAATGGCTGATGGAATGCTTGGACAAATGATGGAAGGTGTTGAATTTAAAGAGAATATAAAAAGAGAATTACCAGAAAAAACTTGGGCAGCAAATGGTTTAGGAGAGAGAAGTAAACATAATATAATAAATTCATTAGAGTTAAATCCAGAGAAGCTTGAAGAACTTAATATTGAACTTCAAGGAAAATATAAAATAATAAAAGAAAATGAAGTTAAATATGAATTATATAATTGTGAAGAAGCTTGTGATTTAATTTTAGTTTCTTATGGGATAACGGCAAGAATATGTAAAAGTGTTATAAGTCTTGCAAAAGTAGATGGAATAAACTTAGGGTTAATAAGACCTATAACAACTTGGCCATTTCCTAATCAAGCTTTTACTAAGACTTTAGGTAAAAGTAAGCATGGGTATTTATCTGTTGAAATGAATTGTGGACAAATGGTTGAAGATGTTAAATTAGCTGTAAGTGGAAAAGAAGAAGTTAGATTTTATGGTAGGACAGGTGGAATGATACCAACAGTAGATGAGATATACAAATATATAAAATCTATTATTGGAGGTATATAATATGGGAATTGTTTATCAGCCAACCAAGGCGCTTTTGGATGTACCTACACATTATTGTCCAGGATGCACTCATGGAATAATTCATAAGCTAATAGGAGAAGTAATAGAAGAATTAACTATATTAGAAAAAACAATAGGAGTTGCATCAGTTGGATGTTCTGTTCTTGCATATGATTATTTTGCTTGTGATATGTTTCAAGCAGCACATGGAAGAGCTCCAGCAGTTGCTACAGGTATAAAAAGAGCTAATCCAGAGAAAGTAGTTTTTACTTATCAAGGAGATGGTGACTTAATAGCAATAGGAACTGGAGAAGTTATTCATGCAGCAGCAAGAGGAGAAAATATAGTAACTATTTTTGTAAACAATTGCATATATGGTATGACAGGCGGGCAAATGGCACCTACAAGTCTAAAAGGGCAAATCACTGAGACATCTCCATATGGAAGAGATGTTAAAGTTCAAGGTTATCCAATAAGAGTGTCAGAAATGATATCTACTTTAGATGGTGCATGTTATGTTGAAAGAGTAAGTGTAGATAATATAGCCAATTTAACAAAAGCTAAAAAAGCAATTAAAAAGGCTTTTGATAATTCAATAAAAGGACTTGGATATTCATTTATAGAAGTTTTATCTACTTGTCCAACTAATTGGGGCTTATCGCCAATTGATTCTTTAAAGTGGCTCAGAGAAAATATGATTCCATATTATCCTTTAGGTGTTAAAAAAGATTTAAATAAGGAGGATAATTAGAATGGTAAAAAAAGAAATTATATTTGCAGGTTTTGGTGGACAAGGAATATTAACTGTGGGGAAGTTATTAGCTTATGCAGCTATGGATAAGGGGTTCAATGTTTCATGGTTACCATCATATGGTCCTGAAATGAGAGGTGGAACAGCAAATTGTTCAGTTATAATTTCTGATGAAGAAGTTGGATCTCCTGTTATATCAGAAGCAGATATAGTTGTTATCATGAATAGGCCATCTTTAGATAAATTCAGTAAATCAATAAAGAAAAATGGGATTTTAATAATAGATTCAGATATGGTAAAAGATGAAGCTGATTTTGATGATATAGAAGTATATAAGATAAATGCTGAATCAAAAGCAGAAAAGCTTGGAGATAAAAGAAATGCAAATATGATATTACTTGGTTTCTTGATTAAAAAATTAAAGATTATTACTATAGAAGATGTTTTAAACTCTATTAGAATTCATGGTAAAAAAGAATATTATGAATTAAATAAATCAGCAATAGAATTAGGTAAAAAGATGCATTCATAGATAATGGTAAATACTACAAAGGCTTAGATTTTATAATAAAAATCCGACTTTTGAAGATAATATTAATGATAATATATAGGTTATAATAAAATTTATATTTGTATAATACATAAATAATTGTTATTATATAATCAAAGTTATTATTTTAGTAGCTTATATAAAAAAATAATATATGATTTCAATTTTGATATTTTAATTAAATATGTATGATAAATATTTAATACTATTAGGTTTAATTATGTAGATTATTAATTGAAACATATATAGCTATAAAGAGGTGGATAATATGGATATAATTTGTCTTTGTAAGGGTGTATCAAAGGATATAATAGTTCAAGCTATTAAAGATGGTGCTGATACATTTGAAAAAGTTCAAGAAGCAACAGGTGCAGGAACAGGATTTTGCGGTGCAAGTAGATGCAGAGGTAAAATAGAAGCACTAATAGAAGAAAATAAATAAAAATATAAATTAAAGGAGCTATTTCACTAAATATTTGGTGAAAAGCTCCTTTAATTTATAATATAAAAATTGTATAATATCTCTCTTTAAATTAAAAATTAAAATAATTGGGCTTATAAAACTGTAGATTATTACTTTAATTCTTAAGATTTCATTAAATATGCTAAAGTTAGTATATTTTGTAACGAAATTGACAATAAATCATCTTATGATAGTAGTAGAATATAATTTAAGGAGGTGAGAGTATGGTTGCTAGTATAGACATAAATAAACATTGTAGCTTGAATAAGTCCGTAAGAAACTTATTTTATAAAAAGCAAAATATAAACAATTCAATTTTTTATACTGAGGAAGAAAAGAAAGCGTTAACAAGTGAAATAGAAAAAGATATTTATGATACATGGAAAAAAATTAGATATAGTTTTGATACTAATGGAGAATAGGATTTGTAGTTATACTAAAATAATAATAAAAGTCATGAGGAGACTATTAAATGATATATAATGTGATTAAAGCTCCTATAGAAGCAAGGATTTTAGTAATAAGTGAAAAGAATCACAATATAAACAATACTATAAGAGGTAAAATGAGTATAAATAAATATTATTTTTGATAAGAAGTTAGAGTTATTATTAATTCTGACTTCTTATTTTTATTTAAGATGATAAAATAAATATAAGAAAACAAATATAATAAGTTAGCATTGTATAAAGGAGAAAAGCTATGTTCTTTATAGGGATTTTTGGAATAGAAAACAAAGAAAAAGAAATTAAAATAATAAATAATTTAACATGTAAGAGTTGTAATAGATTAAGCATATCAAGAGTAATAAAGCATTATGAATTCTTCCATTTCTTTTTTATACCTATTTTCAAATGGAATGAAAAATATTATGTAGAATGTGGGAGTTGTAAAAAGATATTTTCGATTTCTAAGGAAAAGGGAAAGATGATAGAAAGAGGAGAAAATATAGATATAAATTACTGGGATTTACATGAAGTTAATAATACTTATGATTATGATTATAATATACATAGTGTTTGTAAAAGTTGTGGTAAGGTGTTTGATTCAGAATATAAATATTGTCCATATTGCGGACATGAAGTTAAATGATATATTTGAAATTAGATATTAAAAATATCTTCATAATACCTTCAAAAGAATTTGATAAGGTTTATATTATTGGAAATATAACTTAATATTAGAAGAGGGAGGTTTAACGTGGGAAATATTTTAATAATTGAAGATGAAGAAAGCGTAGCTAATGTCATAAAGGCATATTTAGAAAAAGATAATTATAATGTAGAGGTGTGTAATTCTGGAATGAAGGCCTTAGAAATCTTTAAGGAAATAGATTTTCAGCTTGTTATATTAGACTTAATGCTACCGGATATAGATGGAGAAGAAATTTGCAAAATTATAAGAAGAACTTCTAATGTATATATATTTATGCTAACTTCGAAAGCTAGTCTAAATGACAGAATTGTTGGTTTAGATATAGGGGCTGATGAATATTTAATTAAGCCATTTAGTCCAAGAGAACTTACAGCAAGGGTAAATGCCTTATTTAGAAGAATAAATACAAGTGATAAAATAAGTGATATTTTTAATGATGGAATATTAAGAATAGATTATGAAAAGAGAATGGTAGAACTAAGAGGGGAAGAAATATCATTTACACCAAGTGAGTTTGATATATTATATACTCTATTGATTAATAGAGGAAAAGTTTTATCTAGAGAACAATTAATTGAAAGTGTTTTTGGTATCGATTTTGATGGATATGATAGAACTATAGATGTACATATAAAAAATATAAGAAAGAAAATTGAAGACGATACTAAAAATCCTAAATATATAATAACAGTTACAAAAGTTGGATATAAATTTGGTGGTGATATATAGATGCAGAGCATAAGAAAAAGGTTAAGCATATCATTTTTAATATCATCTATTTCAGCAATTATACTAATTATATTGTTTGTTAATAGCACCATAAATGTTAAATTTAATAAGTATATGATAGATATTCAAGACAAAAGAAATGATAGAATAGTTTCATACCTTGAAGAGGTTTATAAAAGAGATAAAAAATGGACCCAAAACTCTGCTATTGAGATAATACATGAAGCTTATATGAGTAATTATTGCTTAACATTAAGAGATGCTAATGGAAATGTAGTTTGGGGAATGGATCCATCAAATATAAGAGATGCTAACCATTTTAATAATATGAATACAGAAGATAATGGCGTATATATTACTAAAAATTTTGACATAGTGGTAGAGGGAAAAGTTGTTGGGAATATAGAAGTTGGTCAGTATTCATCTGTACTATTAACAGAGGAGGATTTGGAGTTTAAGTCATCTATTAATAAAAGTATAGTGTTAAGTGGAATAGGAACTTTATTAATTATAATCATAATAAGTTTATATATTTCAAAGCAACTATCAATTCCAATAAAAAAAGTAGCAAGTATATCAAAGAGGCTTTCAAGAGGAGATTTTGGAGCAAAGTCTAATACAGAAAGTGATATTGAAGAAATTGAAGAATTAAGAGAAAGTATAAATATATTAGGTGAGAAGCTTAAAAATCAGGATATGTTAAGGAAGAGGCTTGTATCAGATATATCCCATGAAATAAGAACACCACTTAATGTTCTTCAAAATAATCTAGAAGCAATGATAGATGGAATTTTTCCTGTATCTAATCAAAGGTTATCTTCCTTAAATGATGAAGTAATAAGGTTTGGTAAGCTTTTAAATAACTTAGATGTATTAAAAGAATTTGAAGATGAAAGTATAAATTTAGAATTTGAAAAAATTTTGTTAGATGAGTTTATTATTGAATTAGCTGAAGATTTTTATTTAGAAGCTAAGAGTAAAAATATAAATTTTGATTATAGGATAGAAAAAGATGAAACTTACATTACCCTTGGAGATAAAGATCAGTTAAGGCAAGTTTTTATAAACTTAATAACTAATGCTATTAAGTTTACAAAGAGTGAAGGGAGTGTAAGGATTAATTTATATATAGAAAATAATAAAGTAATAGTAGAAGTTGTAGATACAGGAGTCGGAATAAAAGAAGAAGATTTACCATTCATATTTGAAAGATTATATAGAGGTGATAAGAGTCGTCAAAAAATAGAAGGTAATGGTATAGGATTAACTATAGTAAAGAAAATACTAAGTTTACATTACGCTAATATAGAAGTAGAATCTAATGAGGGCATAGGAACAACAGTTAGGATTATTTTTGATAATTTAAGGGTTTAAATAAGAGAGTGCGGTATAATTTTTCTATTTATTAGAATAATATATTTAAAAATATTTTTATATTGCATATATTAATAGTATAAAGTTATTATAATTGCTAGATTTAGTAATATATAAAGGGGGTCACGAAATGGTCTGACCCCTAAAAAGTAGACATTGTTAAAAGGGATATATCATTGTGAATTACAAAAATGGCTTCGATATTTAATTGGAGCCATATTTTTTAACCTTTTTTGAAATCTAATATTATTA